>NZ_CP081966.1:0-300000 GCF_019823065.1 Pseudomonas mosselii
GTGTCAGTGGAACTTTGGCAGCAGTGCGTGGAGCTTCTGCGCGATGAGCTGCCTGCCCAGCAATTCAACACCTGGATCCGTCCGCTACAGGTCGAAGCCGAAGGCGACGAGTTGCGCGTCTATGCGCCCAACCGCTTCGTGCTCGACTGGGTCAATGAAAAGTACCTTGGCCGCCTGCTCGAACTGCTGGGTGAACAAGGCAGCGGTATCGCACCTGCCCTTTCCTTATTAATAGGCAGCCGGCGCAGTTCCGCAGCCCGTGCCGCACCCAACGCCCCTGTCAGTGCCGCCGTCGCGGCAACCCTCGCGCAACAGGCGCAGGTACAGCAGGCGGCGCCCGCACTCGAGCCTGTCAGCGCACCTGTGGTGGAGCCGGCGCAGGTGGCCGAAGTCGAGGAGCCCTCTTCGCGTGACAGCTTCGACAGCATGGCCGAGATCGCGAGCGCTCCGGTTGCCAGCGGTCGCACCGAGCAGCGCACGGTGCAGGTCGAGGGTGCCCTGAAGCACACCAGCTACCTGAACCGCACCTTCACCTTCGAAACCTTCGTCGAAGGCAAGTCGAACCAACTGGCTCGCGCCGCGGCATGGCAGGTGGCCGACAACCCCAAGCACGGCTACAACCCACTGTTCCTTTATGGTGGCGTCGGCCTGGGTAAGACACACTTGATGCACGCTGTGGGTAACCACCTGCTTAAGAAGAACCCGAATGCCAAGGTGGTCTACCTGCATTCGGAGCGCTTCGTTGCCGACATGGTCAAGGCGCTGCAGATGAACGCGATCAACGAATTCAAACGTTTCTACCGTTCGGTCGATGCGTTGCTGATCGATGACATCCAGTTCTTTGCCCGCAAGGAGCGTTCCCAGGAAGAGTTTTTCCATACCTTCAACGCCCTGCTCGAGGGCGGCCAGCAGGTGATCCTCACCAGCGACCGCTACCCGAAGGAAATCGAAGGCCTGGAAGAGCGCCTGAAGTCCCGCTTCGGTTGGGGCCTGACGGTGGCCGTCGAGCCGCCGGAGCTGGAAACCCGCGTGGCGATCCTGATGAAGAAGGCCGACCAGGCCAAGGTCGAGTTGCCGCACGATGCCGCGTTCTTCATCGCCCAGCGGATCCGCTCCAACGTGCGTGAGCTTGAAGGCGCCCTGAAGCGGGTGATCGCCCACTCGCACTTCATGGGCCGCGACATCACCATCGAGCTGATCCGAGAATCGCTCAAGGATCTGCTGGCGCTGCAGGACAAGCTGGTCAGTGTGGATAACATCCAGCGCACCGTGGCCGAGTACTACAAGATCAAGATCTCCGATCTGCTGTCCAAGCGACGGTCGCGCTCCGTGGCGCGTCCACGCCAGGTAGCCATGGCGTTGTCGAAAGAGCTGACCAACCACAGCCTGCCGGAGATCGGCGACATGTTCGGCGGCCGCGACCACACCACCGTGCTGCACGCCTGCCGCAAGATCAACGAATTGAAGGAATCCGACGCGGACATCCGCGAGGACTACAAGAACCTGCTGCGCACGCTGACGACCTGATGGCCGTCAGCGCAGCTAATTGAAGGCAAGGGACTAGACCATGCATTTCACCATTCAACGCGAAGCCCTGTTGAAACCCCTGCAACTGGTCGCAGGCGTCGTCGAGCGCCGCCAGACCTTGCCGGTCCTGTCCAACGTCCTGCTGGTCGTGCAAGGCCAGCAACTGTCGTTGACCGGTACCGACCTGGAAGTCGAACTGGTTGGCCGCGTCCAGCTGGAAGAGCCTGCGGAGCCGGGCGAGATCACCGTTCCGGCGCGCAAGCTGATGGACATCTGCAAGAGCCTGCCCAGCGATGTGCTGGTCGACATCAAGGTCGACGAGCAGAAGCTGCTGGTCAAGGCCGGCCGCAGCCGTTTCACCCTGTCCACCCTGCCGGCCAACGACTTCCCGACCGTGGAAGAAGGCCCGGGCTCGCTGACCTGCAACCTGGAACAGAGCAAGCTGCGCCGCCTGATCGAGCGGACCAGCTTCGCCATGGCCCAGCAGGATGTGCGCTACTACCTCAACGGCATGCTGCTGGAAGTGTCCACCGATACCCTGCGCGCCGTCGCCACCGACGGTCACCGTCTGGCGCTGTGCGCCATGCAGGCACCGATCGGCCAGGCTGACCGTCACCAGGTCATCGTGCCACGCAAGGGTATCCTCGAGCTGGCGCGCCTGCTCACCGATCCGGAAGGCATGGTCAGCATCGTCCTGGGCCAGCATCACATTCGCGCCACCACCGGTGAGTTCACCTTCACCTCCAAGCTGGTCGACGGCAAGTTCCCGGACTACGAGCGTGTCCTGCCCAAGGGCGGCGACAAGCTGGTGATCGGTGATCGCCAGGCGCTGCGCGAGGCGTTCAGCCGTACCGCGATCCTGTCCAACGAGAAGTACCGCGGCATCCGTCTGCAACTGGCCGCCGGCCAGCTGAAGATCCAGGCCAACAACCCGGAACAGGAAGAAGCGGAAGAAGAGATCAGCGTCGACTACAACGGCAGCTCGCTGGAGATCGGTTTCAACGTCAGCTACCTGCTGGATGTGCTGGGCGTCATGACCACCGAACAGGTTCGCCTGATTCTGTCCGACTCCAATAGCAGCGCCCTGTTGCAGGAAGCCGGCAATGACGATTCGTCCTACGTTGTCATGCCGATGCGTCTGTAACCCATAGCAGGCGACATGTCCCTTCGACGTCTCTCGGTCACCGCGGTGCGCAATCTGCACCCGGTGACCCTTTCACCCTCCCCCCGCATCAACATCCTTTACGGCGCCAACGGCAGCGGCAAGACCAGCGTGCTCGAAGCGGTGCACCTGCTGGGGCTCGCCCGTTCGTTCCGCAGCACCCGGTTGAACCCGGTGATTCAGTACGAGCAGCCGACCTGCACCGTGTTCGGTCAGGTCGAACTGGCCGAAGGCGGTACCAGCAACCTGGGTGTTTCACGGGAGCGGCAGGGTGATTTCACCATTCGTATCGACGGACAGAATGCGCGCAGCGCCGCGCAACTGGCCGAGATGCTCCCCCTGCAACTGATCAACCCGGACAGTTTCCGCCTGCTCGAAGGTGCGCCCAAGGTGCGCCGGCAGTTCCTCGATTGGGGCGTGTTCCACGTGGAACCTCGCTTCATGGCGACTTGGCAGCGCCTGCAGAAAGCCCTGCGGCAGCGGAACTCATGGCTGCGGCATGGTACACTTGATGCCGTTTCGCAAGCCGCCTGGGATCGGGAGTTATGTCTCGCCAGTGCGGAAATAGATGAATACCGTCGCAACTACATCAAGGCCTTGAAGCCTGTCTTCGAGCGTACCCTGAGCGAGCTGGTCGAACTGGACGGGCTGACCCTGAGCTACTACCGAGGTTGGGACAAGGACCGGGAACTCAACGAAGTCCTCGCAACCTCTCTCCTTCGCGATCAGCAGATGGGCCATACCCAGGCCGGGCCACAACGTGCCGATCTGCGCCTGCGATTGGGCGCGAACAACGCGGCCGACATCCTCTCGCGGGGGCAGCAGAAGCTGGTGGTCTGTGCCTTGCGCATTGCCCAGGGACACCTGGTCAGCCAGGTTCGTCGGGGCCAGTGTATTTATCTGGTGGACGACCTGCCGTCCGAGTTGGACGAGCAGCATCGCCGCGCCCTGTGCCGCTTGCTTGAAGAATTGAACTGCCAGGTGTTCATCACCTGTGTAGACCACGAATTTCTGAGGGAAGGCTGGCAGACGGAAACGCCAGTCGCCTTGTTCCACGTGGAACAAGGCCGTATCACCCAGACCCACGACCATCGGGAGTGAAGGCATGAGCGAAAATCAAACGTACGACTCCTCCAGCATCAAGGTGCTGAAAGGGCTGGATGCCGTACGCAAGCGTCCCGGCATGTACATTGGCGACACCGATGACGGCAGCGGCCTGCACCACATGGTATTCGAGGTGGTCGACAACTCGATCGACGAAGCCCTGGCCGGGCACTGCGATGACATCACCGTCATCATTCACCCGGACGAATCCATCAGCGTCCGTGACAATGGCCGTGGTATTCCGGTCGACGTGCATAAAGAAGAAGGCGTTTCCGCGGCCGAGGTCATCATGACCGTGCTGCACGCCGGCGGTAAGTTCGACGACAACTCCTACAAGGTATCCGGCGGTCTGCACGGCGTAGGTGTCTCGGTGGTGAACGCCCTGTCCGAGCAACTGGTGCTCACCGTTCGTCGTAGCGGCAAGATCTGGGAACAGACCTACGTCCATGGCGTGCCACAGGCGCCGATGGCGGTGGTCGGTGAAAGCGAAACCACCGGTACCCACATTCACTTCAAACCTTCGGCTGAAACCTTCAAGAACATCCACTTCAGCTGGGACATTCTCGCCAAGCGTATCCGCGAGCTGTCGTTCCTGAACTCGGGTGTCGGCATCCTGCTGAAGGACGAGCGCAGCGGCAAGGAAGAGTTCTTCAAGTACGAAGGCGGCCTGCGCGCATTCGTTGAATACCTGAACACCAACAAGACCCCGGTCAACTCCCAGGTCTTCCACTTCAACGTCCAGCGTGACGATGGCGTGGGTGTCGAAGTCGCCCTGCAGTGGAACGACAGCTTCAACGAAAACCTGCTGTGCTTCACCAACAACATTCCCCAGCGCGACGGTGGTACCCACCTGGTCGGCTTCCGTTCCTCGCTGACCCGTAGCCTGAACAGCTACATCGAGCAGGAAGGCCTGGCGAAGAAAAACAAGGTCGCCACCACTGGTGATGACGCCCGTGAAGGCCTGACCGCGATCATCTCGGTCAAGGTGCCGGATCCTAAGTTCAGCTCGCAGACCAAGGACAAGCTGGTTTCCTCGGAGGTGAAGACTGCCGTGGAACAGGAGATGAACAAGTACTTCGCCGACTTCCTGTTGGAGAACCCCAACGAAGCCAAGGCCGTGGTCGGCAAGATGATCGACGCTGCCCGGGCCCGTGAAGCGGCGCGTAAAGCCCGTGAGATGACTCGCCGCAAAGGTGCTCTGGACATCGCCGGCCTGCCGGGCAAATTGGCCGACTGCCAGGAGAAGGACCCTGCCCTTTCCGAACTGTATCTGGTGGAGGGTGACTCCGCGGGTGGTTCGGCCAAGCAAGGCCGCAACCGTCGCACCCAGGCGATCCTGCCGCTCAAGGGCAAGATCCTCAACGTCGAGAAAGCGCGCTTCGACAAGATGATCTCTTCCCAGGAGGTCGGCACGCTGATCACCGCGCTGGGTTGTGGCATCGGCCGTGAAGAGTACAACATCGACAAGCTGCGTTATCACAACATCATCATCATGACCGATGCTGACGTCGACGGTTCGCACATCCGTACCCTGCTGCTGACCTTCTTCTTCCGTCAGCTGCCGGAGCTGGTCGAGCGTGGCTACATCTATATCGCCCAGCCGCCGCTGTACAAGGTGAAGAAAGGTAAGCAGGAGCAGTACATCAAGGACGACGAGGCCATGGAAGAATACATGACCCAGTCGGCCCTGGAAGATGCCAGCCTGCACCTGGACGAGTCCGCGCCAGCCGTTTCCGGCGTGCAGCTCGAGGCGCTGGTCAACGAATTCCGCGCGGTGATGAAAACCCTCAAGCGTCTTTCGCGCCTGTACCCGGAAGAGCTGACCGAGCACTTCATCTACCTGCCAAAGGTTTCCCTCGAGCAACTGGCCGATAAGGCGCAGATGGACATTTGGCTGAAGGCGTTCCAGCAGCGTCTGGATAATAGCCAGCGTTCTGGTCTGGCTTACAAGGCCGACTTGCACGAGGACAAGGAGCGCAACCTCTGGCTGCCTGTCGTTGAAACGACCTCCCATGGTTTGGCCAGCTATGTCACCTTCAACCGTGACTTCTTCGGTAGCAATGACTACAAGACAGTCGTTGCCCTGGGTGAAAAGCTGGGTACCTTGCTGGGCGACGGCGCCTATGTGCAGCGTGGCGAACGTCGCAAGGCTGTCACCGAGTTCAAGGAAGCCCTCGACTGGCTGATGAACGAGAGCACCAAGCGCCACACCATCCAGCGATACAAAGGACTGGGTGAGATGAACCCGGACCAGCTGTGGGAAACCACCATGGACCCGACCGTGCGCCGCATGCTCAAGGTGACCATCGAGGACGCCATCGCCGCCGATCAGCTGTTCAACACCCTGATGGGGGATGCGGTCGAACCGCGTCGCGACTTCATCGAAAGCAACGCGCTGTCGGTGTCCAACCTGGACTTCTGATCTGCGTGTAGGTTCACAGAAAAGCTGCACGCTTTCACAAATAGATGACCGGCCGGGCTTCAACCATGGCCCCTGTCGGTCACCATCAAGCCCGCCTTCGCGGGCTTTTTTTTGCCTGGAATTCCTGCCGGGGCGCCCTACTCCGCTCATTGGAAAATGATGCAGATGGGGGGATTTGAGGAAGTGATTTGATGGGGCGCTGGAAGTGCTGAGAGGGTCGGCGGGCGGATCTGAGCAGCAGAGAGATTGAGAGGACTTTAAAACTAATATTTGAACACCTTAATAGTTAATTAAGCGTACGTGTTAAGTATTAATTTGAACAATTTAGTATGGAAATGGAATTTGGTGGAAGTTGCCATTTTGGATTTTTTGTAGATTTCGAAGGGATGTTGGAATAAGATCTATGACCAACTTTTCCGCTTTGCACTGAAGATTTTCAGCCAAATCAGCTGTTTGAAGCGAGAGCTTCAGACCTGATCCAAATTGCTCCAGCGATCACGAAGTGGCCGTTTAGAAATAAAGAGAGCAAGCCGATTGCTTTAGATTCTGATCAGTCATGAGAGTCATGACCAATGAGAGAAAAGGAGACCTGAAAATGTAGAAAAACGCGATCAATCCCGAGAGGACTGACCGCGCTTAGCGAAGCAGACTTGCGTCCTCAGAACCCGCAATGTCTGCTTTTTCGAAGCGACTGTCAATCCTCTCCCATTTTTTCGACCTTAGCGAGGTTACTCGACGGCACAGTGTTGCCTGTCGAAAGGCCTCACTTCGCCCGCCCTGCGCCTTGATTTTTTGGCGCAGCGTCGGCGCTCGTTTCGAGATTTTCGGAGGTGTTTCATGACAGTACGAAAGGTGGTCACGCGGCGGTCCAACCATTACCGCGGCTACTTCCCATCGCTCAAAAATAAAAAGCCTGTGCCCTGGGAGTCCCAGCTCGAAGGCGCTCTTTTTCGGCTTCTTGAGCTGTCTCCTGCGGTCATCGGCTACGTCCCGCAGCCCAGTGAGGAACGTGTTCCATCGCTCCAGGGCTACTTCAAATATTACCCAGACGTACAGGTTTTCCTCGCGGATGGGCGCGAGTGGTGGTTTGAAGTGAAGCCTCACGACCGACTGAAGATTGCCAGCGTCAGGCAGCGACTGGATGCCGCTGAGCGCTACTTCAACGCCACTGCCCGTAACTTTTCGGTGATCACTGAAAAGTTAATTGAAGCTGAACCCCTGGCTACCAATCTTAGAAGGCTGATGTATCACCGGCGCGGTCCAGAGCTTTCGCATCAGGCGTTGGAGGAGGTAATGGCGACCTTCAACGAATGGCCGCCTATGACCGTTGCAGATCTGCTCTACGTGGTTGGTGAGGGGAAAGCCTGGCGCTTGTTAGGCCTTGGGGTGGTGGGCATTGACCTTGATAGGTCAATTGACACTGACTCCCCGGTCTTCCTGCAAGGGGGGCACCGTCATGCAAACCTTTTCCCTTAGGGTGAAATTGGTCGTCATCGTTCGTGGCGTACTGATGGTGCTTGAGAAGAGGCTTATTGACCGGAAGCTGCTCTTTTTCGATGAGCTTGGTGAGCCCACGAAGCTATCCGAGAAGGAGTTCTATGAGGCCTACGAGAAGCGCGAGATCGAGATCTCCGCTGATCAGCCATACCTTGGGAGGGTTCCGTATGTGCGGAACGTCCCTCCAGATATTTCATGCTTCCCCAAAAAACATGGAGATGAGGCATTGCGTCGACGCAAGTATCTGGACGACCTAACTAAGCGCGGTAAATACAAGCTACCGGGTGACGAAGACATGATCAAGAAGCTTAGAGATATCGCCAAAAAGATTGGGGATGCGTGCGCACCCTCGGTTTCCACTATTCGACGTTGGGCAGCCAAATACATTGGCCAGAACGTAGTAAAGCTTATCCCTCAGCATGCCAAAAAGGGTCGGGCTGCCGCGATACAGGGAGAGCTCGAAGTTATTCTTGAAGGGGTGATTAATAAAACCTACCTGCAGGATACGATTCCAGCGGTCAGCGTGGTCGTTTCAGAATTCGAGGATCAGATAAAAGAGAGGAACAAAAGTCGTTTGCCTTCGGATCAGCTCAAGATCCCAAGCGGAATGACTGTCCGAAGGTACATCGCCAAGCTGGATCCGTACCTTGTGGATAAGGAGAGGCTCGGAAAACACGCAGCAGACAAGAAGCACCGTGTTGCGGCGGGTGTCCTACGTGTCCATGAGATTTTGGAACGTTGGGAAATTGATCACACCTTGTTGGACGTCCAGCTTGTGGATGAAACCTCGGGGCTGTGCATTGGGCGCCCCTATCTGACGATCGTCCTCGACCGCTTCTCTCGAATGGTGATGGGATATTTGCTCCACCTGTCGGCGCCAAATACGGAAACCGTGCTTCGTGTGATCGAACGCTCAATCCGTCCAAAAGCCGAATTGCTGAAGCGCTTTCCGAAAGTGAGAAATGAATGGTGGGCACGTGGGCTGCCGGCTCGAATAGTCCCAGACAACGCAGCGGAATTTCACGCGGGCGATCTCATCATGGGATTCAACGAGTTGGGTATCGAGATCATGTATCCCGCTTCAAGGGCCCCTCAAAGGAAAGGTGCCGTCGAACGCTTTTTCAGCACACAGAACCTGGGGCTTATCCACAACCTCCCGGGTACCACCTTCTCGAATATCCAGCAGCGTGGCGATTACGACTCGGAGAAGAATGCATGTTTCACGCTCCCTCAATTGGAGGCGGTGGTAGTGAAATGGATCGTCGATGGTTACCACCAGACTCCTCATCGGGGGCTGGACAACAGAACACCGGCTCAAGTCTGGGGGACTAGCGAGGCGAACCATGTCATCAGCCTTCCCGTCGACCTGGACTCGTTGGAGTGCATTCTGGCCAAGCGGGCCTCGGTGAAGGTTCACCATTACGGCATCGAGGTTGCCAAAGTGGGCTACCACTCTACGGAACTTGCTGAGCTCCGTATGCGTTTGGCAGACGGAGAAAAGGTAAACGTCCGCTATCGAGACGAAGCCGGGCACGTTTGGGTTCACGACCGCTTCAGAAACTTGTTCTTCAAAGTGCCCGCCAAAGATGAGCGAATGGCCGGTAAGAGCAGGGAGGTGTGGAAGGCTGCCGAGAAAGCGCTGCGAGAAAAATATAATGAGCAGCCTAGCTTCGAGGCTACGCACAGGTGCTACCAGGAAATTATGGAAGATGCAGACGAGGCCCGCCGTTCGCAGACGCTCAGAAAACGACGCGCAGCTGCCATAGCGAAAATCGACAAGGAGGGTCGAGTGACCGAAAGCACGCCTCCACCCAAGGTACTCGCTGAAGTGGAATGGACCGGTGACTCTATTCCTAACATTCCGCCAGCAGCCTTCAAGGTCTCGGTTCGTCGCCCTGCTGGGAGTTCTAAGCCATGAACGCCATCAATCTGTACGAATGCTACGAGCATGGTGAATACAGCTTTACGCTCCGCGATCGTTTTATTCACAGCCCTCAAGTCGAGCGAGCGTTGACGCGACTAGGCGATATCCACGGCGATAGTCGGCGTACCAGAGCAAGTAAAGGGTTGCTGATCCAAGGTCCAAGCGGAGTGGGCAAGAGCACATTGGTCAAGGAGTACATTCGGTCATTGGAGGAATTGGAGAGCCATGACCCACAGAAGCGGACAGTTCTGTTCGTCGAGATGCCTTCGTCTCCAACCAAAAAGAACCTGGCAGCAGCCATTTTGGCAGAGCTGAAGGATCCCTTCGCAGAGGCACGAGGACATTCGGCAGAGGTTAAATTTGCGCGAGTAGTCCTGCTGCTGAAGAACCTTGGCGTGGAGATGTTGGTCCTCGATGAGGCGCAGCACCTGGTCGATTATCGTCGTAATGGTGCGTATGAGGCAGCAGACTGGATCAAGAGTCTGATGAATGAAACCAGTATCGCGTTTGTTCTGATTGGGCTGAAGCGCACCGAAAATCTCCTGCTAGCAAACGAGCAACTGCGACGCAGGTTTTCGGCCACGGTGGCATACGATCGCTTCACCTTCTCCGCTAATACGTCTCTTCATTTCGTGATGTTGTTGCAGGCAATCGAGGGCGAACTGCCTGTTCAAACCATCAGTTTTGTAGAGCCAGCGATGATTAAACGCTTCTACCTGGCTTCCTATGGATTGATCGACTACCTCATCAAGATTGTGGACAGGGCTGTTTGGCTGGTTCAAGTCCAGGACCTTGTCGGGATTGAACTTCCTGTGCTGGCCCAGGCTTTTGAAGACGAGGTTTGGAGCTACGCCACCGAGGATCGAAACCCCTTCAGTGCGAGCTTCAATTTCCAGCCTCTGTTCGGGAAGCGGGAGCCGTTTGAGACGTTCGAAGAGAGCAGTACCTGACGGCCAAGGGCCGGGCTTATCGGCCCGGCTCTACTCCCCTGATTTTTATGTCTTCGATTTCATGGATGTGTAGGAATGTTTGGTCTTTTAATCAACCCACGACCACACCAAGACGAAAGTCTTTTGGGGTACCTGCAGCGCCTGGCGAAAGCCAACGGATTACCCAGAAAGGAACTGCTCACCGCCTTTGCACGAGCCGACGAGACCGATGTTGCGGACTGGCTGCAGATGATGGAAGGACCACTGAGCTGGCCTGCGGTATCTGCTGAGTTTCGTGATCCAAGGCCCAAGGGGGTCAAGTTATGGACGACTCATCACGCTCGTTACTGTCCGATCTGTTTGGGCGAAGCCGGTTATTGGAGAGAAAGCTGGGGCTTGACCCTGGTTACGACGTGTTCTGTCCACGGCACTGAACTCCACGGGCGGTGCCCCAACTGTCTGAAGGAAACCGATCCAAGCGCAATGAGTGCGAATAGTTGCCAAGCGTGTGGCACCTCATTGAGTGGGACCAATTTTGAGATCGCGCCGGCGAGTGATACGGCCGCCTGGCTCACCTCTGGCTTTGAAGATAGGTTTTACGCCGACTCGTTGCCAGCTGACGCGGGATTGGCGGCCCTCACCTACGAACAGTTTCACGAGTTGTCATCGCGTC
Source organism: Pseudomonas mosselii (assembly GCF_019823065.1). Classification (NCBI taxonomy): domain Bacteria; kingdom Pseudomonadati; phylum Pseudomonadota; class Gammaproteobacteria; order Pseudomonadales; family Pseudomonadaceae; genus Pseudomonas; species Pseudomonas mosselii. Next base: position 11,239 of record NZ_CP081966.1, read on the forward strand.
TCGCTGTCAGAAGTTTGCCTACGGAAAGAACCCAGCCGCTGAAGGTTGCTGATTCGGGTTCGCTAGAGATATCGCGGCTTATGGCAAACGCGGCGGGCGTGGTTCTCATGAACTGGCCTCTCGCATTCAGAGAACTGCTGAGTGGCCTCAAGGCAGTCCATTCCGATAACGAACATTGGACGCTCAGCAGATCGTTCGGCCCGATATACCACGACATCCACCGTGATCTGGATGACTCTTGTTTTGACTTTCTTCGTCGAGAGTTCGAATCATTTCTGCAGCATGCGTGGGAAGCACCGTTAGCGAAGCGAAATCGCAATTTGAGTGAGGAGACGATTGAGAGACATCGTTGGGTGTCGTTCGATTCTGCTGCTGAAGCTTGTGGTCTCGGGGTATCAGTCATAAAACGCCTTCATCAGGAGGGACAAATCGCCTATCGGGAGAAGGTCCATGAAGATCGAGTCTTTACGGTCGTGGACCTGGATCATTTGAAGGCAATCTCGCAGCATCTCCAGGGCGTGGCTGATATGAAAGAAACCTCGACTTTGCTAAGCCTCTGTCGCAATCGGGTTAGGCAGCTGCTAGCTGGTGGTACCCTCCAGTTCTTTGGTGGAGAACCGCGCCCAGGCGAAAGGTGGCTGATTGACTGCCGCTCGATCAACGAATTGATTGATGAGAAGCTGCCTACCAGCTCTGACCAGAGCCTGGTGTCGATCAACTACTTGGCCAAGCATTCTCTGCCCAAGGGGGGTGGGTTGGTCGAGTTGGTTCAGGCAATACGTGCAGGTGAACTTCGCGCTTACGGCCCAGCTGAGAATGGCTCGGTTGCGGTAGGGGCGTGGTTACTCAAGCCGCAAGATTTTGCAGCGTGGCAACAAGCCCGAGCTGAGAACAAGAGTCCGGTCTTTCCCGGCCTGTCGGTAGTCAAGGCTGCTGCGCTGTTAGGCGTCAAAGAACAATGCGCATACGCGTTCGTTCGACTGGGTCTGCTATGGAGCACTGCTGTCGAACGAGGCCGGCGTACGCAATTGATGGTTAAGCCTCAAGCCATCGACAGATTCAGGCGTGGCTATATCTTGGGACCGGAGATTGCGGTGTATTTGGGGAAGTCGACCAGGGAGGCGTTCAAGCACCTTTGGGAGGCCAGGTTTCGCCCCGTTGCGGGGCCATCCATTCCAAACGCGGCTTGCCGGCAGTACGTTTGGGTAAGAAGCAAAAAGCTGATCGATTACCTCGCAAGTGAAGCCGCCCAGATCGACGATCCTGAAGCCATCACGTTTTTATCCACACCGATCGCTCAGCCTCGTGATTGCCGATTCAGGCATGTGGGATCAAGATAGTTAGCACGCTTTCTTTCTTGATTGCTAAAATCATCGAACCCATTTTGGAGAATCTTATGTCCCGTCTCGCTGAATTCCGCCTGCTCGAACAACAGCTCGCAGCCCAACTGGCGGAGCTGGAAGCGCTGAAAAATGACTCTGCCCTGAAGCAGGAAATGGAATTTGAAACGAAGCTGCGCAGTTTGCTCAACGAGTATGGCTACGGCCTGCGCCAAGTGGTGCTGATCCTCGATCCGCAAGCGGTGGCTTCCACTGATATGGCCCCAAAAACCTCTCGGAAACCACGCGAAGTGAAGGTCTACAAGAATCCACACAGCGGAGAGGTTGTTGAGACCAAGGGTGGTAATCAGCGTACGCTTAAGGCCTGGAAAAACGAGTATGGCGCTGAGGTAGTCGAGTCTTGGCTCGCCAATTGATTGCACTGCAGGCGGCTTCTGGCACGAGATGAATCGTGGTGCGCCCCGAATGCAAATTCCCATTCTGGGGCGTGACGAAATTTTCTGCGGGTGGTGGATTTAGAGAATTAAAACTGTCGCTAGAGGGTCCCGTCTTTCGCGGCCTGCAGCCATTTGGAGAGGAAACGCAAAACTGTCGCAATCACCCAAAACGCCGGTTCAGACTGATTCGCTAGAGAATTAAAACTGTCGCAGCCTGAAACGACGCGGCTTTCACGTGTATTCAGAGCCATCATTATCGATAGCCTGCTTACAAACATGTAATTCCTGGATCACGTGGATGACAGCTCCCAGTCGGTAAGCTTCACTCATGTCTTCATGGAGTAACAGAAATGAACACCGCTAAAAGCATTGCCGCCCTCATGCTCGTAATCGCCTCCTCATCTGCTTTAGCTGAAGGAGGATCTGATCGCTTACACGGAAAGATGATTCAGGCAAATGAGCAAGCAATGCGTGCCTACGCCGCTGCCAATGGAAAAAAACCACCTGAAGTGATCCATTATCGCTACGGAATGAAACTGGATGTGGCGAGAGTTATCAGTATGACTTCGCTCAAAGGTAGCTGCGACGTGATGCCGACACAGATGAATTACGAGGACTCAACAGGTGAGTTGAAAATCCTCGAATATCGCTCTGCTGGAATTAACTGTAGAGGTCAAAACTGACCGAAGGGACAGGGTAAGTCTTGGAGTAAGCTGACCACGACCAGCGCTGCAGCTGGTCGGCTGGCCGGCAGAAGCCCTTCCCCCGGGGCATCTTGCATTACGTGTCAGGATAACTGGCAACTACTTGATCGTCCCCACTCTTGGTGAGGCCGATGACTTGATAGGCGTGTTTCATGCCATCAACCTCCATACCTGGTGAGCCAGCGGGCATGCCAGGTACCGCGACGCCTGCCAGGTCGTTGCGCTTTATGAGCTCCTGCACCTGGGCTGCGGGGACGTGACCTTCCACAAACTTGCCATCGATAACCGCGGTGTGACACGAAGCCAGCCTCGGAGCTACTCCTAGCTCTTGCTTCACCGCCCTCATGTCCGTTTCAACGTGGTCGACGACCTTGAAGCCGTTTGCCTCCAAGTGCGCTATCCATTTCTTACAGCAACCGCAATTAGCGTCCCGGTGCACATCGATAGTCAGGGGCTCCGCAGCAAAGGCGGCTGAGGCGATTAGAAGTGACGCTGCGGTACTTAAACCGAGGAAGCGGCGCTTACTTGTCATGAGTGTGCTCCTTCCCGTCTTTGTGCACATGGGTTTTGGGAGTAGAACCTGTGTGGTGGTCCGAGTGCGCCTCGCCGGACTCGTGTTCACCGTGGTGCTCCGCTACTGATGAAGACTCCGAATGCGAACTGCCATGATCATGACTTTCCTCAGCCACGCCGTTTGCTGCGGAATCATCATGATTTCCATGACCTGATTTCGCACCACCGTGTTGGCCTTCATGGTTATGCATATCGCTTTCGCCACCGCCATGTTGGTGACCACCACTGGAAGCGACCATCATCTGGTACTGCTCAGCATTGAGTTGCGGTAGCTGGTCCAGGAACGCGACGATTCCCCAGATGTACTGGTCGTCCATGCTCTTACCCCAGGCTGGCATGCCTGTCGCTTTGATACCGTGCTTGATGGTCCAAAACGCAGCAGCAGGGTCACCGCTTACACCTATCTCGGTGAGGTTTGGTGGGGATGGGTATAGGGCTTGGCTGAGTTCAGTTTTCTCCACCCCTGGCGCGAGGTGGCAACCGATACACATGGCGTTGTAGTTGCCTGCCCCTGCTTGGATGAGAGCAGGATCTTTAAGGTTTGGCACCTCAATGTCGCTTGCTCGGACTTCAATCGAGCGATCCCGCGCCATGGCCAAAAACGCATGCACAGCGGGGAAGTGTGGGTCGTCCGCACCAACGTTCACGAGACCGAAGTAAGCAGCACCTAGCACTGCTGCGCTAGTAACAGCACCTGCCGCCACCAGCGTTGTAATTGTTTTTTTCATGTTGAGTTCTCAAAACCACATCCGAATACCGGCCACAAAACGAGCTTCGTCCACGTCCCCGCCTTCATCCCGAATGAAATCGGCGGTTTTGCCGTAGGAACGGCTCCAGGTGACACCTATGTATGGCGCGAACTGGCGAACAATCTCGTACCGTAACCGCAGCCCGACTTCGGTGTTTGCCAGGCCAGAGCCGACGCCGCGTTCCGGGTCGTTCTTGCCATAAAAGTTGGCCTCAGCGGTTGGCTGAAGAATTAAACGATTGGTTAGCAAGATGTCGTACTCGCCCTCCAGACGGGCAGCGGTTTGACCGTTCTCGCCGATAAAGGCGGTGGCTTCAGCTTCGAAGTCATACAGGGCCAGGCCCTGAATACCGAACGCAGCCCAGGTCTGCGGATCCTCCGGTTTGAAATCCTGCCGGACGCCGGCGACAACATCCCACCACGGGCTTACCGAGCGGCCATAGAGGAGCTGCAGCTCAGCATCTTCAGTCACACCATTGGTTCGTTCACCTTCCGAGCGAATCCAGAGCCTATTGATATCGCCGCCCACCCAGCCGGATGCATCCCAAGCAAGCGTGCTACCTTCATCGGCATCTTGGTATTCCAGTTGGTCTAGCAAGAAAAAGCTGTTGAACCCGCTGTCATCCATTTTGTGCCCGTCAAGCGGGGGGAAGGCAGCCTGCCGGTCGGCATCAGTCAGCACCGGGATTGGCGTACGGCTGGTCGGGGTCGGCGAATCAGCGTTCCCGTTTCCCATCGTGGAATGACCCATCGCGCCATGATCCATGCCTTCCATGGACCCGTGATCCATGCCTTTCATGCTTCCATGGTCCATCTTGCTGTGGTCCATCGAGGCGGGTTTCGCTTTGGGCTGGCCATGGCCCATTTTGCTGTGATCAACGGGTGCAGGTTGCGTGGGTTGCTTGCTCGCGCCCATCTGGCTGTGGTCCATGCCCGGCATCGCAGCCTGTGATGAGGCGTGGTCCATCTGCATGGCACCGTGGCCCATTGCCGAGTGGTCCATTCCGGAATGATCCATTTCAGCGGCGAAGCTGGGCGAAACGCCCAGCACACCTAAAGAAACGGCGAATGCCAGCAGCGATGGTCGTGCAACGCTATTGGCCATTTTTCCCTGCCTTAGCTTTGTCGCTGCCATGCGATTCCATCATTTTGCTGTGATCCATTCCTTCCATGGAACCATGATCCATGCCCTCCATAGAGCCATGATCCATGCCTTTCATGGAGCCGTGATCCATGCCTTCATGGTTCATGCCCTGGGCTTGCTTGCTCTTCGAGCCGTTCGATTGCGCCGCGTTGGACGACTTTTGAGAGTGCTGATCATGGTTGTCACTGGACCAGGAAGACGGGGCGTACACCGCGAGCAGGCCAACCATCGCGGCAGAGAGGAAAAAGGCGCTTCGTTTCATTGGTTTGCTCATCTCGTATCTCCAGTTCATTCGTCCACGCGGACTTCTCGGAACATGCCCATCTCCATGTGGTACATGAGGTGACAGTGATAGGCCCAGCGCCCGAGTGCATCTGCGGTTACGCGATAGCTTCGTTTCGAGCCAGGCGGCATATCGATCGTGTGTTTTCGCACCATGAAATTGCCGTCCTCATCCTCCAGGTCACTCCACATGCCGTGCAGATGGATGGGGTGAGTCATCATGGTGTCGTTGACCAAGGTAATACGCAGGCGCTCGCCGTACTTGAGCCGCAGCGGCTCTGCGTCAGAAAACTTGATCCCATCGAAGGACCAAGCGAACTTTTCCATATGCCCGGTAAGGTGCAGTTCGATTGTCCGGCCAGGTTCCCGGCCGTCAGGGTCGATGAAGGTGCTACGCAAATCCGAATACGTGAGAACCCGACGCCCGTTATCGCGAAGCCCGATCCCCGGATCGCTCAGCTTTGGCGTAGGGGTCATGGTCTGCATATCGACCAGAGGGTTGTTTGTTTCGGAGGCGGGATGGTTCTGCATGGCACCGCTGGCGGCCATATTGCTTTGGTCCATACCGGTCATGTTGCCGTGGTCCATGCCAGCCATCTTGCTATGGTCCATACCGGCCATGCTGCCGTGGTCCATGCCAGCCATCTTGCTATGGTCCATACCGGCCATGCTGCCGTGGTCCATGCCAGCCATCTTGCTATGGTCCATACCGGCCATGCTGCCGTGGTCCATGCCAGCCATCTTGCTATGGTCCATACCGGCCATGCTGCCGTGGTCCATGCCAGCCATCTTGCTGTGGTCCATACCGGCCATGCTGCCGTGATCCATGCCACCCATGCTGCCGTGGTCCATCCCCATATCACTCATGGAGATGAGAGGCCTTGGATCTACAGCCGGCACCGGTGCCTGCAGGCCCTCACGGACAGCCAAGGTACCCCTTGAATAGCCGGTGCGATCCATGGATTGAGCAAAGATGGTGTAAGCCTGCTCGTTTTCAGGCTCGACAATGACATCGTAGGTTTCAGCAACGGCAATCCGGAATTCATCGATCGACACTGGCTTAACGTACTGACCGTCGGCTGCGACAACCGTCATTTTCAAGCCGGGGATCCGCACGTCGAAATAGGTCATCGCCGAGCCATTGATAAAGCGAAGCCGGATTTTCTCCCCTGGCTTGAAGATTCCCGTCCAGTTCCCATTTGGCGCCTGGCCGTTCATGAGGTAGGTGTAGGTGTGCCCGCTCACGTCAGCGAGATCGGTTGGGCTCATCTTCATCTCGGCCCACATCTTTCGATCGGCCACAGCAGCAGACCAACCTTTCTCGCTCACGTCGTCGACGAAGTCGCCAACGGTGCGCTTGTGGAAGTTGTAATAGTCCGACTGTTTTTTGAGCTTGGACATAACCCGCGCCGGGTCTTCGTCGGTCCAATCACTCAGCATGACGACATAGTCACGATCGTAGGTGAAAGGCTCTGGATCCTTGGCATCAATCACCAGCGCACCGTAAACACCGACCTGCTCCTGGAAGCCCGAATGGCTGTGGTACCAGTAGGTGCCGTTCTGGTGGACCTTGAACTTGTACTCGTACATGCCGTCGGGAGCGATGCCATGGAAGCTTAGACCCGGCACGCCGTCCATATTCGCCGGCAGGATGATGCCGTGCCAGTGGATGGACGTGTCCTGCTTCAAGCGGTTGCGAACCCGTAGCGTGACCGTGTCGCCTTCGCGCCAACGGAGTATTGGTCCTGGCAGCGAACCGTTGATGGCCATCGCCGTTCGAGCTGCCCCGGTAATGTTCACCGGGAGCTCCCCGATGTACAGGTCAAAATCGGTGCCGGTCAGTACGTTAGGCTGGCCAGGGCTGGTTACGGCCCAGACCGGCGCGCGCCACATGCCCAGCCCACCCAGTAGTCCGGTAGCAGCCAGGCCTTTGACGAATGAACGTCTCGTGGTTTTGCTTTGCATGCCGTTGCGTCCAATCAGGTAGATCGCTGATATCCAGACTGCGGGATCCGCAGCCATCTGGTTTCAATTGAGCTCCCCCAAGCCTCGTAGACTTTCGCCAAAGCACAAGGATTGCGGGAGGCAATACCCCGAAAGCTGACATAGTTCAGATTCCGGGGTGATTACATTTCTGTAAGCTAAGCTCAGCAGCTCTCGTGGCCGGGGTGCTTTTGGCTTTGGGCGGTAACAGGAGCCTCTGCTTTTTTCTCCTGAGCAACCTGGTAAGCCTGCATGGAAGATGCACGTGCAGCTTCCATCCTGGCGAAGGTGCGATCCGCGCCGCCTTCAGCCAGGGCGAGGCTCGCCATGCCGAAGGTGACTACCATCACAATCGCTTTGATCATGTTCATTTGCGTTTCCTCTAAGGGTCAGTTTCGCCTGATTGGCGCCGTTCACAGTGCTCAAGCTAGCTACCCGGCACTGTCAGCAAGCTGAGCCCGACATTACTTTTCCGTCAGCTTCTGGTTGGGTGCCTTTTTTGCTGCACACTGAAGGGCATCCAAGGGGGCGCAGCAGATGAAATTACTCGTAGCCGAAGATGAGCCAAAAATCGGGGCCTACCTGCAGCAAGGGCTGACGGAGGCAGGCTTTACCGTCGATCGTGTGGTCACAGGGACCGACGCGCTGCAATACGCTTTGAGCGAGGCGTATGACCTGCTGATTCTTGATGTAATGATGCCGGGGCTAGACGGCTGGGAGGTGCTGCGGATGGTACGTGCGGCAGGGAAAGAGGTCCCAGTCTTGTTTTTGACGGCCCGTGATGGCGTGGACGATCGCGTGAAAGGGTTAGAACTCGGGGCTGACGATTACCTGGTCAAACCCTTTGCATTCTCGGAACTGCTAGCGCGTGTGCGCACTTTGCTGCGAAGAGGCAGCAGTGGCTATGCTCAGACCACTATGAAGATGGCTGACCTGGAGGTAGACCTGCTTAAGCGCCGGGCCACCCGAAATGGCAAGCGGATCGACCTCACAGCCAAGGAGTTCTCCTTACTGGAACTACTCATGCGCCGACGCGGCGAGGTACTGCCGAAGTCCCTGATCGCATCGCAGGTGTGGGATATGAACTTCGACAGCGACACTAACGTGATCGAGGTTGCTGTTCGTAGGTTGCGGGCCAAGATTGATGACGATTTCGCCCCCAAGCTCATACATACAGTTCGTGGCATGGGCTATCTGATGGATGTTCCCGAGTAATGCGCGCCCAATCGTCGCTCGTTAAACGCCTTACCCTCATGTTCATGTTCGCGGTCATCGCCGTATTGGTCGTTGCCGGCGTGAGCTTCTACATGCTCAGTCAGCACCATTTCCAGATGCTGGATGAGCAAGCCCTGGCCGAGAAACTCGAATCCACCCGGCACATCCTTTCACTTTCAGCAGCACGTGATGAACTTGAGGATCAGGAGCCTCAACTGCGTGCTTTGTTGGGGGCTCATCAGGACCTTTCTGCGGAGATTCTTGATGCTGACGGTACTGTCCTGTTCTCGGACTCCAAGGCATCCCGCATCCCTGAGCGCTTTAAGCAGGCCTCTTCTGGCGCCGTTTGGGACTGGCAAATCGACTCGCGGAACTTCCGGGGGATTACCTCTCAACTGGCTATAGCGCAGGCGCAGGCGCCGGTAACAGTCATGTTGATGCTGGATGTCACCAGCCATGCCCACTTTTTCAAGACGCTGCAATGGTGGTTCGGCATTGGCTTGGTCATCAGCGCTCTGGTTAGTGCAGGATTGGGGTGGATCGTGGCCAAGAGCGGTCTTCGGCCGGTTGGGCAGATCACCAAGGTGGCGACATCCATGTCTGCCCGGTCCCTTCGCGAGCGAATTCCATTGGAGCCCGTGCCGCTTGAATTGCAGGAGCTGATCCTCTCCTTCAACGGAATGCTTGCACGCCTGGAAGACGCGTTCGTCCGGCTATCAAACTTCTCAGCCGACATCGCACATGAGCTGCGGACTCCGGTAAGTAATCTTCTGACGCATACCGAAGTCGTTCTGACCAAAAAACGCGACCTCGATGCCTACGAAGACAACCTCTACTCCAATCTTGAAGACCTCAAGCGCATGTCGCGCATGATCGATGACATGCTGTTCCTGGCAAAAGCTGATAACGGCTTGATCATCCCCGAGCAGGTTGATATCGATCTGGTCGGGCTAGTGTCCAGACTGATTGAGTACTACCAGCTTGCAGCCGAAGACCGAAGCATTCGGCTTGCCCTTCAAGGCGAAGGTACGATCCGTGGTGACCGGCTAATGATTGACCGGGCGGTTTCCAACATTCTATCCAACGCTTTGCGCTATACCCCCGAAGGCCACGATATCGCCGTCCGGATTGTCGAGGCGGCTGATCAAGTGAACCTGTCCGTCCAGAACAATGGGGCCACGATTGATCCGGAACATATCAACAAAATCTTCGACCGGTTCTATCGCGCTGACCCTGCAAGGCGGGAAGGAAGCCCAAGCAACGCCGGCTTGGGTCTGGCCATAACGCGTTCGATCATCGAGGCTCATGGTGGGCGAATTTGGTGTACCTCCGCTGACGGCGTGACGAGTTTTCACATCGCTCTGCCGCACGCCAAACAATCCACTTCCAAGCCTCAAACGGCTTAATGCTCATTTCATGCGTGTAACCTATACTCGGCCATCATGAACCGGCTCCTACGACTGTTCACCATCCTGCTTCTAATCGCATCGCTTCCTCTCAACGGCATGGCGGGAGTCGACTCAGCCATTGAACCATGCCCCATGCAAACCATGGGGATGGAGATGATGGCGGGGATGGATCACGATTGTTGCCAGGATACTGATCCAGGATCAGCTGCCGACCACTCCAAAGCCTGCAAAGTGGGCCAGGAGTGTAGAACCGCGAGCACAGTTCAGGTCGAAATAATTAACCCCACGCTCACCTATTCTGCGCCTAGGCCAGTAGATACCTATGCGGTGAGCCTCGTAAACAGGGCGCCTCCTGACCCTTGGCGGCCACCCCGCGCCTGATTACCTCTTAAATTCACCCCATCGTCCTGTTTTGCAGCCGGATGATGGCATGCGCTTGCGCGCTGATTTTTTGAGGAATCATTTCCATGACTCCCCCACGTTACCGATTAGGGATGGCATGTCTGGCCGCTCTGATCAGCCTGTTGTCGACGTTACCGGCTCAGGCTACACCGTTGTCTCTGGAGGAAGCGCTTCAACTTGCCGAACGCAATGCCCCCATCCTCCAGGCCAGGCAAGAGCAAATGACGGCCGCTCGACACGCTGTGATCCCAGCAGGCGAGCTGCCTGATCCACGTCTCAACCTAGGAGTGCAGAACCTTCCTGTTGACGGCAGTGATCGTTGGAGCATGAACCGCGATTTCATGACGATGCAGGTTGTCGGCCTCTCCCAGGAAGTACCAAACCGGGACAAGCGGGAGGCACGAGTTGAGACGGCACGAGCGAGCGTTGAGCGAGCCGATGCAGAGGCGGTGTTCGAGCGCTTAAAAGTGCGTGCTGCCACAGCCCAAGCTTGGGTCGCGGCGTACACCGTTCAACGGAAACTGCAGCAGTTTGAGGACTTCTACAAAGAAAACCGTCTGTTGGCCGCAGCAATCCGCGCACGCCTGGCCGGCGGTACCGGCGCGACGGCCGACGCACTTGCTCCTGACCAGGAAGCTGCGCAACTCGATGAGCAAAAAGATGTTCTGCTCACACAGGCCGCTCAGGCACGGGCTGCACTCAAGCGATGGATTGGAGAGGATGCTGATCCGCAAGCTCAAGCATTTCCGCGCTGGCCAGTGAGCGCGCCGGACTATCTACACGCTATACATGCACATCCAGAATTGGCGACCTACAACGCCCTTACGCGGGAAGCACAAGCTCAAGTGCACCAAGCCTTGGCAGAAAAGAAGTCGGACTGGGGGTGGCAGGTGGATTACCAGCGGCGCGGGCCTGAATTCAGCAATATGGTGAGCCTGCAGGTAAGTTTCCAACTGCCCTTGTTCGCTGGCTCACGGCAGGACCCGATGATCGCGGCACGTCGCGCACAAGTCCGGCAACTGGAGGACGAACAGGAAGCGGCATTGCGTGAGCATAAAGCGCAGCTGGAGACAGATCTTGCGGATTACCAGCGATTGCAGCGAGCAGTGCAGCGCAGCCGTGAAACATTGTTACCGCTAGCGGAGGATCGAGTCCGCCTCGCCCTTGCTGACTATCGAGCCGGTAAATCACCCTTAAGTGAGGTTCTCACCGCTCGACGTCAGCGGGTTGAAACACGACTGCAAGACATCGATCTGCAAGGACAGTTGGCCGCGACAGCTGCACGGCTGCACTTCGCGTATGGAGAGGTGCGCGCATGAGAAATTCAACTATCAGCCTTGTGGTATTGGCCGCGTTGGCTATCGGCGGTGGCGTTGGCTATCAGCTAGCAAAGCGTGGGCAGGTGTCCACTGCCTCCCCTGAAACGCTACAGAAGGTGCTGTATTGGTATGACCCGATGTACCCCCAGCAGCACTTTCCAGCACCGGGCAAGTCGCCCTTCATGGACATGCCACTGGTGCCGAAGTACCAGGAAAGCACCGCTGCTGAGGTGAGCCCCGCAGTTCAAGTTTCACAGGGGCTCCAACAAAACCTGGGGGTCCGTCTGGCTACCGTAGCGAAAGGGCAGCTTGCTCGAACCCTCCAGGTGAGCGGCGTGCTTACCTTCGATGAGCGGGATTTTAGCGTTCTGCAGGCTCGTACCGGTGGCTACGTCGAACGCACCTATGGCCGCGCTACAGGCGACGTGGTTGCCAAGGGCGCCCCATTGGCAGATGTGTTGACGCCTGAATGGGCGGGCTTGCAGGAAGAGTACCTGGCGCTTCAGCGATCTGGGGACAATGAATTGCGCGCTGCAGCTCGGCAACGACTACTGCTGGCGGGTATGCCTGCCGATCTTATCAACCGGATTGACCGTACGGGAAGGGTCCAGAATTCGGTAACGCTCTTGGCCCCAACAGCAGGCGTCCTTCAGGCTCTGGAATTGCGGCCAGGCATGACAATGACACCGGGTGCAACGTTGGCGAAGATCAATGGTATCGCGAACGTCTGGCTTGAGGCCGCAGTACCTGAAGCGCAAGCCCAAGGCCTACAGGAAGGACAGGCAGTGCAGGCGAATCTGGCAGCGTTCCCAGGCGAACCTGTTCCCGGCAAGCTGACCGCATTGCTGGCTGATGCGGATCTGCAAAGCCGCACCTTGCGGCTTCGTATAGAACTGCCCAACCCCGGCGGCCGGTTGCGCCCAGGCATGACCGCGCAGGTTTCCCTCCATCCGTCCGGGCAACAGGATGACAGCCTACTGGTGCCAGCCGAGGCGATCATTCGGACGGGGAAACGCGATCTCGTAATGGTGTCAGAAGACGGAGGTCGATTCCGGCCGGTGGAAGTAGTGCTCGGCCAGGAAAGTGCTGGCCAGGTGGTCGTGCTGCGAGGCCTTCAGGCGGGCCAGCGCGTTGTGGCGTCCGGGCAGTTTCTGCTGGACTCCGAAGCGAGCTTGAAAGGTATCGAGGCCGTTACTGCTGGCGATGCTCCACTTGCGCAACCTGTACAGCCGGCTCTACATCAGGCCAATGGGCGCATCGTTCAAATAGAAGGTAATCAGCTGACCATCGCTCATGGACCGTTCGTGACGCTGGGCATGCCTGGTATGACGATGACTTTCCCTGTGGCAGATCCCCGCTTGATTGCCGGACTCAAGGTTGGCGAACGCATCCGGTTTGGAGTGCGCGAGCGCGATGAAGGCATGGTCATCGAGCAAATAACCCAGCAGGAGAACCAGCCATGATCGCGAACCTGATTCGTTGGTCGGTTGGCAACCGCGTCCTGGTCCTGCTGGCAACACTGTTTGCCGTAGCTTGGGGCGTTTTCTCTCTGCGCAGTTTGCCGATCGACGCGTTGCCTGACCTGTCAGATGTGCAGGTGATTATCCGCACCTCCTACCCAGGGCAGGCACCTCAGATCGTGGAAAATCAGGTGACATATCCCCTGACCACCACAATGCTTTCCGTACCCGGAGCCAAGACAGTGCGGGGCTTTTCAGCATTTGGAGACAGCTTCGTATATGTGTTGTTTGAGGACGGCACAGATCTCTATTGGGCGCGGTCCAGGGTGCTCGAATACCTAAGCCAGGTTCAGTCTCGATTACCGGCGTCCGCTAAGCCAGTGCTCGGACCCGATGCCACTGGTGTAGGCTGGATCTACCAGTATGCGCTGGTGGACCGCAGTGGTACCCATGACCTGGCACAGCTGCGCAGCCTTCAGGACTGGTTCCTGCGCTTCGAGTTGAAAACTCTTCCGGACGTTGCCGAAGTGGCGACGATAGGCGGGATGGTCAAGCAGTACCAGGTAGTGCTCGATCCGCTGCGCATGGCCAGCTTGGGAATCACTCAAGTTGAGGTTTCGGACGCCATCGCCAAGGCCAATCAGGAAACCGGTGGCGGCGTGCTCGAACAAGGCGAAGCTGAGTTCATGGTAAGGGCTTCCGGCTATCTGAAGTCACTCGATGATTTCCGAGCCATTCCCCTGCGCCTGGCTGCGAAGGGTATACCCGTAACACTGGGCGATGTAGCCACTGTACAGCTGGGCCCTGAGGCACGTCGCGGCATCGGCGAGCTTGATGGACAGGGCGAAGCGGTGGGCGGCGTAGTAATTCTGCGCAGTGGCAAGAATGCGAAAGATGCCATCGCTCACGTCAAATCCAAGCTTGAATCGCTGGAAAAAAGCCTGCCTGCCGGGGTCGAGCTGGTCACTACCTACGACCGTAGCCAGTTGATCGATCGTGCTGTGGAAAATCTGAGCCAGAAGCTGATTGAAGAGTTCATCGTGGTCGCACTGGTGTGCGCTGCATTTCTTTGGCATCTGCGCTCATCGTTGGTCGCCATCGTCTCGCTTCCGGTTGGTGTCCTCATTGCCCTGATCGTCATGCGCCACCAGGGCATCAACGCCAACATCATGTCGCTTGGGGGCATAGCCATTGCAATCGGTGCGATGGTGGACGCCGCTGTGGTGATGATTGAGAACGCGCACAAACGGGTTGAGGCTTGGCATACGTGGCACCCTGGAAAGTCGTTGCGTGGCGAAGATCATTGGAAAGTGATGACTGAGGCAGCAGTCGAGGTCGGGCCTGCGCTGTTCTTCAGCCTCATGATCATTACGCTGTCCTTCATACCGGTATTCACCTTGCAGGCTCAGGAGGGAAGGCTGTTTGCGCCCCTCGCATTCACCAAGACTTATGCAATGGCAGCAGCAGCGGGCCTTTCGGTTACCCTGGTACCCGTGCTGATGGGGTACTGGATTCGGGGTCGTTTACCGGCAGAAGAGCGCAACCCACTCAATCGAACCCTGATACGGCTCTATCGCCCAGCATTGGAGATCGTTCTACGCCGGCCAAAGCTCACGTTGGCGGGTGCACTGTTGATTTTGCTCAGCAGTGTCTGGCCCCTGAGCCAGCTCGGCGGCGAATTCTTGCCGCCACTGGATGAAGGCGATTTGCTGTACATGCCGACTGCCCTGCCAGGTCTTTCGGCGCAGAAAGCCTCTGAGCTTTTGCAACGTACGGACCGGCTGATCCGAACGGTACCGGAGGTCGCCAGTGTCTTCGGTAAAGCGGGCCGGGCTGAATCAGCGACCGACCCGGCCCCGCTGGAGATGTTCGAGACGACTGTCCGACTTAAACCGAAGGATCAGTGGCGAGCAGGGATGACCACTGAGAAGCTGATCGAAGAGCTGGACCGTACCGTGCAGGTACCTGGGCTAACCAATATCTGGATCCCACCGATTCGAAACCGTATCGACATGCTCGCAACCGGTATCAAAAGCCCGATCGGCGTAAAGGTTGCCGGCAGCAATTTGAATGAGATCGACCGGGTGACTCTGGCTATCGAGAAGGTGGCCAAAACGGTTCCAGGGGTGACTTCCGCCCTCGCCGAGCGATTAACCGGTGGACGCTACATCGATCTGGATATCGACCGCCAATTCGCAGCGCGTTACGGCCTGAACATTGCTGATGTCCAAGCGATTGTTGCCGGCGCCGTTGGGGGCGAAAACATCGGCGAAACCGTAGAAGGCCTGGCGCGATATCCCATCAGTGTTCGGTACCCACGGGAGTGGCGTGACTCTGTTGATGCCCTGCGGCAGCTACCGATTTACACCAGCCAAGGGGGGCGAATCACACTGGGAACCGTGGCACGGGTGCGTATTGCGGACGGTCCACCCATGCTCAAGAGTGAAAACGCGCGCCCCTCGGGCTGGGTGTATATCGACGTGCGGAGACGGGACCTGTCCTCCGTCGTTGCCGACCTGCGCCGGCTAGTCGATCAGCAGGTGAAGCTCGATCCTGGCATAAGCTTGAGCTATTCCGGGCAGTTCGAATACCTGGAGCGCGCCAATGCGCGCTTAGCATGGGTAGTACCGGCGACGCTGGCCATTATTTTCGTCCTTCTCTACCTCACGTTTGGCCGCCTCGGTGAAGCGCTGCTGATCATGGCTACCTTGCCATTTGCGCTAACCGGCGGCGTATGGCTGCTGTACATGATGGGCTACAACCTGTCGGTGGCCACGGGTGTCGGTTTTATCGCCTTGGCTGGGGTCGCAGCAGAGTTTGGAGTCATCATGCTGATCTACCTCAACAATGCCTGGACTGAACGAAACGGCAACGGTACGCAGGGGCAACCTGCGCTTCTGGATGCTATCCGCGAAGGGGCCGTGCAGCGCATCCGCCCCAAAGCCATGACCGTAGCAGTGATCGTCGCAGGCTTGATGCCAATCCTCTGGAGTAGCGGTACCGGCAGCGAAGTCATGAGCCGGATCGCTGTACCCATGGTCGGCGGCATGCTCACCGCGCCTTTGCTCTCACTATTTGTAATCCCTGCGGCTTACTGGCTCGTCAGGCGCCGCGGACTCGCTGTACACGATAACCCCCAAACAGGAGTAACCCGATGAAGAAGCTACTGATCAGCGCTGGCCTGGTGTTCGCCGTTGCGGCGGCGGTGCAGGCCCAAGACATGTATGGCACGGATATGAAGAATATGCCCATGGAAGGCAACGAGACCCAAGGCAGCCAGGCGGCTCCGACTGCATCGGCTGAGGGAACCATCAAAGCTTTGGAACCAGGTAAAGTTACCTTGGCGCATGGACCAGTATCAGCCCTGAAATGGCCGGCAATGACCATGGGCTTCAGCGCTACCGAGCAGCAACTCAAGGGACTCAAGGTAGGCGACAAGGTCAGCTTCGATTTCCGAATGAATGGGGGCACAGCGACGATCGTAGGCATTCGCAAGCAGTGACGGATTGACTTCTAACCCTGCCTATTAGAGCTGATAGGCAGGGTCATTTAGCCAAACTTTGGAAAAAGTGCTGCCGCAATTCCTGACCGCGCCGCCTTCAGCTCTGTGCCTCGGGACGCTAGTTGGTCTTTGCGCTCTGTAGCCGGGATGCATTCAGATCAGAGTAGTAGCTGACGTTTGAGCAGAGATCTTCGTGCATCACGATCTATATGGGTCGAAAGCGGACAGGGCATCGCAAAGTCATCCAACTGCCTGAGTTATCCGAACGCCAACAAGGATTCCACCGAGCTTGTCGACAAGAAAACCCGCGACAACTCAGAGTGTTATCCGAGCAAACAGACTTTGGATACCCTATTCCCGCTAGAAACACTGCCGCTGAAACCCTCCTGGCATGTAGCTCCTTCGTCCTACGCTTCAGCCTCTATGACCCCCACCCAACCTTTCGCGCAGGTGCGGAACGAACCTAGGCGTAACGCGGGTATAAGCTTCGTAGGCAGCGCCAAACTGCTTGTGCATTTCCCGCTCTTCGGAAACCGCCAAACGCCCGTACATCACCAGCAACACCGGGAACATTGCCAGCGTCAGCAGCGTCGGCCACTGAAGGAGAAAGCCCAGAAGAATCAGCACAAATGCCACGTACTGCGGATGTCTGATCCAGCCATAGGGCCCGACCGTTGCAAGTGAACGGCGGCGTTGCGCGTGATATAGCACGTTCCAGGCGGCAGAAAGCAAATAGAAGCCGAAACCCAGGAATAGGTAACTGGCAATGTGCAAAACACTGAAGTGTGGGTTGCCCTGGTCACCGAGCAACGTCGACCACAGATGGCCGGATTCGTGGGAAAGCAGATCGAGGTTGGGGAACCTGGCCTGCAACCAGCCTGACAACAGATAGATCGTCAGGGGGAAGCCATACATTTCCACAAACAGGGCAACGATGAAGGCCGAGAATGCACCGAAGCTCCTCCAGTCTCTCGCCGTTGCCGGCTTGAAGAAACTGAAGGCAAACATGATGAAGATCGCGGAGTTGATGAAAACCAGCGACCAGAGGCCATACGCGCTTTCACCATGATTCATGATGGATCTCCCGGCTTATGGATATCAGCCTTATCGGAGGGGGCCGGTTTGCTCTGGCCCTGGTGATGGTGTCCCCCATGTCCTCGATGCATGAAGACATGCATCAGCGGACAGGCGAGCAACAACAGATAAGGCAGGGCTCCAACGACATGGGCAAGGTGCTCGGTGAGCAGGAAGTAGACGGCGATCCCACCGATTACCACCAGGCCGATTGCATAGCGTGAACGCCAGAAACTGTGTGGTGAGCCGTTTTCATCGAAGTGAGGGTTCATAGCGACTCCTGGGAAAGGAGATGGGTTACTTCGATGCAGCAGATGGCATGCGGTCCATCATCATCTGCATCATCGACTCCATCATGTCCATGCGCTTTTCCATCATCTGGTGGCGGGCGGCCATATCCCCGCCCATGCCGCCATGCATGCCCCCCATTTCAGGCATGCCACCCTCCATGGACTTCATCATGGCCATGCCATTTTTCATCAGCGCCATATGCTCGGCCATCAACGCCTGACGGGCTTCCGGCGTTTTGGCTGCAGCCATCTTTTCGTGCATGGCTTGCATGGCCTTCATTTGCTGGTCCATCGCCGCCATTTGCCCTTTGTCCATTGGCTGAGAAGGCGTCTTCTCGGTAGCCGCCGCGCTTGGCGCATCGGCCGGGTGATGTGTCGAGTGTTCATCGGTGTTTTGCGCCATGGCGCCCACGGACGCTGCGGCCAAACAAAGTCCGATCAGTAAATTTCGAACGTTGTTCATCATCATCTCCTTAGCACTGTTTTAAAGCCGGATGCCTTGGTCTGGGCGCTAGGCCTCACCTGGCACGACAAGCAAATTACTGCGCCGGCGTGAATGCTCATTTTTCGCGTCGTGCTCGGGTTGTACACCGACGGGCTATTATTGGGCACTCGGCGGCTCGAAGCTGATCCCGTTTGGCCCGGCGCCAACCTTATGGGTAGCAACGACCTTTCGGCTGCTCGTATCGATGACAGATACGGTGCCCGCTTCAATATTGCTGACAAACACATAAGCGCCGTCGCTGCTGATGGCCACACCATGGGCACCCTTGCCGGTGGTCACGGTGCCCAGGCTGCTACGCGTCTGGAGATCTACGATGGAGACTCGGTCGTCCGGATTCTGGCCACTGCCCTGATTCGCGACATAGACCTGGCGACCGTCAACGGTGGCCATCATCTGGATTGGCGTGCGGCCGACATCAACCTTGCTGATCACCTTGCGTCTGGCCGTGTCGATGATGCCAAGCTGATTTGTCGCACTGAGCGAGACGAATGCCAGGCGACCGTCAGGGGCAAAGCCGACCTGGACAGGGCCTTTGCCCACGGGAATCTGCGCGGTTTCTTTGAGTGTGACGACATCGATAAGCGATACGCTGTCGCTCTTCATGTTCGCGATATAGAGTGTCCGGCCATCAGGGCTCAAGCGCAGCCCATGGGGATAACGCCCAGTTGGAATACCGGGCAACTCGATTCGCTGCTCAAGGTCAAATACTCGCACCTGGTTGGCAGCGGAATCGGTCACAAAAGCTCGCAGCCCGGTGACGTCGGTGACCACATGAGCCGGGTGATCGCCTGCCGGGAAGCTGAACGGTGGCCTGTCCAGCGCGCTGGTACTGAACACCAGCAACTGCCCACCGGGCTTTTCACCGCTCGAATGCCCCGCATGTCCAGCCACTCCAACAACCAGAAGCAAGCTGCCGTCGGGCGAAACCTGTAGGTTGTGGGGTGCGATCGGCAAGGCGACCGTGCTCACATCACCTGTCGCAAGATTTACCTGGCTAATGGAAGCGGACCGTTCATTGGCCGTGTAGACGTTACCCGTAGGGTTTGCCATGACCAGCCCCAGAGGGATGAGCAGGGATATCCCCAAGGCCATAGAACTAAACCGCTTGGCAGTCATCATTGTGAATGAGCTCCAACGAGGGGCCGGGGTATGTGAGCCAGGCTGGCCTATACATTTACTCAAGATAAACACCAATCGCGAAGCATTTTCTTGATCAGCGTCAACGTCCACAGCTTGACTCGGCACTGGGTGATCGAAGGCCGTCCATTTCTTGGGGAGTATTGCTGGCTATCCCGACCCGGAGTCAGTCGACATCAGGCTGTATATGAAGAAACCGCGCCATGAAACATGGCACGGCGGCTTGCCATCTGAGCGGTAACGAGACTTAGCGACTGACTTTGGTTGGGTAACCAAGCGCCTGGACCAGTGCACCGACGCGTTCCGCCTCGATGTTGCTTTGGACACTCACTGTACCGGCAGCACGATCAACGATCACCTTCGCGTCGCCATCGGCAGCCTGGATGGCCTTGGTGATCTTGTTGACACAACTGCCACATCCCATACCGGAAACTTCCAAAACGAACATAGCGGGCCTCTCATGCTGGTACGGCTTTTCTCGCCGCATTTACAGCTTCAACCTTGACACGATGACAAGGTCAAGGCCCGGTCAAAGGATTTATCTTCGCCCTGAAATCTTGTCCAACTCCTCTGGCGGCGGCCCCTGCTGCATCACAATTGTCCCTTACGATCTTGGCAGAAGATGGCGGACGTCGCAGTTGCCCGATGTCCTCCATCAGGACCAGATTGGCGCCGAACTCGCGGACATACCCGCTAAGGCCAAAGCCCTAGACAGTCAGTCATATGGATCAGGCGTTGAAACGCTGATGGCGGAACTTCCTCTCATAGGTTGCGGTGTGCCCATTTCAGTCTGTGACTACGCGCTTCAGCCGCAGTGCGTTGAATACCACGGAAGCCGAACTTACGCTCATGGCCAATGCCGCAATCATCGGTGACAATAGATGGCCGGTAAGCGGGTAGAACAAACCTGCCGCCAGCGGTATGCCCATAGCGTTGTAGAAGAATGCGAAGCCCAAGTTTTGACGCATGTTCTTCACCGTGGCCACGGATAGTGTTCTGGCCCGCAGGATGCCCATCAGGTCGCCCTTGACCAGCGTCAACTGGGAGCTGTTCATGGCAACATCGGTGCCAGTTCCCATGGCGATCCCGACATCAGCCCGGGCCAGCGCAGGGGCATCGTTGATCCCATCTCCTGCCATGGCAACCCGGCGCTTATCGCCCTGCAGGAGCGCCACCAGTTGCTCCTTGTCCTCGGGTTTCACTTCTCCGTGGACTTCCTCGATGCCGAGTTGTTTCGCGACCGCACGTGCCGTAGTCAGGCCGTCGCCGGTGGCCATGATGACCTTCACATCTTCTGCCTGTAGCCGGGTTACCGCCTCCTTGGAGGTGGGTTTGACCGGATCGGACACCGCTAGCAGGCCAGCGAGCACGCCATCGACGGCCAAGTACATGATACTCATGCCTTCCAGACGCAGCTGCTCGGCGCGGTCTCGCAACGGACTGGTGTCGAGGCCAGCCTCTTCCATCAAGGTCGTGTTGCCAAGCTGCAGCCGTTTGCCGTTCACCTGGCCACGTACACCGATCCCAGAGCCCGACTCAAACGCCTCTGGCTTGGACAAGCTGTGTCCATGCGCTCGCGCATGATCGACAATCGCATGTGCCAGCGGATGCTCGCTGCCTTGGTCCAGGCTGGCGGCAAGGCGCAAGACTTCGGGTGGCATGAACTGCCCGGTACCGACCACGCTATGAAACACTGGCCGGCCCTCGGTGAGGGTCCCGGTCTTGTCGACGATCAGCGTGTCGATCTTGCAGAGGTTCTCGATAGCACTGGCGTCTCGGAAGAGCACGCCACTGCTGGCAGCCTTCCCGGTAGCGACCATGATCGACATGGGAGTGGCTAGGCCGAGCGCGCAGGGGCAGGCAATGATCAGGACCGCGACCGCATTGATCAGGCCGAAGACCCAGCCAGGCTCCGGTCCGAAAAGCCCCCAGCCGAAGAGCGTGACCAGCGCGACCAGAATCACCCCCATGACGAAATAGCCGGCCACGGTGTCCGCCATCCGCTGCATCGGGGCTTTCGAGCGCTGAGCCCGCGCGACCATCTGCACGATTTGCGAGAGCACTGTCTCGGCGCCGACCTTCTGCGCCGCCATCACAAGGCTGCCGTGGGTATTCAGCGTGGCACCGATGAGTGCATCCCCAGCTTTCTTCATCACTGGCACGGGCTCGCCTGTCAGCATGGATTCATCGATAGCACTTTCGCCTTCCAGGACCACCCCGTCGACCGGCACCTTCTCGCCAGGGCGAACGCGCAGGTGGTCGCCCGTATGCACGTGGGTGAGCGGAATATCTTCCTCCTGACCATCGGCCCCGATGCGACGGGCCGTCTTGGGGGCAAGACCCAGGAGCGACTTGATGGCGGCGGAGGTTTGTGAGCGCGCCTTGAGCTCGAGCATTTGGCCGAGCAACGTTAATGAGATGATGACTGCAGCCGCTTCGAAGTAGACACCGATGCGGCCATCCTGCATGAAAGTCGTCGGGAAAACCTGCGGGAACACTGTGGCCGCAACGCTGTATAGGTACGCCGCAGCCGTTCCCAAACCTATCAGGGTCCACATATTCGGGCTGCGATTACGAATCGATGCGACCCCACGCACGAAAAACGGCCAGCCAGCCCATAGTGTCACGGGAGTGGCCAGAATCAACTCCACCCAATTCTGTGTGGCACCATGCAGCAATTGGAGTTGGTGGGCAGTCATGGCCAACACGGTCACGATGACCGTCAGGGGCAAGGTCCACCAGAAGCGGCGGGAGAAGTCCTTGAGTTCCGGGTTCTCGTCTTCCTCAAGCTCCGGTATTACCGGCTCTAGGGCCATGCCACAGATTGGGCAACTGCCCGGCCCACGCTGGCGGATTTGGGGATGCATCGGGCAAGTGTATTCGGCGTCCGCCGCGTTGCTTGGCTGCGGGGCAGCCGAGTGGAGATGGCCCGCGTGTTCTTGGTCCTGGGGAGGGCTAAGATAATGCACAGGCGCTGCGCGGAATTTCGTCAGGCACTTTTCACTGCAGAAGCGGTATGTCCTTCCCTCGTATAGCTCGAAGTAGCGACTATCCGGTGGCACCGTCATACCGCATACCAAATCGCGCTGACTACCATCCGGTTGCTCATACGGGTGCGAGTGGTCATGGTCATGGTCATGCTGGCACGATTCGGTGTGCATGAAGTAGTTCCCTTTGTTGTCCGGTTTGGACGAGTTTTCACCCTTCTGGTGAGAATACCCGCCATGGTTGTGCCCGAAGAGTTGCGTCAGCGGACAGAGCAACAAAATTAAATAACTGTAGTGCCTGTGACAGGTGGCCATAGTGCACGAGCCACATAAAACAGGCCAAATATGGCCAGCATGATCAGTGCAATACCGCCTTTAGTCCGCCAAAAAGGTATTGCCAGATCTGTACCACGGCGATGGGCTCCATCATGATCAACTCCCAAGCTGGGTGGGAAATATCGGCCGCTGCCGTATTGTCCAGCCTAGACAACATCTCCTTGAACAGCTGTGACGCCAATCAATGCTCCTGTAAGCGTGTCGATTATTGTTGTGGTGTAGCGTCATGGCATAGATCATTTCTGGAGGTTGCTGATCCTGCTGCTGCACCAGTGGTTGCCCTTCGACAATGCGCTGGCTGCCTTGTACCCCGGCGAGGGAGTGCCCAAGCCGCTGGAGGAGTACGACGCCGGCTCCCGGTGGGGAACGCCGTCCATGCTTTCCTGCCTGGACGGCCTATACTTGCTCGACCCCTTCTACCAGGCCTGTCAGGAAGGCCTGCCCAGTGGGCTGTAACGCCTGGAGGAGATCGCTTCTGACCAGTTCCGTCAAAGCGAGTACTTCCTCAGTTACTTCCACGCCAACGCATTGGAAGACGAGGAGCAGTTCGTTCTCCAGTTGCCGGCCAAGGTAGCCTTATGCGATCTAACAGCTCAAGCCCCAGACCTGATACATGCGGTGCGGTACAGCGCTGATCGGGTCACTCTTCGCTGTTCCCCTTCCAGCTTTGCCTTTGCCCACAGCAGACGTCGGAGATGAAACTGCTCGGCGGACTCACAAACCTGCTCCAGTGCTCTCGCACAAGGCTTTGATCTGGCCATCTTTGCTTGAATGGCTGACCCGTGGCAGGGCGTTGGCCGTGTTTTCTTCGTGCGTGTTGAGCCCAAGGCGAGCGCGATCCACCATCCACAGGCCGCTACTGCCGCGCGCCAATTCTATGCCGGCACTACTCGTCAAAAAATAGGTGAGTGCTTACCCGGCAGGCAATGGGCTACTATCGAGCCCTATATCTATCCGAAAGGGTTAGCTCCGTTGCCAGGGAATTGCATGCAGGCCATCGATATTGAAAACGCGATCGTTCTTCCTTGGGGGCTTGGCTCAAGATCGCCCCATGACCTGTTTTCTGTGTGCGCAGAAATCATTAACTGCCCTGGTGACATCGTTTTAGACGCTAGCAACCTCTCGTATATCGATCCGTTAGGGATGGCCACGCTGCGAGCGTTGTTTGAAAACCAGTTGGTCCAGAAGCGAGTTTCGATGCAGTTTTTGAGCAGAGACCTGACCTCCTACCTGGCCAGGATGGATTTTTTCAAGGACATTGATGTAGAGGGTGTAGATCTATCGGGGGTAGGACGTCGAAACGACCGAAGCACCTCGTTGGTGGAAATCACCAAAATCAGCGAACACCATCAAGCAGAGGCTGCAGCCTCTCGCCTCGCTAGAGCTATTACGGGAAGGTTGACTCAATCGGACCCGGATGCCCCAGTCGACGAGCACACGGGACGGAATGAGTTTGACTCCTACCGGGGCCCTCTGGAGTATTCGCTCAAGGAGCTATTGGAAAACTCGCTTACTCACGCCCGCAGAGAGGGACGTGGTGACGCCGCCGTTTGGCTGACCTGTCAGTTTTATCCAAAATTGAACCTTGTACGCATGGCCATCGTCGATAATGGGTGTGGGTTTCTCGCGACACTGAGGAATCACCCTGAGCTTCATGACCGCACGCATTTGCACGCGATCGAGGCGGCACTCAAACCGCGAGTGAGCTGCAACCGGGGTGCGATGGCCCAGATCCTGGGTAGCGAGAACCAAGGTATCGGGTTAACAACTACCGCAAAAATTGCAGACGCGGCGGGCGGTGGTTTGATCATCGTGAGCGGCAATGGCATACATGACACAAAGCGTCGGCAGTCTCAGGAGCTGCATGATGCGCTGTGGAATGGTGTATCGATCGCGTTTAGCTGTACCCGTGAGCTGCTGCCCACCATTTCGATCAGTGACTTGCTGCCGAAGGACGATGCAGGACAGGTTGACGACGATCTCGACCTAGATCTGAATTTCCGCTAGCTCTGGCTTTTTGATAGCTCGAGGGCTAGAGTCGATCATGCAAGGAGCGGTAAATGGGAGATTCAGCGTCAACTGAAACTCTCGGGCTGCAAAAAAGGATTATGCAATACAAGGGGTTACGACATGCAAACTCAAATTCGATTAAGTAGGGATAGTTCTATCCGAACGTACGGAATGCGAGCTTCAGCGATCCCCTACCGTACCGAAATCGAACGCTCGCTCAGCAGTGGTGAGAGCGTTGTCATAGATTTCGCTGGGAACGATGTCACTCAGTCCTTCGTCGACGAGTTGATCGGGGCGCTGATTCTGAAGGAGGGTCGCCAGGTGGTATCGCGCCTTGCCTTTGAAAACTGCACCAACGATGTCAAAGGAATCATTAAATTTGTGGTCCATGATCGAGTTCGACAGCTGCAAAAAATGCCCGCGTGACGGATCCGCATTGAATTTAAGGCCCTCAATATTGAGGGCCTTTTCATTGGTGCCAGGCAAAAGATAGCCGTCTTGAGTGGCCCCCATAGCTCGCCCTGAAAAGCGAATGTCAGGGGACACACCGCAGAAAAGCGTTCTGTAGCGGAGGAATACGTGGAAAACGGAGCTTAGGTTTCCTCATTGAGATGTGTAGAAATCCATCGCGACTCACCTATGCAAAGGCTGCGAAAAGCCTGAATCTACTGGGGTATCGTGGCGTGAGATATGTGCAAAAAAATGTGCACAGCATCTGCGGATTGGAGAGCTGGCTTGGCTCCTTAAGTAAAACCATCAAGCTGCAACGGACCTGCAACTCCTGCGGCTTGAAGCAAAGCGGGTAATACCACCCCTGAGCCCTACGAGGTGGTGTTCCGGTTTTTGACCAAACGAGAGCACGCCAGGCGCGCAAATGAGCTGCACGACCAGCTGAATGAAGTGCTCGGGGTGGCCAGAAATCTCAACGATGGGCTGTACTTCGGTGGAGCAGACGTCACGGTGCTACAAGACTTTACCATGCTCGATGCGGAAGACTTCGTGCGGTACAACCTTCACGACTGGCTCAGTGTTGGGGATACCGATGAAGATGAAGAAGGTGCCGATGATGCTGACTGAGCTGCTATCGGCCTCCCCTTTAGGATCTGGGTTTGACCTTAGCTGACCGGCTGCTCTACAAACCAATTGATTTTCTCCGGAGCCGGTGTCACTGTCGCTCCAAGAATAGCCCCCACGCCTCGGGCAGGTCCCAGACCTGTACTGCGCATCAGGGGGTTAGTTGTTTCTAGGGCCCGCCCAGGTCGATCAGGCATGCTTTGGGCTGGCCTCAAACCAGTGGGTGACCACCAAAAGGGTCAGTTAGGCCTACTGCTGCCTATCCTCGCTCGTTACCATCCAGAAACCCTCTATTGATACGGTTTCAGCAAAGATGGATGTCTATAAGCTCCGCATCGAAGACACAGAAAGCAAGATCATCGACAAGGAAGGTTTCGAGGCCGAGACCTTCCGCAGAGATCCGTGGTACCAGCCTGGAAGTGCGGGCAAGCTAGCTCAGTTTGCTGTATGCCCGGCATGCGACAACCCTGTCCAGCTGGTTGGGCTGTATGAGCTACCGCCTAACGTGAAGAACCCATTCGGGAAACATGCTACTAAGAGCATTCGCGGCATCGCTCCATTTGATAGTGAGGCCCGTAACGATTGCCCGTACTTCAAGCCTCGCCAGCATAAGAAAACAGAACGAAAAACCAGGTTTGACGGCGTCCCGCGGAAGATTCTCAAGCTATTGATCGAACAGTTCGATCGCGTGGTTTACATCCTGGAGAAAGAGACCCAACTGGTCCTTTCCGAGAACGCGTTGAGAGGCATGCTGCAGCGTTACAAGGGAGAGCGTGGCTACCTCTATACCGGCGCGACGCTTCGCAATGTGCCATGGATCTTTGCTTACATGTCGGACGCCACCCGCCTGTTTGGCCAGAAGGTCAGTGGAAATGCTGAGCTGGTGAAAGCTATTGCCGCTGAGGTGCCGGGGGCGGAAATCAGCAGCACTGGTCGGCTGGAATCGAAGAAGGTGCCTGGTTCGAAGGCGGCATATTTTGATCTCAAAATGAGTTTCATCCGCCATCGAATCGTCAAAGACAGTGAAGCGTCTGGCTTGGTTGAAAGCATGGAGTTTGTAGTGTCACAGCCTCGCGGAGGTGAGCTTGAGCACATTCACAAGGAAGTCATCAAATTCGATTCGGCTTGGTTCGAATCTCTTATCCGGATGCCGGTTGATCATCCTTATCGCAGAATGGATAGAGTGAAGATGGCCCGGGAGGAACTGGGCGATCTGCTGGAGCTGACTCAGGCCTGAGGAGGCCTGCTGTAAACCACTTTTTTTCACTGTAAACCACAGTGGTTTACAGTGAAAAAAGTGGTTTACAACGTAGCTATGACACGCGCCCTGGCCACTCCCCAGGCCAGCGCGCTCCTCATTGGTTCGTTCAGCCGGACGTCGAACACCTGTGCTGCTCGGGGCCTTGCCACGCCGCGGTGTCCTATAATTCATCTTCAGCTGAGTGGAGCAAAATGTTGTGAAGCGCACATTCATTGGAATGGTCGAGGCTGGTGAGCCACTGATGAGGCAAGCGCTTGAAGCTATCCGACAGGCCCACGAAGCGGAGGCTGCTGGATTGCCAGACCTTGAGGTACAGCGTCTTCACCTATTGGCAGATTCGCTCTATCAGGCGGTCATTGATTTTCAGCTCCTCAAAGCAGGTAAACCACCGTCGACTATCCAGTGAGGACCTGCCGCTACATGACGAAAAAGATACCAGCTCTTCTCCCCGACCACCCCATGTATACCGACGCAGTGGATGCGATGAAGCAATACCACGAGGCGCAGGCTTCTGGCTCATCTGCCGAAGAGGTTGAGCGCCTGCGTCAAATCGCAGAATCACAATTTCGGGCTGTCAGCGAGTATCAGCTCAACGCTCTGGGATATCAGTCTCGTCGTCCGCACTGAAGGGATAACCGATCCGGAGGTAGCTTCAGAATCCATCAAGCCAAGCGGAAGACTCACGACGCGGTCCGATTGATCAGCGAGACGGTCGGGAGGGTTTGCACACAGCCCCAAAAAAAAAGCAGCTCCCGAGAGCTGCTTTTTTCTTACTCCCCCTTTTTGTGCTTGTGGGGTTTCAGGTCCGGATGGTCCTTCTGCTTTTCAGGGGTGACTCGCTGCCTTTTGTCCGGAGTGCCATCTTCATTGGTGCGCTTTGGGCCTGGCTTGATGCTCATGCAAAACTTCCTTTTCCGCTTGGGTTGTTGAATGCAGCTATGTAATTAGTCCAGCTTCTCTCAGCTGTCAAAGCAGGCTGGTGCAGAACCGCCTGGCCGATGATCCGGTCCACATCGAACATTCAGAGGCCAGAATAAGAGCCTCCGACAAAGGGCTTACAAGGGGCAGTGAAATCCAGCGCTGAGCGATACGAAGACGTCTGGACGTTCATCATGCCGAGCACGGTGTGGAACAGGTTGTCGTGGCTCAGCGGTGACGTGGTTTGAGCTTTCAAACAACCCACGTTGACCTTTTCGCTCTTCGCGAGCGAGTCAGACATCCAAAGTACCAACGGCACCTTTGTTTGCTCGTCAGGAGCCATCGCGTAAGGCAGCCCGTGTAGATAGAGCCCACCCTCCCCCAGCGATTCGCCGTGGTCCGAAACGTACATCAGCGCAGTGTCGAACTTGGTGTTGGCCGCCAGGATATCGATGAGATTTGCAGTCACATAATCGGTGTAGAGGATTGAGTTGTCGTAGGCATTGACCACCTCCTCCTGCTTACATTTGTCGAGCTCGTTGGTCTCGCACACCGGTGCGAATTTCTTGAATTGCGAGGGGTAGCGCTTGTAGTAGGCCGGGCCGTGACTGCCTTTGTAGTGGAGCACCAGGACAGCATCGCCTTCCTGGCGCTTGATGAAGTCTTGCATCTCCGTGAGCAGCACCCCGTCCTTACACTCCTCGCTGGTGCACAGTTGGGAATCCGCGTGAGAGGCAGCCTTGTGGTTGGGAACCCTGTCGCAGACCCCTTTGCACCCCGAGTTGTTGTCAGTCCACATGACACTGATGCCAGCGCGTTGAAGCACGTCGAGCAGCCCTTCTCGGCTCTTGGCCAAGCCATCTTTGTACTGGGCCTTACCCACGTCCAGGAACATGCATGGCAGCGAGACCGCGGTAGCGGTACCGCAGGAGCTCACGTTCGTGAAGCTAATGACATTTCGCTTTTCTAGTTCCGGATTCGTTTCACGGGAGTAGCCGTTGAGGGAGAAGTTGGCGGAGCGAGCGGTCTCTCCTACTGCCAGTACCAGCAGCCTGGGTTTACGAGCCGCACCCTGTCGATTAACTACCGCATCAGTACCAATGGCCGTCAGCGTTTTAGGTGAGGCCAGCTGACGCTTCAGGTACCCATGGCCAGCCGCAAACAAGTTGGTAGGTACCAGAATCAGCCGGATCTCCCGATTGTTGCGCAGCAAGGAGGCATACGACTGGTACTGACTCAACGCGATGCCAGATAAGGTCAACAGAGCGAGCGACAGAGCAATGAACCTGCTGACCAAAGCTTTGGCCCAAGGCTTGCGCCGGAGGGGAACCCGGGCAATCAGGTAGACGGGCAACACCCCAACCATTGCGACCCAAAGACCGAGCTTCCAATTCAGCAGCTCGGTTGCCTCAGCGACGTCGGTCTCCACAACGTTGGTGAACATTGTGTAATCGATCACGATGCCGTAGGCATTCATGAAGTAACTCGCAAAAGACGCGCTGATCAGTACCAGGCACAGTATGGGTTTGGCCAGCCGCCCCCATGACAGCAAGCTCAGAACGGTAAACACCCATGCGAATACTATGACTGGGAGGCTAGCCGCTAGCTGCCAGTTCACTTCATCGGTTTTGAATACCAGCTTCCAGAGCACGTTCCAGAGCTCAGCGTTCGCGAATAGCAGTAACCAAAAAGTCACCAGGCCGATTAGCAAATTAGTACTGATGCCTTTCTGCCGCGCATTGCGAATAGCAAAGATCCATTTGCTTAACAGGGTGTGAACAATGGATTTGGAAGGTGTCATTATCAAACTCTGGAAGCTGCTTATCCATGGCGGTAGCTATGGAGTTAGCGGGAGCTACAAGGCAAACCGTCGACAGATGCTGAGCGATTGCGCAATGTGCGGAGCGTCAGAGGCCTTAGGCCCCTAGGCGTTGGGGACGCTTAGTATGTGTGAGGCATAGGGATAAAAAGAGAAATGAATCTCGCTGAGCGCATTATTTCCGGGACCTGATAACGACACGATGACCTCGGGATTACAATGCTGACAGAAATCCAATTACTGCTGTTTTGATTGTCATTGATCACGCTATGATCAAAATTAGGGGGATACTACCCACCAAAAGCAATGCTCCGCTCAGCTAGATAAATTTAATTTCACAAACAAAACGGTTTCGTTTTGTCGTAGGCTAATTTTGAACTTTCAATTCAACTTACAAGTCTTTCTCGCGAGCAGAATATTATTTTCAACTTTTGCTCGTTAATATGTCACCCATCAATGAGGGGCGAATACCATGAGCTTTTTCAAAAACATCCTGGGCGGGCACCATGGCCGTGGAAACCACGGTGGAGGCAAGCACCACAGCGGGGGACATGGGGCCGAGCAATATGATCGCCATGGCCGGCAGCAGGGCTGCGACGGCGGTAATCAGGTGTATGACGGCGGGCGCCCTCCCACTCCTGCCCCCATCAAAGATCTGCAGGGCTGCAGGCAGTGCCGGACGGCCAACGATCCGTCAGCACGCTTTTGTCTAAACTGCGGAACACCGCTATCGAGTGGTTGCACCGCCTGCGGCTCGCTGCTGAGTGCAGGAGCAAGATTTTGCAGTCACTGTGGCCAAGCGACGCTCTAAGGCTAGGTAGACAGGAAGGCCAACGAGACCACAACCCTGCGCAAGGAGAAATACGTGGGTTCAAATCATGACCATGGCAGCGCTGCAGTACGCGAGGGGCATCAGAAGAAGCTAATCATGGCGCTCGGCTTGACTGGCAGCTTCATGATTGCAGAAGTGATCGGTGCGTGGATTACCGGCAGCCTGGCGCTGCTGTCGGACGCATCTCACATGTTCACAGATACTGCCGCCTTGGCGATCTCACTGATTGCACTTCAGATAGCCAAGCGGCCGGCGGATCAGAAAAGAACCTTCGGCTATGCGCGCCTGGAAATTCTGGCTTCGACGTTCAACGCCGTGCTGCTCTTCCTGGTGGCGATGTACATCTTGTATGAGGCCTACCAGCGCTTCTTCATGCCGGCGGAGATCGCTACCGGAGCGATGATGTGGATCGCAATCGCCGGCCTGATCATCAACCTAATTTCGATGCGCCTTCTGGCATCTGCGAGCAACGAAAGCCTCAACGTCAAAGGAGCCTACCTCGAAGTTTGGAGCGACATGCTCGGCTCGCTTGGCGTAATCATCGCGGCACTTATCATCCGCTTCACCGGCTGGACCTGGGTCGACACGATTGTCGCTGTGGCGATCGGCCTTTGGGTTCTGCCGCGGACGTGGCAGTTGCTTCGCGAAAGCCTGGGGATCCTCATGGAGGGTGTCCCGAGGGGGCTCGACGTTACGGCAATCGAGGCCACCATCCTCGGAGTAGATGGCGTGACGGACGTTCATGACTTGCACGTGTGGGCTGTCAGCAGTGGCAGTAACGTGATGACGTCGCACGTAGTGGTTCGGGATTCTGCAGATGGGGATGCTGTGTTGGCGGCCGTCGTGGATGCTGTCAGCGATGCATTCGAAATCCATCACTGCACCATCCAGATCGAGCGGGCAGCTTTCCACGAGAGCGTTCCCTCACCCTCGCACTGACCGATCGGTAAACACCATGCAAACACATCACCCTCCTGGCTGAGGGTGATGTTGCAAAAAAAATGCGGTGAGGGATGCCGTAAACGGCAGGAGCGCTTCAAGGGGGTTGGTGAATGGCTTCGCCTGCCCTCGTCAACAACCTCCAGAAGGCTCAGCGATGGCCTGGATCATCACGAAGTACCTACTCACTGCCGGTATAGTGATTCTCGTGTCAGAGCTGGCGAAACGCAGCGACAAGCTGGGCGGCTTGGTCGCCGCCCTACCCTTGGTCACGGTCGTGACGTTGGTCTGGCTCTATTTAGAGAACCAGAGCATGGAGAAGATCTCCAACCATGCTTGGTACACGTTCTGGTACGTGCTTCCGACCCTACCGATGTTTATTGCTTTTCCATTGCTGCTACCTAAGCTCGGCTTTTGGCCGACACTGATCAGCAGCATCCTCATCACAATGGCCAGCTTCGGAGGCTTCGCCATACTGCTGCGCCGGTTCGGCATTGAGCTTCTATGATCCGGTGGCCGCAGGGATCATCTTGATGAGTCTTAACGGCTATTAACACACTCGCCCTTCACCAGGTAGCGAACCATGTGCAGTTCGCCTTTCGAGTCTTCGTAGGTCATCATGCTTCTTACATTACCGCAGTACCGCACACTGGGTGATACATACACCAACTTACCAACGTCCAGGTCCATGCCATAGGCGTAGTCTTCTAGTTGAGGCATGGGCTTTTTTACGCGTTGAGCATAATCCGCTGTAGCCTCTCTAGCAGTACGCTCGATGCGTTTATTGATCTCCATACCGCTTTGGGCATTGGCTGTTAGTGATGTAAAGAGCAAAAACACGGCGATCGCTGATACAGTAGTGTTCATAAGAAGTCCCTTAATAAAAAAGCGCCCGTAGGGGGGCGCTAAAATTCACCTACCAAAGGAGCGTATGGTTTACAGGTGAATGCACTGGCGCGAACAACTGCTCGGTGCTCTTGCCAAGCTGCTTTGAAATGAGACAATTTCCAAAGCAGCGATGCCTCTTCCGCTGCCCTTAAACTAGCAAAGGAGGCTAACACCAAGATGATCGGGCAATTACAATTTGGACATGTAATAGATTGTAAGATAATTATTCGAGAGAATATCGAGCCGCCACGTGAACTAATTTGCAGAAAGGCGCTGCGGTTTGCGGCCGTGCATGGGGTCTGCCTGCGTGGCGCCCTCGATCCAAGGCCAGTACCAGTCCTTGCAAGCTAACGACCGAAATGCTGCCTGTCCTGGCCGATTCCACCTGCCAGGCGAATCTGTCATACACCGCCGCAGGCCCCAGAATCCGCTATGCTTAGGGGTGGAGCCTGCATGACTGTCAGAAATCTTGCGGCTACATTACAAATTTGTAGGATTTCGCCGCGGCCAGCTTCTTCGCGTTAAGATTCAAGCGTCCTCAGGTGACCCGGCGTATGGACAGAGGTAGCGACTACCACATGCCATACCCTCAGCCAAACTTTCGAACAGCCTGCAACCATAATCTTGGCGGATTAGGCCAACTCCTTCCTCACACCTTGAGATAAGTTATGCGCGTTCTAGTTGTGGAAGACGAAATTAAAACTGCCGAATATCTTCAGCAGGGCCTATCCGAAAGCGGGTATGTCGTAGATATCGTGCACAACGGTGTAGATGCTCTGCACTTGTTCAACACTAATGTCTATTCGTTGGTCCTCCTGGACGTGAACCTCCCGGGTATCGACGGCTGGGACCTGCTGGAAACCATCCGTAAGACCAGCCGGGTCCGCATCATCATGCTGACCGCCCGCGGACGCATCAATGACAAGCTCAAGGGCTTGGACGGCGGCGCGGATGACTACCTTGTGAAGCCATTCGAATTCCCTGAGCTGCTTGCTCGCATCCGTTCGCTGCAACGCCGTGGTGATGAGTTAGTCGAGAAGAGCTCGCTGAAAATTGCCGATCTGGAACTCGACTCCGTCCGCCATCGCGTCTTCCGCGGTGGCACACGCATCGATCTCACCACCAAGGAATTTGCGCTTCTGCACCTGCTCATGAGCCGAACGGGCGAAGCGCTGACTCGCTCTCAGATCATCTCGTTGGTCTGGGATATGAATTTCGATTGCGACACCAATGTCATCGATGTAGCCATCCGGCGCTTGCGCTCGAAGATCGATGACCCGTTTGAAACCAAGCTCATTCACACGCTTCGTGGCGTTGGGTACGTTTTTGAGGAACGCGCATGAGGCCATTCAGCCTGGCTGCAAAGCTGGGGTTAAAAGTTGGGTTGATGAGCGCAGCGTTGCTGCTTCTGTTCGCCACCTTTGGCTATCTGATGGTAGGCAAGGCTCTGGAAAGAAATGCCAGAGCAGACCTGGAAGTAAAGATGGCGGGGATGGCTCACAACCTGTCCACCATCCCGGACATCTCCGGCGTCAACGCGGATGCGCATCAGCTTGTCGATTTGGTCATGGGCCACAACAACCTGTATGTGAGCATATTCGATACCTCACAGAATCAGACTCCCCTGCTCTCGATTGGCTCGAAACAGGTCAATCTGGAGGTGCACAAGTTTCAGCCGGCGGCCCAGCCCAAAGAGCACGAATGGCGTGATACGCAGGACCGTCCTCTGCTGAGTGCTTCTCGAATCATGCGTTTGGGCGATGGAACAGAGGTCAGCGTCTATATGACCATGGACCAGTCATCCAGTGAGGCGCTGCTCGATGCGTTGCTGACCTGGGCCTTGATGATGTCCCCCGTCATCCTCGCACTGATCTTGGCCATTGGCTGGTGGACTGTGCGCAGAGGCCTGCTACCACTGACCAAGTTCCTCAAGATCGCCTCGAAAATCTCAACCGAGAGCCTCGACCATCGCCTTCCAACTGATGGGATGCCGGCAGAACTCAAAATGCTCGCCGACGGCATCAACATCATGCTGGCTCGCCTGGATGATGGGGTTCAGCAGCTCTCGCAGTTTTCTGACGACCTTGCTCACGAACTTCGAGCACCGCTTTCCAACCTGATGGGCAAGGCCCAGGTTGCCTTGACCAGAGAACGATCGCTTTCCGAGTACCGGGAGGTTCTGGAGTCGTGCACAGAAGAGCTGGACCGCATGAGCCGCATGGTTTCCGACATGCTGTTCTTGGCCCAGGTCAGTCATCCAGCATCAATGGTGGAGTTCGAATCCGTCTCCTTGGTCGACGAGGTTCAGCGAGTGTGCGAGCTCTTCAGCATTTCAGCAGAAGAAGGCGAGATTCAGCTGCAGATCTCCGGCAGTGATGACGTGGTGCGCGGGAATCGCCTGATGGTTCAACGTGCCGTCTCGAATCTGGTCTCGAACGCGATCCGTTACTGCCCTCGCGGCCGCACGGTCTACGTTAAGGTGCAGCATAGTGCGAGCGGTACGACGTTGAGTGTCGGCAACCCCGGCCGTGGTATTGCCAAGGAACACCACGCGCACTTGTTTGAGCGGTTCTACCGTGTGGACAAGAGCCGAGCACGGAGCGAAGGCGGTACCGGTCTTGGCTTGGCCATTGTGCAGTCGATCATGAGTCTGCACCAGGGATCGGCGAGCGTGGAGGTGACCGAAGAAAACTTCACCTGGTTCCACCTTCACTTTCCGGAAGCCCAGCAAATGCAGCCGGCAATGACCGCCGCTTAAATTGCGCAGACACGATTAGGCCCGTCAATCGACGGGCCTTTTGTTTGCCTCAATGCATCAGTGCCGAAGGACCACAGGGTCCATGGGCGACCGCAGAATCACCGACTTAATAATCTTCTGTTCGTCAGGATTGGCGTTTTTCCACAGGTGTGAGAAGTACTGAGCATTCACTTTCTCTTGAGCACTTACGCTGCCGGCGGCATCGATCAGGCGCATGGTCGAGTAGACACAGATCAGCGCCAGAATGAAGAACGCCGTGGCGACCACCATCACATAACGCTTGGCCAGCACCGGTGCCCGCTTGAGCTCCTGGATAGAGGCGTCCGCCGCCTTTGTCGCTGCTGTAAGCTCCGAGATCAGTGGCTGGATGGCGGTGTCGACTCCGCGGCATGCAGCTGAATACGCTGATGCAGCGGCGCGCAAGGCAACCTCCTCCGCGTTCGACCAAGCCTTCTCCGCCTTTCGCACCTCCTCCTGAATCTGCCGGCCGACAGCGTCCACCTGCTCCACCAGTTCGTTCGACCTCTCCAGAACAGCGCTGGAGGTGCGCGTCTGCGAGGTCAGCTCATCGAGCTGGACAGTGAGTTTTTCAGTGCAGCGGCGAAAGTCACCGATAGCAACTGCCCAGGGCTCTATGTCATTCATGGCTATCTCCTAGGGCGGCCAACAACGCCGCGCTGAATTAACGCGCTAGATATCAAAATTGTAATTTAAGAGAAAATTCGAAGTCGCCCTCGACAGTGCCGAGATAGACATGATCCTTCCAGATTTGAAGATTTAACGCATCCTATCTGCAGCCAAAATTACGGAATTGTAATTATTGACTCACCTTGTCGTTAGCTTCGCGTTCCTAAACTACAAACCAACAAAGGCCGCTAATCAGGTTGGCCTAGTATGAACCGAGGTTCACAATGAAATTTGTCAAATCTATCGCTATTGGCAGCCTGCTGCTGGGTCTCATGGGTACCGCTTACGCTGAAGGCGGCTTCGAGCGAACGAAACAGTTCAACGAGAACTTCCGAACCGAACAGGCTCGCCTATGGAGCGATGACTCTTCGGACCAGAACAAACAACAAGTCGCTCAAGAGCAAAAGAAAGAAAGCAAGGATGGTAAGGAACAAGCCGACAATTAATCGGCGGTTAAATAGGACTTCAAATGACGAAAGAAATCGACAAAAAAGCCAGGGTAAAACCTGGCTTTTTTGTGCTTGGAATTTAGCCTTCGTTCTTGCGAGGCGTTTCCGCATTGCTTTCTCCGGCCAGACCCTCGGCACCTTGTGCGGGGCGTTTCCAATGGCACAGCAGGAGCTGGCTGGCGTTCGCTTCGGTGATCGATGTGCAAGCTAGATCAGCGGGCAGACCATCCTTGCTGTCTCGCAAGCGCCTGGACAGATAGAACGAGCCATCCCGCGGCCACTTGGCAGGATCCTTGATGTTCTCGGACTTCCCGCTGCTGTAAAACTCCGACGAGTATGAGCGGCGGCCAGGATAGATCAGGGGAGCGGAATGAGCAGACTGCACATTGAGCCAGGCTTGAACCACATCCCGCTGATTCTGAGGGCGCTCCTCTAGTACCCCGGCGTAGATGATGCCCGCACCGATGATTGGCAACACCAATGCGCTCGCAGCGGCAGCCCAGGTGGTCTTCGGGCCAACTTCGCTGACCCGTGCAGACAGCAGCAATGCCCACGCTGGCAGCGCGGGTAGCAGGTAGGTCCACAGAATGTTGCCTGCAAATGTGAAGAAGACCGGTGTCGCCAAGGCCCACAGCCAGAGGTAGGCTTTGAAGCGCTGCATCGATCCACGCTTGCGGATCAACAGTGGTAGAAACAAGGCCCATGGCAGTAGCGACAATCCGAGCTGGATCCAGATGCTGCCGTACGGCTTGGCATGAGCACTACCATAGAGGTCCCCTGCCCAGTTACTGACGACGTAGCGGCTCCAGTGCTCACCAACGAAGAAGTACTCCATGAAGCCGGGCGTTTTCATCTCGGCCGCGACATACCATGGCACGGATATACCGAACATGAGTACAAGGCCGCTAATCCAGGGAAGCCTCAGTACCCGTCCCCATTCCTTGTAGATAACGAACCAGGCGAATGCCGGCGCCCCCATAAGCACCAGGGTCAGCGGCCCTTTGGCAAGCAAGCCCAGCCCGAGACCTGCGAACATCAGGTAGGCATCCGCCTTGCTGGCGCACTTCATCCAACGCCAGAAACCGTAGCTGGCCAGCAGAATCGAGAACGACAAAACAGGGTCAGTCAGCACAACACCGCTGGAGACCAGGCCAAGTGTGGTGCTGGAAAAAATAATGGCAGCCCAGATGCCGGCGTTACGAGAAATCTGCTGCGTGCCGAGTTTGATGATGATGAAACAGCTTGCCAGGTGGAGTAGCCACGCTGGGAAGCGCGCAGCGAACTCGTTAACGCCGAAGACCGTCATGCTCGCGGCCTGGGTCCAGAAGGACAACGGAGGCTTGCCCCAGAACGGTACCCCGTAGTCGAACATGGGCGTGATCCAGTCATTCAACTCGACCATCTTGCGAGCCATTTCAGCGTAACGGGCCTCAGATGTGTCCATCAGCGGGTAGATGCCCAGCCCCACCAAACGCAATAGCAAAATCGAACCCAGGACCCACCACAGCGTCCTCTCGTTCTTCAGGTTCAGCATTTCTTACCCTCGATCGAAGCCATCGAAGGGTGGAGTGACACGGGATCTGCCTTGTTGCTGTGCTTCAGGAAATAGAGAGGCCGGCGCTTCACTTCCGCGAGTGTCACGCCCAGGTACTCCCCCACCATGGCGACACCGACGCACATGAATGAAGCCATTCCGACGATCAGGTGATGGATGTCGAAACTGCCTGCCACAAGCGACGCAAGCATGTAGCAGATGCTGGAGACGAAAAGACCGAAACTGATGAGGCTGAAAATGCGCAGTGGTTTGCGAGAGAAGCTGACGATGCTCTCGATGGCCAGATTGAACAGGCCAGCTGCATTCCATTTGGTGCTCCCGGCATGGCGAACAGTGCGATTGTAGGGGAGTTCGATGGTACGAAAGCCTACCCAGCCGATCATGCCTTTGAGAATCCTGGAGCGTTCATCCAGGGCCCGCAGGGCTGCCAGCGGCGCAGGCCCAATCAATCGGAAATCGCTGACATCGGCCGGCATGTCCACCTTCTCCACCAGGCGCTGCATGACCCAGTAGTAAGCCCGGGCACTCATGCGCTTGAACCACGAATCACCGATTCTCAGGTTGCGCTGCATGTTCACCACGTCGTAGCCGCGTTGCCAGTAGTCCACCATGGCCGCGATGAGCTCTGGTGGATCCTGCAGGTCGACATCAATGAAGATCAGCGCACTGCCACGGGCATGGTCTATCCCGGCGCTCAGTGCAGCCTCTTTGCCGAAGTTGCGACTCAGGGACAGGCAACGTACAGATGACCCATCCTGATAGTGGCGAAGAATGTCGGCCGTCCGGTCATTACTGCCGTCGTCGACATAGAGGATTTCGCAGGAGACGGGTAAGCGCTTCACCACGCGGGTGATTCGCTGGTGGAACTCGGGGATGGTTTCCTCTTCCTGGAAGCAAGGGACCACGATGGTTAACAAGGGATCAGGGCGCTCGGGAAAGCGATGTAATGTCTGCATGATTGAATGTCCAAAAACGATGTGCAATGAATCCAAGTGCAGTGAGGCTTAAGGTCACTACGACTTGGGAGATGAGCGGTGACAGATTCGACTTGATGAGGAACCACATACCCACGCCATTGCCGAAGTTTGTGGTTAACGCGACCAGTGCAAACCTGACAGGCTGAAACTTACGAGAGCCATCTGCCACAAAACAGAGCGCCCTATTTCCAATGAAGCTCGCGATTGCGCCAACCATGCCGCCACAGATACTGGCCAGTAACGGAGTAACGAATTCTGTCGTAACCAGCAATAGGAACACCGCATAATGGACTCCCGTTGCTATGAAGCCGATCCCCAGATAACGAATCAGTAAGGTAGTAAGAGGTGGGGTTTGATTTTCCATGCCCAAAGCCTATGGAGGCAAAGGTGAAAAAATAGTGAGCTAAATGTAAATGCGTAATTAGCCGAATCTATATATGGTAAGTAACAAGTCGGCGCACTAGGCTAGCACGCTACAATATCAGAGGGATTGCCTGAAAATTACGCTTTCGAAATAAAAGCCTTCCGATAACGCATGCATGACCCGTGGATTACAATGTTGACAAGATAAGGAAACACCGGGTGGCATTGAGATAGATTCCCCGAATTAAGGGGGACCTAATGGTTACACAAAATGAAACATATACAAGCAGCGTTGTTCCTTACAGCCCTGACATATTGGATGATTTGCCAATTGATGATCAGCTGGCCGTAGAGTTTTTCGCAACAGCACGTTGTGCCAGTTTCAAACAGGCTGCCCGAGGGCTCAATGTGCCAGTGGTAGGCCTGCGGAAACGCTTGGAGAAACTGGAAGAGCACATTGGTGCTCCCGTGTTTGTCTACAAACACAACAAGCTTGCCCTGACCCGCACAGGCGAGAGGGTCAGCCATTACCTGTGCCAGCTCTTCGGCCCAGACGGCCTTGGCAAGTCCGGTGAAAAGGAAGTCCCCAGGCTTACCATCGCGATCACAGAGCCAGTGCTGAACGACATCGTAAACCGCGATCTAGTCGCCTACGTGCGTGATCATGCCGAAATGCAGCTGGAAATCCATTCAGAATGCACAACGCAGATGCTTTCTGAGTGTGAAGTCGATGTGGGTATCGCTTTGGTGAGCCCAGATGATAAAGGCGCGCTTGATCGCCATCCTACGTATAGGTTTGAAAGGCTTGGCCGGATTGGGCACGCCCTGTTCATTTCCAGCCGCTATTCAAGAAGCGTCACCCTTCCAGTGGAGAGCTTGGATTTGCACAACTTCATGCTCGTTGTCCCTTGGGATGAAGAGATCTTGGCGGGCTCACGAAAGTGGGCATCGATAATGGCTGAGCATCAGGGCGGTACCACTCGGGTCAAGAGCTACAACCTATCACGAGGCCTTGTCGTTGGCGGTGCGTGTATTGGAGTGCTGCCCGACTACAGCCGAAAACTGGAGAGAAATATCCTACCCGTGCCGGGTTTCCTGGACGACCTGGAGGAGAAAGATGTCTATCTTGTTATCAAAACGAAGCTTGTCCGCAATCCGCAGGTTTTGGAAATTCGAAGATTGATCAAGAAGAGCTTTTTTGATAAGAAGGACTGGCTTGTTCGGTAACAGTTTTGTTAGGTTTCAAACTCCTCCGTTAACACTACAGAAACACAACTGTCATATTCGCTTGCAACCTAGTCAGAGTGCTTAGAACAAAGGCATCTTGTTACAGCGGGTGACAACCGTGGCCTGCTCCCATCTGCAAGATAAATTTAGGCCGGCGCAGGGCGAAATATAACGTCGGTAGCTAAGCACTTAACATACGAGAGGCAAGCAATGATCCGTTCTTCGAACATGCGGGAAAAGCTGTTGGCTGCCGCAATAATAGGCACATTTTCCTCGCAAGCATTCTCCGGAACAGTAACCACTGACGGAGCTGACATCGTT
Organism: Pseudomonas mosselii; assembly: GCF_019823065.1. NCBI lineage: Bacteria > Pseudomonadati > Pseudomonadota > Gammaproteobacteria > Pseudomonadales > Pseudomonadaceae > Pseudomonas > Pseudomonas mosselii. Next base: position 52,164 of record NZ_CP081966.1, read on the forward strand.
CTGAAGACCAAGGGCGGTCTTGAAGTATCGACTTCTGACAAGGAATTCAGTTTCAAACTGGGCGGCCGAGTTCAGGCCGACTACGGCCGTTTCGATGGTGTCTTCACCAAGAATGGCGATACCGCTGACGCAGGCTACTTCCGTCGCGCCTACCTTGAGCTCGGTGGCGTGCTGTACCGCGACTGGAAGTATCAGCTCAACTACGACCTTTCCCGCAACACGGGCAACGACTCCGACGGCTACTTCGACGAAGCCAGCCTGACCTACACGGGTTTCAAGCCGGTGCAACTGCGCTTTGGCCGTTTCTACACCGACTTCGGTCTTGAGAAAGCCACCAGTTCGAAGTGGACCACCGCCATGGAGCGGAACCTCTCGTACGACCTGGCGGACTGGATCAACGACAACGCCGGCATGGGTGTTCAAGCCACCAGCACCATCGCTGACATGGCTTATGTTTCCGGTAGCGTTTTCAGCGAAACCAATAACAACTCGGATGGCGACAGCACCAAGCGCTACAACGTACGTGGCGTGTTCGCACCGCTGCACAGTGATGGCAACGTCCTGCACGTCGGTGCTCAGTACGCTTACCGCGACCTCAAAAACAGTGCGGTCGATACCCGGATTCGTTCGCGTCTGGGCGTCCGCGGTGTAGATACCAATGGCGGCGGCGATGCCGGCACCAACGGCAACCGCATGCTGTTTGGCGGTGCTGCTGCACAAGATGGCCTGTGGAAGGACGACTCGGTCTGGGGTCTCGAAGGTGCCTGGGCCACCGGCCCGTTCTCGGTTCAAGCGGAATACCTTCGCCGCAAGCTGAAAGCTGACCAGGCCAACAACGACATGAAGGCCTCCGGTTACTACGCCCAGATGGCTTACACCCTGACCGGCGAGCCGCGTATCTACAAGCTCGATGGTGCCAAGTTCGACACTATCAAACCAGAGAACAAGGAACTGGGGGCCTGGGAAGTCTTCTACCGCTTTGACGATATCAAGGTCGAAGACGGCAACCTGGTCACCGCGGCGGACCAATCGAACGAGCGCAAGGCCAAGAGCCACACGGTGGGTGTGAACTGGTACGTCAACGAGGCGGTGAAAGTCAGTGCCAACTACATCAACGTGCGCACCGACAACAACGAGAACACCGTGGGCGACGACAGCGGCAATGCCATCGTGACCCGCCTGCAATACGTCTTCTGATCCCTCTCATCAGTCTGACGTGAGAAAGCCGGAAGCGCTCAACGTGCTTCCGGCTTTCCTGTTTCTGGAGGTGATCAAGCATGGAGCGCCCTCCTCCTACCTGCTTTCGCTTACCGATGACCGCTCTTGCCAAAGCTCGGCGAATCTGATGTGATTGCCGCGTCGGGCTTTGCATGGTGGCCGTGCAAGCAAATCAAACCTGACTCCTATTCATGATTGAACCTGATTCGACGTCCAGCTTCGCGTCTAACGGCCCTACAAGCGCAGCTACCCCAACGTCGCTCATTAGGGGATAGTCATGTCTGCAAAAAAGCTGCTTCAACCTCTCGCTGCTCAGCTGCACGCCTCGTTCTCGGCTTCTGGCCGCCCGTACTCTCATCTGCACCTCCACCAGCTGTTCCACGCGGCCATCGGCTCCGTTGCACCGCAAGTTGCCATCCAAGACAAGCTGCCAATTCAGGTCTGTCGTGACAACGAGACACGGCAGTACAACCTCTACGCGGCGGTCGAGCGGGCGAAAACGTGCTTAGGATTGACCGATCTTCAAGCAGTCGGTGTGGCTGAAGAAGTCATTGAGGTGCTACGAACTGCGGGAATCGGCGTGAACCAGGTTCGCCTGCTCCTTGACCCCTCCTTCAGCTCGAAGACTCGCAAAAAGGCCTTCAAGGCTCTCTGCAAGAACCTGGATCTGAACGAGCTAGGCGATCGCTTCGTCCCCAAGACTGCCACGTTGGCCATCGCTGCTGGTATTGCGCCGCCTCCCAAAATGTCGTGGAAGGATCGCTTCGCCCTGGCTGCAAATTCCCCCATGCGGGGGCCAAGCGAGCTCATCAGCATGGTCAACCGGGATGAGTGTTATCTGTGGGTATTCCCACCGACTGACCATCATGCGACGGCTCCAGCGACGCATGACCGTTTCTTTGGTGAAAAGACCCACCCGAGCGCAGAAATGGGCATGGGGTTCAGCATCATCGATTCCGGCTGGACCCGCCCCAAGTACCCGCTATCCAGGCAGTCACAAGAGACCTTCATCCAGTATTCGCTTTCTGCGCCGATGTGGTCCTGGCGCGCACAAAGTGACACCTGGCGCCTGGGAAACATCCTGCGTTCAAGAATCCTTGACGGGGCTCCTTGGCATAACGAGCCTCTGAGTGACGTGCTTCCGAGCGGCCTTAAATCCCTGCCCCGGATCTATGGGTGCGAAACCTGCCGAACGCTGTTCATTGAGAATCACAGCGACTACCCGGATGTACCCACTCAGTGCCAATGCGGTGAGGCGAGCAGCACGGGTGACCAAAACGAGTCATCTGCTCTCAATAGCTGATTTTCCTTACGGTGGCGGGCTGAGCCCCCCGTTAGGGATTGGCTATGGGAGCGGGATTCGCTCACCCCAAACCTGAAGGCGCCGCCACCTAACCGAGCGATATGAGCTGAATGCTCGCGGAGTAGATATGCAAAAGAGTAAAAACAAACAGGACACCCTGGCGGCGATCAATGCGCTTGTCGAGATTGCGTATGATCAGGGATTTGCGGACGGACACGGAGTCGGCAATCAAGTCGGTTTCGTAGCCGGTGTCATGAGCCTCAAAGCTGCATTGGCCTGCGGCTTACGGCATGGCTCACCTGAGTGCGGAAAGGCCCTTGAAAGCCTCAAGCGCATCGGGATCGACGAGTGAGAGAAAAGTACGGGTCGTGCGCTGATCGCGCACGACCCGTACTTCTACTTCAGGTCATTTCCCTGCTTAGCTTCATGATTGAAGCTCAGGGATCAGGTGCTTCTGCGGTAGGCCAACAGGCGCAAGGCGTTGAAGACGACCAACAGTGTGGAGCCCTCATGGATCGCAACAGCGGCACCAATGCTCAAGCCCATGATGGTGGACGGAACCAGGATGGCCACAATCCCCAAGCTGACGAACAGATTCTGGTGGATGATCGATCGCGTGTGACGGCTCAGCCCCACCGCAAATGGGAGTTGCCTGATGTCGTCAGCCATAAGCGCGATATCAGCCGTTTCCAGGGCAACATCAGATCCAGCAGCCCCCATTGCGATACCAACGCTCGAACTGGCCATGGCAGGGGCATCATTGACGCCGTCACCCACCATGGCCACCTTGGCGCTAAGGCGCAGGTTTTTGATGGCCTTGACCTTGTCTTCCGGCATCAGGTCTCCCCACGCTTCATCTAAGCCAACTTGTTTGGCTACAGCCTCTGCAACGCGGTTGTGGTCTCCAGAAATCATGACCATGCGTTCGATGCCCATCTCTCTAAGCTTCTGGAGTGCCTCTTTGGCCCCCTCCCGGGGTGTGTCCAATAGCCCGATAGCGCCCAGATCCTTGTCAGCACGCCGTACCACCATGGTGGTACGGCCTGACTGACGTAGACGCTCCGCAGCCTCCAGGGCTGCCTTGCTGAGTGCGGGAATACCATTGGTACCGAACATCTCGACCTTGCCAATCCAGACGAACTGCCCATCAAGCTCAGCACGCACGCCGCGGCCAATCATGTTGCTCATGTTCTTGGCTTGGAATCGGCGCCGTGTGCCAATCATCTCTTCACCGTCACGCACAATTGCCGCAGCCAGCGGATGGTCGCTCATCGACTCCACAGCGATGGCGACGTTTAGCAGATCCTCGATCTGCGTGCCGCCTATGGGTATTACATCGGTGATACGTGGGCGCCCTTCGGTCAGGGTACCGGTCTTGTCGAATGCCATGGCATTCAATGATCCAAGCTCTTCAAGTGGCGCACCGCCCTTGATCAGCACGCCACCTCGGGCTGCCCTGGCGATGCCAGAGAGAATGGCGCTTGGTGTAGCGATCGCGAGCGCGCAGGGGCTGGCTGCAACCAGTACGGCCATCGCCCGGTAGAACGAGTCACGGAACGGCTCGTCAAGGAAAATGCCGGCAAATAGCAGCCCGACTACCAGCAGTAAAACCAACGGGACGAATATGCGTTGGAAGCGGTCCGTGAATCGCTGGGTCGGTGACTTCCTGACTTCGGCTTCACTGACCATCTTGATGACCCGCGCCAAGGTACTCTCCGTAGAGCGCCGGGTTACCTCAACCTCGATGAGCGTTTCGCCATTGATGGTACCGGCGAAGACTTTCGAGGCTGCATCCACTGCATCTGGCTTGCTGCGTGCGAGTTCGGCATCAGGAACAGGTTGCTTGTCCACGGGGACGCTCTCACCGGTTACTGGCGCCTGGTTGATACTTGAGGAGCCTACGACTACAAAACCATCGGCCGGCAGGCGGTCATTGGGGCGCACGATGACAACGTCACCGGGAACCAGCAGCTCCACGGGCATCTCCACCGTGCCATTTGCTCTGCGTACGATCGCGGTGGCTGGTGCGAGCTTGGACAGTGCCTCAATCGCTTTCTTGGCCCGCCCCATCGCGTAGCTTTCAAGGGAATGCCCCAGACTGAACAGGAACAGCAGCAGAGCCCCCTCCGCCCAGGCGCCGATGCTCGCGGCACCGACTGCGGCGAGAAGCATCAGCGAGTCGATCTCGAAGCGTTTCTGACGGATGTTGGTAACCGCTTCCTTAGTGGTGAACCATCCACCGAACACGTAGGCCGACACGTACAGAATCAGAGGCAGACGATCAATCAGGCCAAGTTTTCCTGCGAGAGCTCCGGCACCCAGGAGAGCACCACAGATCAGCGCGAAAATCAGCTCTGTGTTCATTCCAAAAATGCCGCCATGCTCATGGCTATGACCTTCATGCCCGGCTTGGTCATCAGGGCGTTCAAGCAAACTCTTCATAACTCGTCCCTTCTGGGGTCAAGGCTTCCAATTGCCCTCTGCAGTTGGGGAGCCGTCTCTGTTGGTTGGCTAAGATCTATTGCACGGTTTGCCCGAGCCCAGGCGTTAACATTTCGAAGCTATGGGGTATCGGGCGTAATAAAAAATGCCAGGCACTGCCTGGCATTTATGAATTCTCTAATTGTTCTGTTCAAATCGTTTACTACTTGTTGTTGATGCATTGCGAATACATCGAGTAACGAACAGTCTTGAGCGTGCCCTGGGAGTCCTCGAAGGTCATCAACCGTGGATAGACCTGGCAGGTACGGGGGTCCTGCGACTGACGTACGAATTTCGCAACGTCTATCTTCATGCCATATTTGTAATCCTGAATCTCTGGCATTGGCTTGCCATTTTTCTCCGCGTACTTGGCCACTGCGGTCTGGTGTTCCTTGGTGTATTGAAGCTGCTTGCTCTCGGAGAAAGTGTTGGCCTGCGAAGCCACCGAGAAAACAACAAGTGCAGCAGCGATAATTAGCTTTTTCATAAAACCCTCTCAATTTCAAAACTTCTCGGGCGTAACCTTAGCAATGCATAGGCATCACCGGCATGACGAGAAACTTACAATTTTGAAAGGTAAGTGCATCTACTTCACTTTAAACAAAAAAGCCCACAACACGTGTTGTGGGCTTCTCTTTAGCGGAGGCTGTTAGCTAACCACTTCGGCCTCGTCGCCGTCTTCATCCTTGCGGTGTGCCCAGTGATACAGGGCAGGCAGTACCAGCAAGGTCAGTGCGGTGGAGGACAGGATCCCGCCAATCACCACCGTCGCCAATGGCCGCTGAACTTCGGCACCGGTGCCGGTGGCCAAAGCCATCGGGATGAAGCCCAGGGACGCTACCAAGGCTGTCATCAGAACAGGTCGCAGACGGGTCAATGCACCTTCATCGACTGCCTGTCTGAGCGTTCGTCCCTCCTCCCTTAGCCCGCGGATGAAGGCAATCATCACCAGGCCGTTCAGTACTGCAACGCCGGACAGTGCAATGAAGCCGACACCTGCCGAGATCGACAGTGGGATGTCCCGCAGCCACAACGCCACAACACCACCGGTGAGTGCGAATGGAATACCGGTGAAGACCAGCATGCCGTCCTTCAGGTTGTTGAACATCAGGAACAACAAGGTCATGACCAGCAGCAAGGCGACTGGAACAACGATCTGCAGGCGTTTGGCAGCCGACTGCAGCTGCTCGAACTGGCCCCCCCAAGTCGTCCAGTAGCCCGCAGGGATTTGCACCTTCTTGTCCAGCGATGCGGTCGCCTCCTCAACGAAGGACCCCAGATCGCGGCCTCGAACGTTGGCGCTGACGATAACCAGACGTTTGCCGTTCTCGCGGCTGATTTGGTTCGGGCCCAGTTGCAGGTCCAGATTGGCGACCTGGGACAGCGGGATGAAGCCGATCTGATTGGCACCCTGTGCCGCATTGGCAGGTACCGGGATCAGCAAGCTGGACATACCCGCTACGTCGGTGCGAACGGTCTCTGGTAGGCGTACTACCATGTCGAACCGACGGTCGCCCTCATACAGCGTGCCGGCCTGACGGCCACCCACGGCGATAGCGATCGAGTTCTGAACATCCGCGATGTTCAGGCCGTAGCGTGCTGCTTTTTCGCGGTCAATGTTGATGGTCAGCACCGGCAGGCCGGATGTCTGCTCAACTTTCACTTCCGATGAGCCCGGGACCGCTTTGAGCGCTGCCGCGATCTTGTTGGCGGTGTTGTTGAGCACGTCCATGTCATCGCCGAAGACTTTCACAGCGACGTCACTACGCACGCCCGAAATCAGCTCGTTGAAACGCAGTTGGATTGGCTGCGACAACTCGTAGTTGCTTCCTGGAACACCCGCTGCGGCCTTCTGCACTTCAGCAATCAGCTCATCACGAGGCTTCTTCGGGTTAGGCCACTGATCCTGAGGCTTGAGCATGATGTAGGCGTCAGAGGCGTTCGGCGGCATCGGGTCAGATGCAATTTCTGCGGTACCCGAGCGTGCGAACATCCGCTCAACTTCAGGCACCTGCGCAATCACCGCTTTCTCCAGACGCTGCTGCATCTCGACAGATTGAGTGAGGCTCGTTCCAGGCACACGCATGGCCTGCATCGCAAAGTCACCCTCACTGAGGCTTGGGATGAACTCGCTACCCATACGACTTGCCAGCAAACCACTGAGCACGACCAAGGCTACTGCGGCCGAGAAAGCGATGTTCCGATGTCCCAGCACCCATTGCAGAACCGGTTCATAGCGCAGTCGAGCTGTGCGCATGACCACGCCTTCCTCTTCCTTCACCTTGCCAGTGACGAACATGGCAATAGCTGCAGGAACAAAGGTAACGGACAGGACCATTGCACCCAGCAGCGCCATCACAACGGTGAAGGCCATCGGGTGGAACATTTTGCCTTCGACGCCGGTGAGGGCGAAGATCGGCAGGTACACCACCATGATGATCAGCTGACCGAAGATCAGCGGCCGGCGAGCTTCTCGCGCCGCGGCAAAGACCTCGTGGAAGCGTTCGGTTTTGGTGAGCATGCGGCCATGCTTATGTTGCGCATGAGCCAGTCGACGGATCGCGTTTTCTACAATAACCACGGCACCGTCGACGATGATGCCGAAGTCGAGTGCCCCCAAACTCATTAAGTTGGCACTGACCTTGTTGTTGAACATGCCTGTGAAGGTGAACAGCATGGACAGCGGAATCACCATCGCGGTGATCAGAGCCGCACGGATGTTGCCGAGGAACAGGAACAGAATGGCGATAACCAGGATCGCGCCTTCCACCAGGTTCTTCTTCACCGTCGCGATGGCTTTTTCAACCAGGTTGGTACGGTCGTAAACAGTCACAGCCACCACGCCCTTTGGCAGGGTGCGGTTGATGTCCGCCAATTTGGCGGCGACAGCTTGAGATACGGTGCGGCTGTTTTCACCAATCAGCATGAACACGGTACCGAGCACGACTTCGCGGCCGTTCTCAGTAGCAGCACCTGTACGGAGCTCTTTACCGATGCTGACGTCAGCAACGCTGCTGATGCGAATCGGTGCACCATCCACACTGGTGATCACGATGTTGGCGATGTCTTCGATATTGCCTACCTGACCCGGTGCACGGATGAGCAACTGTTCACCATTACGCTCGATGTAGCCGGCACCGACGTTGGCGTTGTTACTTTCCAACGCTGCGACCAGGTCATTGAGTGTCAGCTTGTAGGTAGCCAGGCGCTTTGGATCCGGCGCAACCAGGAACTGCTTGGCATAACCGCCGATGGTATTGATCTCGGCCACACCCGGGACGTTACGCAGCTGAGGCTTGATGATCCAGTCCTGGATCACGCGCAGGTCGGTCGGGGTGTACGGCGTACCGTCCTCTTTGACCGCGCCATCTTCGGCTTCAACAGTCCACAGGAAGATCTCGCCGAGGCCGGTAGATACCGGACCCATGACGGCCTCTACACCTTCTGGCAGCTGTTCCTTCGCAACCTGCAGCCGCTCGTTGATCAACTGGCGGGCAAAGAAGATGTCAGTGCCATCCTTGAAGATCACGGTGACCTGAGACAGGCCAGAGCGAGACAGGGAACGGGTCTGCTGAAGGCCCGGGAGACCGGCCATGGCCGTTTCAACTGGAAACGTGATCCGTTGTTCGGTTTCCAAGGGCGAGTAACCAGGCGCTGCAGTGTTGATCTGCACCTGGACGTTGGTGATATCGGGTACCGCATCGATGGGCAGCTTTTGATAGCTGTAGATACCGATACCCGCCATGATCAGAACGGCGATCATTACTACGATGCGCTGCTCGATGGCGAATCTGATGATACGTTCAAACATGAGAAATCATCCTGTCAGTTCGCATCAGTGACCGTGTTCGGCAGAAGCTTTGCCGAGCTCGGACTTGAGTGTGAAGCTGCCACTGGTTGCTACCTGGGCGCCGGCTTCAATACCGTCGATGATTTCCACGTACCCATTGTCGCGGCGACCCAGTTTTACCGGGCGGGTGTCAAAGCCATCTGGGGTGCGTACGAATACCGAAGGTTTGTCTTCAACGGTCTGCACAGCGTGCTCAGGGACCGCTACGGCAACTCGATCGGTCTGGAAGGTGACCGCAATGTTTACGAACAGGCCTGGACGCCAGGCGCCGTTGGGGTTGGTCAAGGTGACGCGGACAGTAGCTGCACGGTTTTGCTCGCCCAGCAGGCTGCCGACATAACCCACCTTCCCTTCGACCTCGACGTTCATGTCAGGCGAAGAGACTTTCACTGCACGGCCAGTCGTGACCTTGCCCAGATCTGTCGGCGGAACTGCGAAGGTCGCCCAGACCTGATTCAGGTCGGAAAGGATGAAGGCGTTGGTCGCCTCGCTGACGACTTCGCCGACGGTCAGGTGTTTCTCCACTACCACGGCGTCGAAGGGAGCGCGGAGCTCGTAACGATTACCGCCAACGGAGTTAACCGAGGCACCGATTGCGCCGACCTTCTGCTTGGCGTTGGCCAAGGAGATCTCCGCTTCTTGCAGCGCTTGGCGTGCTTGGAGGTAGTCTTGCTCTGCAGAGATCTTGTCCTGCCACAGTTGCTTCTCACGTTCGAAGGTCACACGCGCCAGTTCGACGCGACGCTGTGCGGCCTGTTGTTCGCTGCGCAGGTCAGAGATCTGCTGGCTGGCGATTACCGCGAGGACTTGCCCTTTCTTGACCGTCTCGCCCAGGTTGGCCTGGACAGCCTCAACAACGCCAGGAACACGAGGAACCACGTGGGCAGTACGATCTTCGTCGAAGCGAATTTCGCCAGGGAAGCTCACGACGGTACCGAGGTCACGAGGCGCTGCAGCTTCCAGGGCAACACCAGCGGCCTTGATCTGTTCAGCGCTGAGCGTCAGCTTGCCCTCTTCTTCACCGCCCTCTTCGCTGTGGCCTTCTTCACCATGGCCCTCATCACCTTCCTCTTTGGCGGCAGATGCGGCTTTCTTTTCGTCGCCATGGCCATCGTTAGCGCCATGCTCGGCAGTACTGGCGGCCTGCTGTCCGGAACTGTTGTTCCAGGCAAGGCTGCCAAATCCGAGGGCTGCCACAGCGGCTACCGCGAGGGCGATCTTGCGTTTGTTATCCATTGCTACTCCTGCTGATCGTAGGCACCGGCTTGTTCAAGGCTGTGTGCCGAAGAAAATGTTTGGCCCGTTCAGCGAGTGCCGGCGGTTGAGCCGACTTCGCCATAAACCCTTTCCACCTGCGCACGCGCATTGGTCGCCGCTGCCAACGATTCGAGGTATTGGCCACGAGCGACGATCAAGGTGCGCTGGGCATCCAGCACTTCGATGAAACCGAATTTGCCCATCTCGAAGCCGCGGGTTGCGGTCTCTACGGCTTGTTGGGCTGAAGGCAGAATGGTCTTGTCGTAGGACTCGACCTCCTGCATGGCGGTGGACCATTGGTTCAACGCGGTTTGGGTTTCGGTGCGCAGGCGCAGCTCAACAGCATTGCGCTGGTCCCGGGCCTGATCTGCACGACGAGAAGCGGAAAGAATGTTGCCCTGGTTACGATCGAACAGCGGCAAAGGCATAGACAGGCCCACAGTGTTGACCCGCTCGCGCACAGAGCGGTCGTACTGGCTACCTACACTGACAGTAAGGTTCGGGATACGCTGAGCTTTCTCTGAGCCGAGCGAGGCATCGCTCTTGTCTATCTGCACCACGGCCTGACGCATTTCTGCTGTTTGGTCGAGCTTAGCCAGCAGATCTTCAGTGCGAGGTGGCAAGCCCGGGGAGAGGGTTGGCGATTCGAGTCGATCAAACACGGTGACTGAGCTCCCGGTAATTTGAGCGAGCTGTTGGTAAGCGGTCGCTTTTTCCGTTTCTGCACGTCGAACTTGCAGCTGGGCTTCGGCCAGTTGCACTTGAGCGCGGGTCGCCTCCACTGGGGACGACTTACCTGCGCGAACACGGCCATCGACGATGCGAAGACCGCGCTCAGTCAGTTCGAGAGATTGCTTGGCCAGGTCGAGACCTGTCTGGGCCCGCAACGCGGCGTAAAAGGCTTGGACGACATCTGCACGCAGGCCGTTAACGCGACGGTCTAACTCAAGCTGTGCGGCGGTCTGCCCGTATGTGGCGACGTCAACACGAGCCCCCCGCTTACCGCCCAGCTCAAGGGTCTGGCTGAGAGAGACAGTCGTCTGGCTGGTGTTACGACGGGTGTCTTCCACGTCATACGAGATTGTGGGGTTGGGGATAAGCCCGGCCTGCTTGCGAGCACCATCAGCGATCCCAATTTCTTGCCTGGCCGCGGCCAGGTCTGGGTTGGCATCCATGGCCGTCGAAAGCGCCTGGGGCAAGCTGATGCTTTGGGCAAGGGCTGCAGGCGCCATCAACCCAGAGATGACTGCACAGAGTGCAGCGATCTTCCAGGGCGAGACGGGGGTCTTGGGTAAGACATTGCGGTTATACCGGGGCACTTTGATGGTCCTCGTGCACAAACTTCGATAAAGCTTGGCGAGAACGCCGAAACAGCTGCCAAGCCCCACTTGATTAGGTGATGGCACTCTAATGAGCGGTAGCTATCAGAGGGGTGGCTAGAAAATTACAATTCCGTAAGAATGTCCTGTAATGCCCGAAAATACTGGGAAACCAAACCCGACACGATGATTTCGTTACAAGCAACGGAGATGGCAAACACGCGGTGCGAAGGCCCGAACAACAGGTAGATGACGAAATTGTAATTTTCCTATCACCCCCCCGTTATCTTCGGCCTGCAAATATGAGCTCGCGCTACGCTAGGCGCGCCGCCTGGTCAGAACAATTAACGACACCCGCGCCGGTAAACATAATAAAAACTGCCGTGAATCAAAGGAGCATCGGATGAAAATCAAAGTACCACTGTATTTGGCGGCAGTTTCTGCGCTGTCTGGAAGCTATGCTATTTCGGCACAAGCTGAAGACAAGCCAGAAGGCTTCATTGAAGGCAGCAGCCTTACAGTGTTGAACCGTAACTTCTACTTCAACCGTGATAACCGCGACAGCACCGCCCCCACTTACAACAGTGGCAAGGGCAATACGAACGGCTACTCCGAAGCCTGGGCGCACGCGATCATCAGCAAATTCAACTCCGGGTTTACCCAAGGTACCGTTGGCTTTGGCGTTGATGCCTTTGCCATGATCGGCCTCAAGCTCGACACCGGTGATGGGCGCAACGGCGGCCGTAGCTCCTTCGACGTGCTGCCCGTTGATAACAAGGGTGAAGCTCGCGACGAATACACCAAGGTCGGCGGCGCAGCCAAAGTCCGCTTGTTCGATACCATCGTGAAAGTGGGTGATGTCTTCCCATCGACCCCGGTCGTCGCATCGGGTGACTCTCGCCTGCTGCCAGAGAGTTTCCGCGGTGTGACCGTTGAGAACACCAGCATCCAGGGCCTTACCCTCCAGGGTGGTCGTCTGCATGCGATGAGCCAGCCGGTCTCAAGCAACCTGAACGACAACTTCGTGACGTTCTACGGCGGCCCGGTCAACTCGCCATGGATCGGTTACGGTGGCGGTGACTACTCGATCAACGACAACTGGACTGTGAGCGTCTACGCCAGCCAGCTGAAAGACGTCTGGAATCAGTACTACGCCGGCACAAGCGTGGTTTACCCGCTGAGCGACGATCTGGCGCTGATCGGTGGCTTCAACTACTACAAAGCCGTAGATGAAGGTAAGAAGCGCCTGGGTGAATTCGACAACAACATCTGGAGTGCCAAGGTCGGTGTGCGTTACGGTGCCCACACCCTGGCCCTGTCGCATCAGCGCAACAACGGCGACGACGATTTCGACTACCTGCGTCAGTCGGACTCGATTTTCGTCGACAACTCCATCCAGTACAGCGACTTCAACTCGCCGAAAGAGCGTTCCTGGATGCTGCGCTATGACCTGAACTTCACCAGCTACGGCATTCCAGGCCTGACGTTCATGACGCGCTACGCCAGAGGCTCGGGTGCGGATTACTCGAACGCTAACCAGTTCTACATGCGCACCGACGACAACGGCAACCCGCTCGACAATCAGAAGCGTTGGGAGCGTGACGTCGAAGTCAAATACGTTGTCCAAACCGGTCCGGCAAAAGATCTGTCCTTCCGGTTGCGCCAGGCAACCACGCGTGCCACTGCTTTCGAATCGGATCTGGATGAAACTCGTGTAATCATCGAGTACCCGCTTTCGATTCTGTAATTCGCTAACTGGGCCAGTTATCCATTGGCGGGTCCTGTTAGTAAAACGAGCATTACGCATTCACCTTGAGTGGCTTAAGTGCTCCTTTGGTAAAAGGTGGATATTTGGCGCCCATTGGGCGCCTTTTTTTTGCCTAAAATTCAAGTAGGCGTTCGATTGTACGCATCGCATGCCGGTGAAGTTCATGACTACACCAATGACCAGTCTCTTCAATGTGAGCGACCTCGCCGTCATCTGAGCGGAACGAAGCCAGCACAAAGAAGAAAATAACCCAATACTTCATAAGGTCAAATCACCTGCTGGAGAGAGGGCCCGCAACTGTCAAACCCAAACCGCGACAAGATATACCGCCAGACTATCAACTGTATTACCTAGAAATTACAAATCCGTCATTTGAGCCCCGGCACGCTCATTTTGATTTACCATCCCTTTCAATAATGCCGGCGCGCGTGCGCGGTTAATTGCTCAGTGATATCGAGACAAAATCCCATGCGAATTCTGGTAATTGAGGATGAAGTAAAAACTGCGGAGTATGTGCGTCAAGGTCTGACGGAATGTGGCTATGTCGTAGATTGCGTCCACACCGGGTCAGATGGATTATTCTTGGCTAAGCAGCACGAATATGAGCTGATTATCCTGGATATAAATCTGCCAGAGATGGACGGTTGGCAGGTCCTTGAGTTGTTGCGTCGTAAAAACTGCCCTTCCCGTATCATGATGCTGACGGCGAGAAGCCGGCTGGCGGATAAGGTCCGGGGGCTGGAGAACGGAGCAGATGACTACCTGATCAAGCCATTTGAGTTCCCTGAGCTGCTGGCCCGGGTTCGCGCCTTGATGCGCAGGTCAGATCACCCTGCATCCGTAGAGGTCATTCGCGTCGCTGACCTGGAGCTTGATCAGAGCCGGCACAGGGCATTCAGGGACGGTCAGCGCATTGACCTGACCACGAAAGAATTCGCGTTACTGCATTACCTGATGCGTAATACCGGTGTGGTGCTGAGCCGCACCCAAATTATTTCGCAGGTTTGGGATATGAATTTTGACTGCGACACAAACGTTGTAGAGGTGTCGATTCGAAGACTCAGAGCCAAGATAGATGACCCTTTCGAGACCAAACTGATACATACGCTTCGGGGCGTAGGGTATGTGCTTGAAAAACGATAGTTGCCAAGCTCTCTAGTACCGAAAATCCGCTACATGCTCCCGTCGCTTGCGAACTTGAGGTTTCTGTTTACGATCCGCGGCGCTGATTCCTCACTCAACAAATGAGGTAGGCTGTACATGAGGTATAGCATTGATTATCAGCAGGTTTCGCAAGGACAATCCGATGCCAGCATTGATGCCTGTCCAGCTGACATTGTCTTCAACAGCGACCATGGCCTAGCTCTTATCCCGTGCGTTGGCGATGTTATCAACCTCCCCTCTACGGCGGTCAAAGAAGGGGTTTGCGGCATCGTTAGATCAAGGATTTTCAATTATCTCAGAGGTCCTGAAGAGCTGTACTGTCACGTCAATATTCTCGTTGAGGAGGCGGACATCAATTTCGAAAGTCTCATCTCGGAATACATGCGCAATCAGTCACGTGCTCGCTCGCCTTCTTCATAAAGTCGAAGGCGGGCCAGTCCATTAATGGTTGTGTATGGGTGAGGGTTCAGCAGAGCGAGCGCCTACTGAGCACCAGAGATGAATAGTCACAGCCTAGTGGTTTAACGCGGTACTGCTGGTGTACGCAGGGCCGGACTCATTGTTTTTTGAATGGCGCATTGCAGCACATAGAAATATAAAACCCCGGAAGCAAATACGATTGCGGACAGATAAGCAAACTCAGAGTCTAAAACCCCGGAAACCATATACAATTTAATCGTGATAGAACCCATAATAATTCCGGTACAGTACATGACGCCTGTGAACTGATTGCCCAAAAAACTCAGTATGCCGCTGAAGGCATTGTTCGCACTCAACAGCATTGCTTTCAGTATCGTCCAGCCGAGAACTGGCAGAAAAGCCTTGATCATGAAGGCGAATAACATCGACGATGCAAACAGTTTTATCGGGGTTTCTGCCCACGGCTTGATGGTGCCGTCTACTTCAACGCCGGTATACAAGATGATATTCAGAATAATCGCCATAAGGGTGCATATGCCGAGGCGTATCATTTCCCGCTTAAGCGGGGCCATCATTATCACTGCGTGAATCTTGTTTCCAAAGTATCGTTTTAGTCCTTGGATCGACATTTTTCTTCCTATGCTCTCGGGTATGACGCTGTTGTAGCGTTGTATGACGGTCATGCTTTTACCCGAAGAGAGGTGACGCTTCAACGGTCCTGAATTGCGCAGGGGATCTCATGTCCTTCCCCTGGCTGGGTAGCTTGCTGAGAAATTCTCATCTACCTGCGTGGCAACGATGCGGCCACCCCGCCGCCGTCAGAGCTCTGGAGGACTGGCTGCTGTCAGCAACTCATCGAGTGACGGAACCTTAGCGTTTGCACTGAGGACGAGTGTTCTGGATCGGAGTATGGATACATCAAAGAAAGATTCGCACTCGACTCTTCCGTTTACTTCTCTCCAGTGGGTGACTTCTGGTATCAACTCATTAGGCACCGGGTATAGTGCCATAGGGTTATGGAATACCTCCACTTCAGCAGACCACGGCTCGTAGCCATATTGCGGCCAGAGCTGACCGTAGTCGCTGGACGCTACATCCAACAGAAATGGGATACCTCGTGATGCTCCCGGAGAACGGTCGAAAAACTCACCAAACCGCAAGTATCGGTACCCGTCTAGATGAGCTCCACCTGAGATCGGCACTCGGCTGAGCTTTGGCACTGTGCAGGCATTGGTGAAAATGACCGCTGAAAGATGGGCATTTTCCATTAGCGTAAATAGGCCGTTGGGGCGCCCTGATAGCAGAGATGTCTCTTCCTCCACAGTTATCAGGTGCGTACCACGATGCGCAGATGAGTGAACTGCAAAGCCATAGAGATAGCTGATGAGCGACTCCCTGCTCCACAGCATTGAACTGGGCGCATGGAAATCGGCTAAGGCCAGAATGAGCGGCTTACCCTCCACGTGCGGTAGGGATTCGTAACGCTTGTCCAATTTGTTTTGGATGGTCCTCGCAAACCTTTCTGCAGCCGCTCCTAAGAAACGCTCATGTCGGTCAGCGGGTGGGGGGACCGGCGAGGCGCCAAAATGCTCATACCGCTCTTCCGGGTTGGCTGTCACTGCTTCAACCCAGGCCTCATCTCCCAGCCTATTCTCGATGTGAAAATCGGGTGATTCTTTAGGCTGGGTGACCAAGAGTCCCTGTTCACGAAAAATCGCTAATAGGTGGGCTTCCCAGAGGCGGGTGTGAAAATTCTCAGTCTGGCAATCGGGAACCCAATTTCTGTCTGGGGATGGCAGTGCGAGATACAGTTGATTCAGCGCCCACGCCCCAATACGGCGGCTTGGATCAAATAGTGATTTGAACACCACGCTTGGTGTGCGCTTACCCATTCTGCTTAGAGGAGCACGTCGTCGTTCACCTGAAGGGAGTGGAAGCGGATGGGCTTGGGTATAGAGAAAATGGCTGATTGAGGCGCGGGCTTCGGACTCGCCAGTGGTGCACTCACCATGGCTGAGGAGCACCCACACGCTATCGACACGACGCCGCAAGGTGACAATTCCGAAGCTGCCGGAATTGATATTTCGGGTTAGAGCGGCACAAGAAATTCCGTCCTCACTAAGCCATGCCCCTACTGGCGGGCTGTCCCCAAACCCCAACCCTCGTGGAAGCGACAAAGCGATTAGATCGAACATCGGCGCAGCAATTTCTTTCATTCGCTGATCTCGGCAGCCGTCAAAATGCATTCCATCAATGCCTCGGAGCGTGCCCGCCGGCGATGGCATCGGTGGAGGTACCTATTGAAGAAGGGGGCCTTGTTCCACCAGGACATCTCGGTTGGTGAAGATGGTCTCAATGGTTGCAGCCTCGGCAGCCACATGAGTCTTTCGCGTGATCTCTTCAAGGGCCAGTTCGAGCCGGTAGTCTTGGAAATACTCGTACAGCTTTTCAGAGCTCTCGGATATCTCCTCCCCACCATTCTTCGCGAACAAGATGTGGATGATCGCTGCGAGTGGGAGAGAGATGTCGAGATCCTTCTCTTCTGCATCTGAATCCGAGTTCAAACCGTCGAAATACCTCTCCAGATGACTCTGGAGCTCCTCAAGCCAGAACTGAGATAGGTTGCTTGGAAGGGAGCTTTCAGGCCCGGTCAGAAGGACTTCATCTCTGAATAGAGCCAGCAGATTGGGGTTTGCCATGGAGGACCTCACGATTAGATTTGAGAGCAACTGGTCAGCATAGTCCACCTCAAGATGACCACCTCCTTGACGCCCATCCTGGTGCTCCTGAGCATCAGACGAGTGAATCGCCCCGAAACCTGTAGATACAAAATGACCGCTTCTCGCCGTTAGCTGCCTTTCTTGAAGGACAGCTTTGGGTCGATAGCGGCCTTCGTGGAGGTTGGTGTCTACGGGGTCGGTTTAGTCAATCTGAATCTCCGGTTTCACCTCCGTGAGGCCGGCCATCGTCATGCATCAGATCTTGATTGACACGCGTGCCGCTTTGGATAGCCTTGCAATTGAGGGCTGCAACTGCGCATTTGTCGGGCCTGGGTACCAGCATGAGCCCCCCGCAATTTTGGCAGCAGAGGAAGCTGGTTCCTCTGAAGTAGTGACGGCGGGCATTGCCAGTCGGATTCTGAACCCAAGGTCGCCAGACTAGGAGCTAAAGGATCGCTGCGACTACTCCTCATCCCTTACCGAAAAGTCACGCGTCGGTCGTAAACGGCCCTTTCCAGGCCAATCAACTTTTGTGATTGGTGAGTAGGGATTTCTCGGCTTTTCTGTGAAAAGCACCCCTTCATTTCACAAAAAAAATGGCGAAGATTCCAATTTCACGGGGTCTGGCCTATCACCTATTTTGTGAACCTACACTGCGGGTAGTACAAGAAAGCCAATCCCCAGGGATTGGCTTTTTTTTTACCTTCATGAATGTTCCACGTGGAACTACGAAATCCCCAATGCTTTAAGTCGGCGGTACAACGTGCGTTCGCTCATCCCGAGTTGATCGGCCAATTCACTTCGGGAACCGCTGAAGGTTTCCAGGGCATGGGCCAGATCGGCCATTTCGTTCCTACGTCCCCGAACACCTGGTTGCCTTACAGTCGGGTGGATATCTTCCGGAAGATGTTCGGGACGAATCAGCCCATCATCAGCAAACAACCGCGCGCGCTCCAAGATGTTTCTGAGCTCGCGAATGTTGCCTGGGAATGTATGCAGGTTGAGGCAAGCGAGTGCTTCGGCGGTGACCTTGGGCGAGTGCTTGCCGGCCATGCGTTGCAGCAGACTCTCACAGAGCAACGGTAAATCCTCGACTCGCTCACGCAGCGATGGCAGGCGAATCGGGAATCCGCTGATGCGGTAATACAGGTCTTCGCGAAACGTCCCTTCGGCGGCCATCTCCTTCAAGGGCTTGTGCGTGGCCGAGACCAGGCGGAAATCCGAATGGACCGTGCGCGTGCTGCCGACCGGACGGAAGCTGCCGGATTCGATCAGGCGCAGCAGTTTCACCTGCATCGCCAGCGGTACTTCACCAATCTCATCGAGGAACAGGGTGCCACCGTGAGCAGCCTCGGCCAGGCCGATCTTGCGTTGAGTCGCGCCGGTGAAGGCGCCCTTCTCATAGCCGAACAGTTCACTCTCGAACAACGACTCGGTCAGCCCGGTGCAGTCCACCACCACCAGGGGGCCATTGGCACGGGGGCTACCCAGGTGCAAGGCGCGGGCGAACAGCTCCTTGCCCGTACCCGACTCGCCCTGGAGCAGTACCGGAATCTGCGCAGGGGCTGCACGTTGCAAACTGGCCACGGCGTTCTTGAAGGCTGGCGCCCGGCCAACCAACCCTTGTTGTTGAGGTTGTGCCGATGCCAGTGTGACGCTGGTCAGGCGTTCGACGAAGGCCACCACCCTGCCCTCGTCATCGAGGATCGGGCGCAGTTCCACATCCACATGCTCCGGCCCTCGCGGGGTGTGATGGATGTGCAGCACGCGCTCGGGCACTTTGCTGTCCAGCGACTTGCGCAGCGGGCAATGCTCCCCGGCCTGGTCGCAGGGCACGGCATAGTGGTGCGAGACCCGGTGGCATTTTTCGCCGATCGGCGCGTGCTCCTCGTTGCCGAACTGACGACGGTACGCCGCGTTGGCAGCCAGGATGTTGTAGTCGGTATCCAGCACGATGCTGGGTAGCACATCGTGTTCGAGGTAGGACACCAGCGCGAGGATCGCGGGATGGGAAGCGGCTAGCATGACAGCACCAGGTGAAGGACCTGGCGAGGGTAGCAAGGACTGCCAAACACTGCCATCGGCTGACAGTCGACTGCCAGGAACTGTCACCTTCGGCTGGCTGTAATGGGGCTGCTGCGCAGCCATCGCGGCACGAGGCCGCTCCTGCAAGGGGACGGCGTCCTATCTGAAGGGCTGGCATGTATCTTGATAAAGCACCCTTCACTGCCTATGCCTTCAAGGAGGCTCGGTGGATAACTGGAGAGTGCAATGATCATCGGCAACAACCTTCACGTCGAAGCGTTCTTCGACAAGGCGACCTGGACCATCAGCTACCTGGTCATGGATGGCGAGACGCGCCAATGCGCGCTGATCGACAGCGTGCTGGACTACGACCCCAAGTCCGGGCGCACCTGCACCGATTCGGCGGACAAGCTGATCGCCCGCGTCGAAGCGCTGGATGCCAAGGTGCAATGGATCCTGGATACCCATGTGCACGCCGACCATCTGTCTGCGGCGGCCTACCTCAAGGAGCGGCTTGGCGGCAGCATCGCGATCGGCGCGCAGATCACCCAGGTGCAGAAAGTCTTCGGCACCCTGTTCAACGCCGAGCCGGGTTTTGCCCGTGACGGCAGCCAGTTCGACGTCCTGTTCGAAGATGAGGAGGGATTTCGCATCGGCAACCTGCATGCCCGTGCCCTGCACACCCCTGGGCATACCCCGGCGTGCATGAGCTACATGGTCGAGGATGCGGGCGAGATCGCTGTGTTCGTCGGCGACACCTTGTTCACCCCCGACTATGGCACCGCCCGTTGCGACTTTCCTGGCGCCAGCGCGCGAACCCTGTACCAGTCGATCCGTCGCCTCCTCGCCTTCCCCGACCAGACCCGGCTGTTCATGTGCCACGACTACCTGCCTGGTGGCCGTGAGCTGCGCTTCGTCACCACCGTGGCCGAGCAACGCGCCGACAACATTCATATCCATGAAGGGGTCAGCGAAGACAGCTTCGTGCAGATGCGCGAAGCCCGTGACAAGACCCTCGACATGCCTGTGCTGATCCTGCCGTCGGTGCAGATCAACATGCGCAGCGGGCAATTCCCCGAACCTGAAGCCAACGGTGTGAGCTACCTGAAGATCCCGCTGAACAAGCTGTAAGCCACGCCGTACCCATAACGAGATTTCCAAGGAACACCGCCATGCCTGCCTTGCTGTCCCCTGCCGATTCCTCCCGTGCCGACCACCACAAGGTGGTGATCGTCGGCGCCGGTGCCGCTGGTATCGCCACCGCGTCCAGCCTGATCGCCCGTGATCCGTCGCTGGACATTGCCCTGATCGACCCTGCCGACGTGCACTACTACCAGCCTGGCTGGACCATGGTCGGTGCCGGTGTTTTCAAGGCGCCGAGCACCGCCCAGACCATGGCGGCCACCCTGCCCCGTGGCGTGCGTTGGATCAAGGCGCGGGTGGAGAGCTTCGACCCTCAAGGGCAACTGGTCGTGCTCGAGGACGGGCGTGCGGTCAGCTATGAGCAACTGGTGGTTTGCCCGGGATTGAAACTCGATTGGAACGCCATCGAGGGTTTGAGCGAAACGCTCGGTCGCAACGGTGTCACCTCCAACTACCGCTACGACCTGGCGCCCTACACCTGGCAACTGGTACAGAACCTCAAGCAGGGGCGCGCCCTCTTCACCCAGCCGCCGATGCCGATCAAATGCGCCGGTGCGCCGCAGAAGGCGCTGTACCTGTCCTGTGATCACTGGTTGCGCAAGGGGCACCTGGGCAATGTCAGGGCCAGCTTCTTCAATGCTGGGGCGGTGCTGTTCGGTGTGCCGGATTATGTGCCGGCGCTGATGAGCTACATCGACAAGTACGGCGTGGACCTGAACTACCAGCATCGCCTGACGGCGGTGGATGGTCCGAACAAGCGCGCCACGTTTATCCGTACCCTCCCCGATGGCACCACCGAGACCCGGGTCGAAGCCTTCGACATGCTGCATGTGGTGCCGCCGCAGGTGGCGCCTGACTTCATCCGCCAGAGCCCGCTGGCCGATGCGGCGGGCTGGGTGGATGTCGACCCGCATACCTTGCGTCATCGCCAGTTCGGCAATGTCCACGCGTTGGGTGACGTGGCCAATACCAGCAACGCCAAGACCGCCGCCGCCGCCCGCAAGCAGGCGCCGGTGGTGGCCAACAATGTGCTGGTGGCACTCGGTCGCCTGTCGACCCTGGCCCAGTACGATGGCTATGGTTCCTGCCCGTTGACGGTGGAACGCGGCAAGATCGTCCTGGCCGAGTTTACCTATGGCGGCAAGGTGGCGCCGAGCTTCCCGCGCTGGCTGCTCGATGGCCGCAAGCCAACCCGCCTGGCCTGGTTGCTCAAGGCGCAGATCCTGCCGCCGCTGTACTGGAAGGCCATGCTCAAGGGCCGCGAATGGCTAGCCCGGCCGCAACCTCTGGTGGTCGAGGCGCAGCAGTGATCGAACACCAACTGCTGGGCGCCGGGCTCGGCGCGATCATTGGCGCGGTGCTGGCGCTGACCGGCGCCGGCGGTGGCATCCTGGCGGTGCCGCTGCTGGTGTTCGGCCTGGGACTGAGCATGGTCGAGGCGGCGCCGATCGGACTGCTGGCCGTAGGGCTGGCGGCGTCGGTTGGTGCGGTGCTCGGCCTGCGCCAAGGGCTGGTGCGCTATCGGGCGGCCGCGTTCATCGCGGTGATCGGAATTGCCTGCGCGCCGTTCGGCCTGATGCTCGCCCATCGTTTGCCCAACACGCCGTTGGCCTTGGTGTTCGCCGGGGTACTGGTGTACGCCTGCCTGCGGATCTGGCGCAAGGCCGCGCGTGAACTGCGTGGCGAGTCGCCCTGTGGGGAGCGGGAGATCATGCCCTGCGTGCTCAACCCGCTGCAGGGGCGCTTGCGCTGGACCCTGCCCTGCGCCCGGGCACTGGCGTTCACCGGGATGCTGTCGGGGTTGCTGTCAGGCCTGTTGGGGGTCGGTGGTGGTTTCGTGATCATCCCGGCGCTGAACCGCTATACCAACCTGAACATGAAAAGCATCGTCGCCACCTCGCTGGCGGTGATTGCCCTGGTGTCTACCGGTAGCGTGATCAGCGCCAGCGTGGCGGGCGTGATGCACTGGTGGGTCGCGGCGCCGTTCGCGGTGGGGGCAGTGCTGGGTTTGCTGCTGGCGCGGCCGTTGGCGAGCAAGCTGGCCGGCCCGCGCCTGCAGCAGCTGTTCGCCGTGGTGGGTTGTGGCGCCGCGGTGTTGCTCGCCGGCAAGGCGCTATTCGGCTAGCAACTCGTCCTGCTCGGCGGCGCAGAGCGCCAGCAGGTAGTCCCACACCACTCGCAGGCGTACCGACTTGTGCAGCTCGCGGCGGGTGCAGATCCAGTAGCTGCGCTGGATGGTCTCGCTGGGCAGCACGCGCACCAGCTTCGGATCGTGGCGGGCCATGTAGTTCGGCAACACGGCGATGCCTAGCCCGGCCTGTGCGGCGTGCTGCTGGGCGATCACGCTGGTGCTGCGGAACACCACGGTGGGCGCCCGGCAGAAACTGTTGAGGAACAGCAGCTCCTGGCTGAACAGCAGGTCGTCGACATAGCCGATCCAGCTGTGCCGGGCCAGGTCTTCGCGGCTGTGCAGCGGTGGTGCGCGGTCCAGGTAGTCCTGGCTGGCGTACAGGGCGAGGCGGTAATCGGTGAGCTTGCGGGTGATCAGCAGGTCGGCGTTGGGACGTTCCAGGTGAATGCTGATCTCGGCTTCGCGGTTGAGGATGCTGACGAAACGCGGCACCGCCACCAATTCCACTTCGAGCCCCGGGTAGCGTTGGAACAAGGCTTTCATGCGCGGGGTGAAGAACATGATGCCGATGCCTTCGGTCACCCCCAGGCGGATCTTGCCCAGTGGCGTGATGGCCTGGGTGATTTCTTCCTGCGCCAGCAGGGCAACGTTCTCCATGGCTTCGGCGTGCTTGAGCAGGGCCTGGCCGGAAGGCGTGAGTTCATAGCCCTGGGCGTGCTGGACGAACAGCGCGGTACCCAGGTGCTTTTCGATGCTCTCGATGTGCCGGGCCACGGTGCTGTGGGTGGTGTTGAGGCGCTTGGCGGCGGTGAGCAGGCGGCCGCTGCGCTGCAACTCGAGGAAAAACCGCAGATCGTTCCAGTCGAACATGGGCGTCCTTGGAAGTGCTGGCTGTTGAAGCCATCGCGGGGCAAGCCCGCTCCCACAATTAGATAGTCGTTGTGCTAAAACGCACAACGGCTGCGCGAAATCTCGTGTTTCCTCGGCGAAATTAATCAATAAGATGGATCGGGACAAGAATAATAATCAGGCGCGAGGTTGCACATGCCATCAGCCGATCCTGTCTACGACTATGTGGTCGTGGGAGCCGGTCCCGCCGGTTGCCTACTGGCCAACCGCTTGTCCGCCGACCCTTCGTGCCGCGTATTGCTGCTCGAGGCGGGTGGCCGCGACAACTATCCCTGGATTCACATCCCCGTCGGTTACCTCTACTGCATCGGCAATCCACGCACCGACTGGTGCTTCAAGACCGAGGCCCAGCCCGGCCTGAACGGTCGCAGCCTGGGTTATCCACGGGGCAAGGTGCTGGGCGGCTGCTCGTCGATCAACGGCATGATCTACATGCGGGGCCAGGCCGCCGACTACGACCGCTGGGCCGAGCAAGGCAACGACGGCTGGGCGTGGAAGGATGTGCTGCCCTTGTTCAAGGCCTGCGAGAACCACTTCGCCGGCGCCAGCGACAGCCACGGCGCCGAGGGGGAATGGCGGGTGGAGCAGCAGCGCTACAGCTGGCCGATCCTCGATGCCTTCCGCGATGCCGCCGAGCAGAGTGGCATCGCCAAGGTCGACGACTTCAACATGGGCGACAACGCGGGCTGTGGATATTTTCAGGTCAATCAGCGCAGCGGTGTGCGCTGGAACTCGGCCAAGGCGTTTCTCAGGTCCATCCTCAAGCGCCCCAACCTGACAGTGTTGACGGGCGTGCAGGTCGACCAGGTGCTGCTCGACAACACCCGCGCCCGGGCGGTGAAGGCCTCGTGGCAAGGCGCCTGGCATGAGTTCGCCGCTCGCCGCGAGATCGTCCTGTGCGCGGGCTCCGTGGGCTCCCCCGGCATTCTGCAACGCTCCGGCATCGGCCCACGCAAGCTGCTCGAAGGCTTGGGTATCGGAGTTCGCCATGAGATGCCCGGGGTTGGCGGCAACCTGCAGGATCACCTGCAACTGCGCCTGATCTATCAGGTCCACAACACCCGTACCCTCAATCAGATGGCCAACAGCCTGTGGGGCAAGCTGGGCATGGGCCTGCGCTACGCTTACGACCGCAGTGGCCCATTGGCCATGGCGCCGAGCCAGCTGGGCGCCTTCGCCCGTTCAGGCCCCGAGCAGGCAACGGCCAACCTGCAATACCACGTGCAGCCGTTGTCGCTGGACCGCTTCGGCGAGCCGCTGCATCGCTTTCCGGCGTTCACCGCCTCGGTGTGCAACCTGCGCCCGGCGAGCCGTGGACGCATCGACATCCGCTCGGCGGACATGAATGCCGCGCCGGTGATCGACCCCAACTACCTGAGCGACCCCGAGGACCTGCGCGTCGCCGCCGAGGCCATCCGCCTCACCCGACGCATCGTCCAGGCCCCTGCCCTGGCGGCCTTCGATCCTCGCGAGTATTTGCCAGGCCCCGCCTTGCAGAGCGAGGACGACCTGCACCAGGCCGCCGGCCAGATCGGCACCACCATCTTCCACCCGGTGGGCACCTGCCGCATGGGCAGTGGCGCGCTCGATGTTGTGGATAACCAGCTGCGCGTGCATGGCATTCCCGGCCTGCGCGTGGCCGACGCCTCGATCATGCCGCAGATCGTCTCCGGCAATACCTGTTCACCCACGTTGATGATTGCCGAAAAGGCGGCACAACTGATCCTCAAGGGGGCCAATACCCAGACCAACCTCAGCGACGCCAGCGCGATACCGACGCCCTGACCCGGGTGTTTGCAACAGCGGCGGCTTGTGGTCGCAAGTCGCCGACAGTGGAACAACAAGAATAATCACTGTGGCCTGCGGGCCGAGGACAGCAACGATGTCGGATTACATCCAGGAACAGGGGGCGGCGGCGAGCAGCCCAAGCCGTCGTGAAGAGCGCAAGATCATTTTCGCGTCATCCCTCGGGACGGTGTTCGAGTGGTATGACTTTTTTCTCTATGGCGCGCTGGCCGCGGTCATCAGCAAGCAATTCTTCGCGGGGGTCAACGACACCACCGCCTTCATCTTCGCCCTGATGGCCTTCGCCGCCGGCTTCCTGGTGCGCCCGTTCGGCGCGCTGGTGTTCGGCCGGCTGGGCGACATGATCGGGCGCAAGTACACCTTCCTGGTGACCATTGTGCTGATGGGCCTGTCGACCTTCGCCGTGGGTCTTTTGCCCACCTACGCCAGCATCGGTATCGCCGCGCCGATCATCCTGGTGGTGCTGCGCATGCTCCAGGGCCTGGCGTTGGGCGGTGAATACGGCGGCGCGGCCACCTATGTCGCCGAGCACGCGCCTCATGGCAAACGTGGTTTCCACACCGGCTTCATCCAATCCACTGCCACATTGGGCCTGCTGCTGTCGCTGACCGTCGTCCTGGCCAGCCGCTACATCAGTGGCGACCAGTTCGAAACCTGGGGCTGGCGCCTGCCGTTCCTGCTGTCGATCGTGCTGCTGGCGATATCCACCTGGATCCGCATGAGCATGCACGAGTCGCCGGCCTTCGTGAAAATGAAGGCCCAGGGCAAGGTGAGCAAGTCGCCGATCCGCGAGTCGTTCACCTCCTGGCCGAACCTGAAAGTGGTGCTCACGGCACTGTTCAGCATCAATGCCGGGCAAGCGGTGACCTTCTACACCGCGCAGTTCTACGTGCTGTTCTTCATGACCCAGATGCTCAAGATGGACCCGGCCCAGGCCAACACCCTGCTGATCATCAGCGTGGTGATCGGTGCGCCGTTCTTCGTGTTCTTCGGCTGGCTATCGGACCGGGTCGGGCGCAAGCCGATCCTGATGCTTGGCCTTTTGCTGGCGACGGTGTTGTACTTCCCGCTGTTCAAGGCCCTGAGCCATTACGCCAATCCGCAGATCGACGCCGCCAGTCGCCAGGCGCCGATCGTCGTCACCGCAGATCCCAAGGGCTGCACCTTCCAGTTCGATCCGGTGGGCAAGGCACGCTTCGACAGCCCGTGCGACAAGGTCAAGACGTTCCTGGTCAAGCAGGGCCTGCCCTACAGCTCGGTGAGTGTCGCTGGCAGCGAGGTGATCGTCAGCATCGGCGACAAGACCATCAATGGCTTCGACGAAACGGCCATGCGCAGTGCCATCGATAGCGCCGGCTACCCGGCCAAGGCGGACCCAGCGCAGGTGAACCAGGTGATGGTGGTGGTGCTGATCGTCGCCATGATCCTGATCGCCACCATGACCTACGGGCCGCTGGCGGCGGTGATGGTCGAGCTGTTCCCGACGCGCATCCGCTACACCTCGATGTCGCTGCCCTACCACATCGGCAACGGCTGGTTCGGCGGCTTCCTGCCGACGGTGTCGTTCGCGTTGGTGGTGTACACCGGGGACATCTTCTATGGGCTGTGGTACCCGGTGCTGATCACCGGGGTGAGCCTGGTGGTGGGGATCTTCTGCCTGAAAGAGACTCGGGATGTGGATATCGACAAGGTGTGAGAATTGAGAGGGATACAACGTGGGAGCGGGCTTGCCCCGCGATGTCGCCAGCACTGAGGACGCCATCGCGGGGCAAGCCCGCTCCCACGACTCGATCAAAGCGATCAACCTATAAAAAAACCGGCGTAAAAGCCGGTTTTTTTATCGCGGGAAAAAACTTATGCACGATTTTCGAAAAAACGTCATACACGGAAATAAATAGCTAATTCAATCACTTAGCTATGTTTGAAGACGCTTAATCCAAAAATTGCTAACAAGTTATCCACAGAACGTCAGGCAGGCTGCTGCTCGGGTTTTTCCGCCGCTGGCGGCAGCGAACCCATGGCGCGTTGAGCCGCCTCGTTCCATGCCTGGGCACGGTCGTTGAGCTCGGCGATGGCACGCGGGCCTGTCCCCTCCGGATACATCGGCTCGCCAATCACCACCTCGATGGTGCCCGGGCGCTTGCCCCAGCCTTCACGCGGCCAGAACTTGCCGGCGTTGTGGGCGATCGGCAATACCGGCAGGCCGGCATTCACCGCCAGCGCGGTGCCGCCGCGGGAAAACTTGCCCATCTGCCCATGCGGCACGCGGGTGCCTTCGGGGAAGATCAGTACCCAGGTACCCTGCTTGAGCAGTTCGTCGCCCTGGCTGGCAACTTGGCGCAGAGCCTCCTTCGGGTTCTTCCGGTCGATGGCGATCGGTCGCAGCATGGCCATGGCCCAGCCGAAGAACGGCACGTACAGCAACTCGCGCTTGAGCACCTGGCTCAGCGGCGAGAAGTACGCCGAGAGGAAGAATGTCTCCCAGGTGCTCTGGTGGTTCGACAGGATCACGCAGGGCACGTCAGGCACGTTCTCGGCGCCGGTGACCTTGTAGTCGATACGCAGGATCGTCCGCACCAGGAACAGCGCGCAGCGGCACCAGTACACGTTGATGAACTTGTAGCGCTTGGGGAACGGCAGGAAAGGCGCGACGAAGAAGCTCAGCGAGCACCACAGCAGCGAACTGGTGCCCAACAGCAGGTAAAAAAGAAAGATTCTGATCGCCTGCAGGATCGACATAGTGGCATGTACCGTTGCGGGGCGTGCCCGCCTAATGAAAAGTGCGCCGGTCCTGGCGCACTCATTTAAATAATTTCTCTGGCGATGGCTGCCAGATCGTCGAAAATCAGTGTAGTTTGCGGGACACCTTTTTCCAGGGTCCTTTCACCCTTGCCGGTTTTTACCAACACGGGTTGTGCATCGACGGCCAGGGCCGCCTCCAGGTCACCTTTGCTGTCACCGACGAACCATACGCCGGCCAGCGGTACCTGGTAGTGCTCGGCGATTGTCCGCAACATGCCGGGCTTGGGCTTGCGGCAGTCGCAGCCCTCGTCCGGGCCGTGCGGACAATGCACGATCAGGCCGACCTCGCCGCCCTGCTCGGCCACCAGCGCGCGCAGGCGCGCATGCATGGCCTCGAGGGTTTCCAGCGGGTAGTAGCCGCGGGCAATGCCGGACTGGTTGGTGGCAACCGCCACCGTCCAGCCTGCCTTGCTCAACTGCGCGATGGCCTCGATCGAGCCAGGAATGGGGATCCACTCCTCCAGCGACTTGATGTAGGCGTCGGAGTCGTGGTTGATCACTCCGTCTCGATCAAGGATCAGCAGTTTCAACGGCTCACCCCAGCAGCGAGATATCGGCCACGCCCAGGAACAGACCGCGCAGGCGGCTGAGCAGGGCATAACGGTTGGCGCGCACCTTGGCATCCTCGGCGTTGACCATCACCGCCTCGAAGAAGGCATCGACCGGGTCACGCAGTGCGGCCAGGCGGGCCAGGGCCTCGCTGTACTGACGCGCGGCCGCCATCGGTTGCACGGCCTGGTCGGCCTGCTGGATGGCCGAGTACAGGGAGAACTCATTGGCGTTGTCGAAGTACTTCGGCTCGACCTGGTCGGCGATGGCGCCTTCGGCCTTGCCCAGCAGGTTCGATACGCGTTTGTTCGCCGCGGCCAGGGCTTCGGCTTCCGGCAGCTTGCGGAAGGCCTGCACGGCCTGCACGCGTTGGTCGAAGTCCAGCGCCGAGCCCGGCTTCAGGGCACGCACCGACAGGTAGGTGGAGACGTCGATGCCTTCGTCCTCGTAGCGCGCGCGCAGGCGGTCGAAGACGAACTCCAGCACCTGCTCGGACAGGCCGGCGGCCTTGACCTTGGCACCGAACTGCTTGACCGCGAACTCGACCGCGACGGCCAGGTCCAGGTCCAGCTGCTTCTCGATCAGGATACGCAGCACGCCCAGGGCAGCACGACGCAGGGCGTACGGGTCCTTGCTGCCGGTGGGCAGCATGCCGATGCCGAAGATCCCGACCAGGGTGTCGAGCTTGTCGGCGATGGCCACGGCGGCACCGGTGAGGGTCTGCGGCAGCTCGGCGCCGGCGCCGCGCGGCATGTACTGCTCGTTCAGCGCCAGGGCGACGTCTTGCGGCTCGCCGTCGTTGAGGGCGTAGTAGTAGCCGGCGATGCCCTGCATTTCAGGGAATTCGCCGACCATTTCCGAGGCCAGGTCGCACTTGGACAGCAGGCCGGCACGGCCGGCGTTGGCGGCGCTGCCACCGATGTACGGGGCAATGAAGGCGGCCAGCTTGGAAACGCGCTCGGCCTTGTCGAACACGGTGCCCAGCTGAGCCTGGAACACCACGTTCTTCAGGCGCTCGTTGAAGCTTTCCAGCGGCTGCTTCTTGTCCTGCTTGAAGAAGAACTCGGCGTCGGTCAGTCGTGGGCGCACGACCTTCTCGTTACCCTGCACGATCTGCTTCGGATCGCGGCTCTCGACGTTGGCCACGGTGATGAAGCGCGGCAGCAGCTTGCCTTCGCTGTCCAGCAGGCAGAAGTATTTCTGGTTGTCCTGCATGGTGGTGATCAGGGCTTCCTGCGGCACCTCGAGGAAACGCTCCTCGAACGAGCACACCAGCGGCACCGGCCACTCGACCAGGGCGGTCACTTCGTCCAGCAGCGCCCGCGGCACGATGGCCGTGCCTTCCTGCTGCATGGCAAGCTCGGCGGTGCGCTTGCTGATCAGCTCGCGACGCTCGGCGAAGTCGGCCAGCACGTGGGCCTTGCGCAGGTCCTCGACGTAGTTGGCAGGGGTGGTGATGAGTACGTTTTCCGGGTGGTGGAAGCGGTGGCCACGCGATTCACGGCCGGCCTTCTGGGCCAGGAGGGTGCAGTCGACCACCTGATCGCCCAGCAGCATCACCAGCCACTGGGTTGGGCGCACGAACTCTTCACGGCTGGCGCCCCAGTGCATGCGCTTGGGGATTGGCAGGTCGTTGAGCGAATCCTCGACGATGGTCGGCAGCAGGCTGGCGGTGGCCTTGCCCGGAATGTGCTGGGAGAAGCGCAGCTTGGGGCCGCTCTGGTCGATGTCCGACAGCTCCACGCCGCACTTCTTGGCAAAGCCCAGGGCGGCCTGGGTCGGCTGGCCTTCGGCGTTGAACGCGGCCTGCACGGGCGGGCCGTCGATGTTGATGCTGCGGTCCGGCTGCTGCACGTCCAGCTGGCGGATCAACACGGCCAGGCGGCGCGGCGCGGCGTAGACCTGCTTGCCGGTGTAGTTCAGGCCGGCGGCCTGCAGGCCTTTCTCGATGCCGGCGAGGAAGGCGTCGCCCAGGGTGGCGAGGGCCTTCGGTGGCAGCTCTTCGGTGCCCAGTTCAACCAGGAAATCTTGAGCACTCATTGTGCAGCCTCCAGCTTAGCCAACACTTCGTCACGCAGTTCGGGAGAGGCCATCGGGAAGCCCAGGCGTGCGCGGGCTTGCAGATAGCTTTGCGCCACGTCCCGGGCCAGGGTACGCACGCGCAGGATGTAGCGCTGGCGCTCGGTCACCGAGATGGCGCGGCGGGCGTCCAGCAGGTTGAAGGTGTGCGAGGCCTTCAGGACCATTTCGTAGGTCGGCAGCGGCAGGTCCAGCTTGATCAGGCGGTTCGCTTCGCTTTCGTAGAAGTCGAACAGTTCGAACAGCTTCTCGACGTTGGCGTGCTCGAAGTTGTAGGTCGACTGCTCCACTTCGTTCTGGTGGAACACGTCGC
Source organism: Pseudomonas mosselii (assembly GCF_019823065.1). NCBI lineage: Bacteria > Pseudomonadati > Pseudomonadota > Gammaproteobacteria > Pseudomonadales > Pseudomonadaceae > Pseudomonas > Pseudomonas mosselii. Next base: position 83,421 of record NZ_CP081966.1, read on the forward strand.
CGTAGGTGACCTTGCCAAACGGGCCGTCGGCCCATACCAGGTCGTAGACCGAGTCCACACCCTGCAGGTACATGGCCAGGCGCTCCAGGCCGTAGGTGATCTCACCGGTGACCGGGTAGCACTCGATGCCACCGACCTGCTGGAAGTAGGTGAACTGGGTCACTTCCATGCCGTTCAGCCAGATTTCCCAACCCAGGCCCCAGGCGCCGAGGGTCGGCGATTCCCAGTTGTCTTCGACGAAGCGGATGTCGTGAACCAGCGGATCCAGGCCGATGGCTTTCAGCGAGCCGAGGTACAGCTCCTGGAAGTTGGCCGGGTTCGGCTTGAGCACCACCTGGAACTGGTAGTAGTGCTGCAGGCGGTTGGGGTTTTCGCCATACCGCCCGTCGGCAGGGCGACGGCTGGGCTGCACGTAGGCGGCGTTCCAGGTCTCCGGGCCGACGGCGCGCAGGAAGGTAGCGGTGTGGAAAGTGCCGGCGCCTACTTCCATATCGTAGGGCTGAAGCACCACACAACCTTGCTCGGCCCAGTAGTTCTGCAGGGCGAGGATCAGGTCTTGGAAGGTACGCACGGCTGGCGTAGGCTGGCTCACGAAATTCACCTGTATCTGGGGATGCGGATGTAAAGAGCGGGAGTATACCCGATTCGCCTCGCCCTCTACGTTATTGGAGCCTTATGCCACGCTGCTTTTGGTGTTCCGACGATCCGTTGTACCAGGCCTATCACGACCACGAGTGGGGAACGCCGCAGCACGACCCGGCGTTGCTCTTCGAGATGCTTTTGCTCGAAGGGTTCCAGGCGGGGTTGTCGTGGATCACGGTATTGAAGAAACGCGAACGCTATCGCCAGGTGCTGGATGGCTTCGATCCGGTGAAGCTGGCGCGCCTGAGCGATGAGCGCATCGAGGAGCTGATGCTGGACCCCGGCATCATCCGCAATCGTCTCAAGCTCAAGGCCGTGCGCCGCAACGCCCTGGCCTGGCTGGCTGTGGATAACCCGGCGCAGTGGCTGTGGTCGTTCGTCGGAGGCGCGCCGAAGATCAATCATTTCCAGGGCCGTGGCGACGTGCCGGCGGTCACCGACGAGGCCAAGGCCATGAGCAAGGCCCTGCAAAAGGCCGGTTTCACCTTTGTCGGGCCGACCATCTGCTACGCCTTCATGCAGGCCACCGGCATGGTCATGGACCACACCACCGACTGCGATCGCTACGCCGCGCTGGTGCGCTGACGGGGTACAATGCGCGCCTTGCTGAAATAAGGAATTCGCCTGTGGAAAAGTTCAAGGGCGCCCTGATGGTCGGGGTGCTGCGCCTGTTTGCCAAGCTGCCCTGGGGCGCTGTGCAGCGCGTCGGCGCCGGTATCGGCTGGCTGATGTGGAAAATCCCCAATGGCTCGCGCAATGTCGTGCGCATCAACCTGGCCAAGTGTTTCCCGGAGATGGACCCGGTCGAACGCGAGCAGCTGGTTGGCCGTGCGTTGAAGGACATCGGCAAGTCGTTTGTCGAGAGCGCCTGTGCCTGGATCTGGCCGCCGCAGCGCTCGCTGGAGCTGGTCAAGGAAGTGCACGGCCTTGAAGTGCTGGAGCAGGCCCTGGCCTCGGGCAAGGGCGTGGTGGGCATCACCAGCCACCTGGGCAACTGGGAAGTGCTCAACCACTTCTATTGCAACCAGTGCAAACCGATCATCTTCTACCGCCCGCCCAAGCTGAAGGCGGTGGATGACCTGCTGCGTGAACAGCGGGTGCAGATGGGCAACCGCGTGGCGCCTTCGACCAAGGAAGGCATCCTCAGCGTGATCAAGGAAGTGCGCCGGGGTGGCCAGGTGGGGATTCCGGCCGACCCGGAGCCGGCCGAGTCCGCGGGTGTGTTCGTGCCGTTCCTCGGCACCCAGGCGCTGACCAGCAAGTTCGTGCCGAACATGCTGGCTGGCGGCAAGGCGGTGGGGGTTTTCCTGCATGCCCTGCGGTTGCCGGATGGCTCGGGTTTCAAGGTGTTCCTGGAAGCGGCGCCGGAAGCGATGTACAGCACCGATGTGACTGAATCGGCGGCGGCCATGAGCAAGGTGGTCGAGCGTTATGTGCGCGAGTATCCGAGCCAGTACATGTGGAGCATGAAGCGCTTCAAGAAGCGTCCGGCGGGTGAGGCGCGCTGGTATTGAGATTGTTGGGGGCGCTTTGCGCCCCTTTCGCGACACAAGGCCGCTCCTACAGGCGACCGCAATCCTCTGTAGGAGCGGCCTTGTGTCGCGATGGGCTGCAAAGCAGCCCCGGCGATCTCAAGCCTTGTTTAGCTTCTTGAGAAAAACGGTCATTTCTTTCTCGGCCTGCTTGTCGCCATGGGCCTGCGCCGCGACGATCCCCTCTTCCCAGGCCTTGCGCGCGCCGTCCAGATCCCCGCTCAACTGATACGCCTTCCCCAGCAGCTTCCACGCAGCCGAGTACTTCGGATCCTGCTTCACACAAGCCGACAGGTGCACCGCCGCTTGCGCGCCATTGCCCTCGTCCAGCCAGGCCTTGCCCAGCCCGAATCTCAGCAGCGGGTTATCCACACCCTTGGCCAGCATCTTCTCCAGCGATTCGCGCATGTCCTTCCCTCCTAGAAGAAACTCAGGCCCACGTGGAACAGCTTCTCCACGTCCCGAATATGCTTTTTATCCACAACGAACAGGATCACATGGTCGCCCGACTCGATCACCGTGTCGTCGTGGGCGATCAGCACTTCCTCGTCGCGGATGATCGCGCCGATGGTGGTGCCCGGTGGCAACGAGATGTCCTCGATGGCCTTGCCCACCACCTTGCTCGATTTCGAATCGCCATGGGCCACCGCTTCGATGGCCTCGGCCGCGCCCCGGCGCAGCGAGTGCACGCTGACGATATCGCCGCGGCGCACGTGGGCCAGCAAAGTGCCGATGGTGGCCAGCTGCGGGCTGATGGCGATGTCGATCTCGCCGCCCTGCACCAGGTCGACGTAGGCCGGGTTGTTGATGATGGTCATCACCTTGCGCGAGCCTAGGCGCTTGGCCAGCAGCGACGACATGATGTTGGCTTCGTCGTCGTTGGTCAGGGCCAGGAAGATGTCGGCGTCGGCGATGTTCTCTTCGAGCATCAGGTCGCGATCAGAAGCGCTGCCCTGCAGCACCACGGTGCTCTCCAGGGTATCGGAGAGGTAGCGGCAGCGCGCCGGGTTCATCTCGATGATCTTTACCTGGTAGCGGCTCTCGATGGCCTCGGCCAGACGCTCGCCGATCTGTCCGCCGCCGGCGATGACCACGCGCTTGTTGGTCTCGTCGATGCGCCGCAGCTCGCCCATCACTGCGCGGATATCCTTTTTTGCGGCAATGAAGAACACCTCGTCGTCGGCCTCGATCACCGTGTCGCCCTGAGGCGTGATCGGCCGGTCGCGACGGAAGATCGCCGCCACGCGGGTATCGACGTTGGGCATGTGGGCACGGATCTGGCGCAGTTGCTGGCCCACCAGCGGGCCGCCGTAGTAGGCCTTGACCGCCACCAGCTGGGCCTTGCCTTCGGCGAAGTCGATCACCTGCAGCGAGCCGGGGTGTTCGATCAGGCGCTTGATGTAGTTGGTCACCACCTGTTCAGGGCTGATCAGCACGTCCACCGGGATATGGTCGTTGTCGAACAGCTCTTCGCGGGTCAGGTAGGCCGACTCGCGCACCCGGGCGATCTTGGTCGGGGTGTGGAACAGCGAATAGGCGACCTGGCAGGCGACCATGTTGGTCTCGTCGCTGTTGGTCACCGCCACCAGCATGTCGGCGTCGTCGGCGCCGGCCTGGCGCAGCACCGTCGGCAGCGAGCCGCGGCCCTGCACGGTGCGGATGTCCAGGCGGTCGCCCAGGTCGCGCAGACGGTCGCCATCGGTGTCGACCACGGTGATGTCGTTGGCTTCGCTGGCCAGATGCTCCGCCAGCGTGCCGCCGACCTGTCCTGCGCCGAGGATGATGATCTTCATCCGCTACTCCCTAGGTTCTTGTTCTTACCCGCGCGAGGCGGCGATCTTGATCAGCTTGGCATAGTAGAAACCGTCGTGGCCGCCTTCCTGGGCCAGCAACTGGCGGCCGTGGGGCTGGCGCAGGCCGGCCTCGGTGGCCAGGTCCAGTTCGCGGGCGCCGGGGGTGCGGGCGAGGAAGGCGTCGATCACTTCGGTGTTCTCGGTCGGCAGGCTCGAGCAGGTGGCGTAGAGCAGCATGCCGCCCACTTCCAGGGTCGGCCACAGGGCGTCGAGCAGCTCGCCTTGCAGCGTGGCCAGGGCCGGGATGTCCTCGGCCTGGCGGGTCAGCTTGATGTCGGGGTGGCGGCGGATCACGCCGGTGGCCGAGCAGGGCGCATCGAGCAGGATGCGCTGGAACGGCTTGCCGTCCCACCAGCTGGCGGTATCGCGGGCGTCGCAGGCGATCAGCTCGGCGTCGAGCTTGAGGCGGTCGAGGTTCTCGCGCACGCGGGCCAGCCGCTTGGCTTCCAGGTCGATGGCGACCATGTGGGCCAGGCCAGGTTCGGCTTCCAGCAGGTGGCAGGTCTTGCCGCCCGGGGCGCAGCAGGCGTCGAGCACGCGCTGGCCGGGGGCCAGTTCGAGTAGGTCGGCGGACAGCTGCGCGGCTTCGTCCTGCACGCTCACCCAGCCGTCGGCGAAGCCCGGCAGGCCGCGCACGTCGCAGGCCTCGGCCAGGACGATGCCGTCACGGCTGTACTTGCAGGCGCTGGCCTGGATGCCGGCCTCGGCCAACAGCGCCAGGTAGGCATCGCGGCTGTGATGGCGGCGGTTGATCCGCAGGATCATCGGCGGGTGGGCGTTGTTGGCGGCGCAGATGGCTTCCCATTGTTCCGGCCAGAAGGCTTTCAGCGATTTCTGCAGCCAGCGCGGGTGGGCGGTACGCACCACCGGGTCGCGTTCCATGCTGGCGAGCAGTTCCTCGCCTTCACGCTGGGCGCGGCGCAGAACGGCGTTGAGCAGCCCCTTGGCCCACGGCTTCTTGAGTTTGTCGGCGCAACCCACGGTTTCGCCGATGGCGGCGTGGGCCGGGATGCGCGTGTAGAACAGCTGGTACAGGCCGACCAGCAGCAGCGCCTGCACATCGGCGTCGGCGGCCTTGAATGGCTTCTGCAGCAGTTGTGCGGCCAGCAGGTCCAGGCGTGGCTGCCAGCGGGCGGTGCCGAAGGCCAGGTCTTGCGTGAGGCCGCGGTCGCGCTCCTCGACCTTGTCCAGCTGCGCCGGCAGCGAGCTGTTCAGCGAAGCCTTGCCGCTGAGCACAGCGGCAAGGGCACGGGCGGCGGCCAGGCGTGGGTTCATTGGCCGAGCACCTTGCCACCGGCGAACTTCTCGCGACGGCTGTTGAACAGGTCGCTGAAGGCCAGGGCCTTGCCGCCGGGCAGTTGCAGGCGGGTCAGGCTCAGTGCGCCGTCACCGCAGGCGACCACCAGGCCGTCCTTGCTGGCGGAGAGGATTTCGCCGGGGGCGCCCTTGCCTGTGGACAAGTTGGCGGCCAGCACCTTCACGCTTTCGCCGTCGAGGGTGCTGTGGCACACCGGCCAGGGGTTGAAGGCACGGATCAGGCGCTCCAGCTCGACGGCCGGGCGGCTCCAGTCGATGCGGGCTTCGTCCTTGTTCAGCTTGTGGGCATAAGTGGCCAGGGCATCGTCCTGCACTTCACCTTGCAGCGAACCGTCTGCCAAGCCGGCGATTGCCTGGACTACAGCAGGCGGGCCCATTTCGGCGAGGCGGTCATGCAGGGTGCCACCGGTGTCCTCGGCGCTGATCGGGGTGACCACCTTGAGCAGCATCGGGCCGGTATCCAGGCCGGCTTCCATGCGCATCACGGTCACACCGCTCTCGGCGTCGCCGGCTTCCACGGCGCGCTGGATCGGCGCCGCGCCACGCCAACGCGGCAGCAGCGAGGCGTGGCTGTTGATGCAGCCCAGGCGCGGAATATCCAGCACCACTTGCGGCAGGATCAGGCCGTAGGCGACCACCACCATCAGGTCCGGCTTGAGCGCGGCGAGCTCGGCTTGCGCCTCGGCGTTGCGCAGGGTCTGCGGCTGGTACACCGGGATGTCGTGGGCCACGGCCAGCGCCTTGACTGCGCTCGGCATGAGCTTCTGGCCACGGCCGGCCGGGCGATCGGGCTGGGTGTAGACGGCCACGATCTCGTACGGGCTGTCGAGCAGGGCCTTGAGGTGTTCGGCGGCAAACTCTGGAGTGCCTGCGAAGACGATGCGCATGGAGTTCTCGCTTGTTCAAAAAGAAAAAGGCTTGCCGGAGCAAGCCTTCTGGAAGGTGGGGATCAGGCTTGCTGGCGGTGCTGCTTTTCCAGCTTCTTCTTGATCCGATCGCGTTTGAGCTGGGACAGGTAATCGACGAACAGCTTGCCGTTGAGGTGATCGAACTCGTGCTGCACGCACACGGCCAGCAGGCCTTCGCATTCCAGTTCGTAGGGCTTGCCGTCGCGGTCCTGGGCCTTGACCCGCACGCGCAGCGGGCGATCGACGTTCTCGTAGAAGCCGGGCACCGACAGGCAGCCTTCCTGGTACTGGCCCATGTCGTGGGTCAGCTCCTCGACCGTGGGGTTGATGAAGACGCGCGGCTCGCTGCGGTCTTCGCTCAGGTCCATCACCACGACCTGCTTGTGCACGTTGACCTGGGTGGCGGCCAGGCCGATGCCGGGCGCCTCGTACATGGTCTCGAACATGTCGTCGATCAGCTGGCTCAAGGCGTCGTCGAACTCCGTCACCGGTTTGGCGATGGTGCGCAGGCGCGGATCGGGAAATTCGAGAATGTTCAAAATAGCCATGGCGGTCAGGCAGTCACTGTGCGGTCGGTTGAAAACTGAGCACACATAATAAAGGGAAATGGGGCGTTCGGCACCTGTGAAGCTTGGCTAGGGTCTCTATGGGCTTGATAGCTGCCATTTCATGGACAGCTTTTCAAAGTGTTACTCACAAAGTTATCCACAGGTTGCGCCACGTATATGGCCCCCTGTCGATCAAGGATGATCCACCATGAACCCATCCCGTTCGTCGCCTTGTCCGCCTGCGGAACTGGAGGCGCGGCTGCGTCTTCATAGCCTTCCGGAGATTGGCTTGCGTCGTTTCCATACCCTCATCGAAGCGTTCGGCAGTGCCTCGTCGGCACTCAGCGCGCCGGCCAGTGCCTGGCAGGCGTTGGGGCTGAAGGCTGCCAGTATAGACGCCCGGCGCAGCCCGCAAGTGCGCGATGGCGCATTGGCTGCAATGCGCTGGCTAGAGCGTCCGGGCCAGTATTTACTGATGTGGGACGGGCCTGGCTACCCGGCGTTGCTGGCCGAGATAGACGATCCGCCGCCGCTGTTGTTCGTCGCGGGCGACCCCGATTTACTCGAACAACCGCAACTGGCGATCGTGGGTAGCAGGCGTGCTTCACCCCCGGCGCTGGATACCGCAGGCGCGTTTTCCCGATGCCTTTCCCAGGCTGGTTTCACCATCACCAGCGGGCTGGCGCTGGGCGTCGACGGTGCCGCTCATCGGGCCGCTTTGAAGGCCGGCGGGCACACCATCGGGGTGCTCGGCACGGGGTTGCAAAAACTTTATCCACAGCGCCACCGTGACCTGGCACGGGCAATGCTCGACAGTGGCAGCGCGCTGGTTTCCGAGTACCCGCTGGATGCCGGCCCGCTGGCCGGCAACTTCCCGCGTCGCAACCGGATCATCAGCGGCTTGTCGCTGGGCGTGCTGGTGGTCGAGGCCAGCCTGGCCAGCGGCTCGTTGATCACCGCACGGCTTGCCGCCGAACAGGGGCGGGAGGTGTACGCGATTCCCGGGTCCATTCATCACCCCGGCGCCAAGGGCTGCCATCAGTTGATCCGCGACGGTGCGCTGCTGGTGGAAAGCGTGGAGCAGATCCTCGACAGCCTGCGTGGGTGGCAGAACCTGCCGCCTGCGATTGTGGATAAACCCGCTCATCCATTGATCGCCCTGCTCCACGCCGCACCCCAGACCACCGAGGCCCTGGCCAGCAGCAGCGGTCTGCCACTGGCCCAGGTACTGGCCAGCCTGACCGAACTGGAGCTCGAAGGCCGGGTGAGCAATGAAGCCGGGCGTTGGTTTGCCCGTGCGGGCTAAGTACACTGCGCGCACGGCGTTTATGCGGAGAGACGGAAAATGGTGAGCAGTTGGCGTGTGCAACAAGCCGCGCGCGAGGTGAAGGCGGGTGCGGTGATCGCCTATCCGACGGAAGCGGTCTGGGGCCTGGGCTGCGACCCGTGGAACGAGGACGCGGTGTATCGCCTGCTGGCGCTCAAGTCGCGGCCTGTGGATAAAGGGCTGATCCTGGTCGCCGACAACATTCGCCAGTTCGACTTTCTGTTCGAGGATTTCCCCCAGGACTGGATCGACCGCATGAGCGCCACCTGGCCTGGGCCTAACACCTGGCTGGTGCCGCACCAGGGTCTGCTGCCCGAGTGGGTGACCGGGCAGCATGACACCGTGGCCTTGCGAGTCAGCGATCATCCACAGGTGCGCGAGCTGTGCGCGCTGGTCGGGCCGTTGATCTCCACCTCGTGCAACCCGGCCGGGCGGCCGGCGGCCAAGAGCCGGTTGCGGGTGGAGCAGTATTTCCACAACGAGCTGGACATGGTGCTGGGTGGGGCGTTGGGTGGGCGGAAGAACCCGAGCCTGATTCGCGACCTGGCGACCGGTGAGGTTGTGCGCCCGGGCTGATACCGCTGGCGAGGGCTTTGCCCTCGTTTCGCGGCACAAGGCCGCTCTTACAGGTACAGCGCAGCTCTCAGGCTTGGCGCTGTAACCTGTGGGAGCGGCCTTGTGTCGCGAAAGGGCCGCAAAGCGGCCCCAGAATTCCCGCCGATTTTTCTGATTTGCACCCAGATGGCTGCCCATTCTGAATTCAGAGAAATATCCTACGCAGTCTGTCGACTGCCATTACCCTCTCAGTGGGAACGCCTGCCTTTAGGCTCCAAACCGTCGCCGAATAACTTGGCGATCGGGTGTGGTAACCCGGTAACAGGAAGGTATCAGAGTCGTCTATGGCGGCTGTGCGCGGGAGGCTTTCGAGCCTGCCGGGTCTGGTACCTCCCCGGTTTACCACCCCGTGTAAAGCTGCCACCCATTCGTGTGGTAACGGACGAGGTGTCAGCCCTACTCTGGTAGAGGTTGCCATGAACAAGAAGATTGTCCCCGATCCACCACTTCCTAACACCACAACCCACCCCTTCGGCCGCTGCGACTTGCCCCGCGATAGGGGCTTCAAGGCAGAAGCATAGTCGAGCCAACGGTCCGCCGCGCCGATAACTCCGCCTGCGCCTTGGCCGCCTCGCTCAACGGATACCGCTGCTGGATATCCACAACCAGCTTGCCGCTGGCGATCATCGCGAACAGGTCATCGGCCATGGCCTGGGTGTTCTCAGCATTGTTGGCGTAGCTCGCCAGCGTCGGCCGGGTGACATACAACGACCCCTTCTGCGACAGGATCCCCAAGTTGACCCCGGTTACCGCGCCGGAGGCATTGCCAAAGCTGACCATCAAACCGCGCGGCCGCAGGCAATCCAGCGAAGTCAGCCAGGTATCGGCGCCCACGCCGTCATACACCACCGCGCACTTCTGACCGTCTGTCAGCTCCAGCACACGCTTGGCCACGTCTTCATGGCTGTAGTCGATGGTCGCCCAGGCGCCGAGGGCCTTGGCCCGTTCGGCTTTCTCAGCAGAGCTGACGGTACCGATCAGCTTCGCGCCCAGCGCCTTGGCCCACTGGCAAGCCAGCGACCCCACACCGCCGGCGGCGGCATGGAACAGCACGAAGTCCCCCGGCTGCACGGCATAGGTCTGCTTGAGCAAATACTGCGTGGTCAGCCCCTTGAGCATTACCGCCGCCGCCTGTTCGAAGCTGATCGCCTCCGGCAGCTTCACCAGGTTGGCCTCCGGCAGCGTATGCACCTCGCTGTAGGCCCCAAGCGGCCCACCGGCATAGGCCACGCGGTCGCCGACCTTGATCCGGCTGACACCCTCGCCCACCGCCTCGACCACGCCGGCCGCTTCGGTGCCCAGCCCGGAAGGCAGCGCAGGCGGCGCATACAGCCCGCCACGGAAATAGGTGTCGATGAAATTCAAGCCGATTGCGTGGTTACGCACCCGCACCTGCTGCGGGCCGGGCGGTGTCGGGTCGAACTCCACCAGTTGCAGGACTTCCGGGCCGCCATGCTGGCTGAACTGGATACGCTTGGCCATCACATACTCCTGTCGTCGAGGGTCGCAAAGGCCTTCTATCGGACGCCTTTGCTTGACCGCCGTCAACTGCGACGCGGCGTCGGCCGGTGGTATGCTACGCGGCGAATTTTCCCGCTCCTTCCAGGTGACCCGATGACCAGCCGCACCGAGGCCGTAAAAGCCTACCTGCTCGACCTGCAAGACCGCATCTGCTCTGCCCTCGAAACCGAAGACGGCGGCGCCCGCTTCGTCGAGGATGCCTGGGTGCGCGATGCCGGCGGCGGTGGTCGCACGCGGGTGATCGGCGAGGGCAAGGTGATCGAGAAAGGCGGGGTGAACTTCTCCCACGTGTTCGGCGCCGGCCTGCCGCCGTCGGCCAGTGCCCACCGCCCGGAGCTGGCGGGCCGTGGCTTCGAGGCCCTGGGCGTGTCGCTGGTGATCCACCCGCACAACCCGCATGTGCCGACCTCCCACGCCAACGTGCGCTTCTTCATCGCCGAAAAAGAGGGTGAAGAGGCGGTATGGTGGTTCGGTGGCGGCTTCGACCTGACCCCGTACTACGGCAACGAAGAAGACTGCGTGCACTGGCATCGCGTCGCCGAGCAGGCCTGCGCGCCGTTCGGCGCCGACGTCTACCCGCGCTACAAGGCCTGGTGCGACCGCTACTTCCACCTCAAGCACCGCGGCGAGCCGCGCGGCATCGGCGGCCTGTTCTTCGACGATCTGAACGAGTGGGACTTCGACACCTGCTTCGCCTTCATGCGCGCCATCGGCGACGCCTACGTCGATGCCTACCTGCCGATCATCCAGCGCCGCAAGGACACGCCGTACACTGCCAAGCAGCGTGAATTCCAGGAATACCGCCGTGGCCGCTACGTCGAGTTCAACCTGGTCTACGACCGTGGCACGCTGTTCGGTTTGCAGTCGGGCGGTCGTACCGAGTCGATCCTGATGTCGCTGCCGCCGCAGGTGCGTTGGGGCTACGATTGGAAAGCCGAGCCTGGCAGCGAGGAAGCGCGCCTGACCGACTATTTCCTGCAGGACCGCGACTGGCTCGCCCAGTAAGCCTGTGGATAACCGAGGAGCTCCCATGGACCAGTACGTCGTATTCGGCAACCCAATCGGCCATAGCAAGTCGCCGCTGATCCACCGCCTGTTCGCTGACCAGACCGGCCAGGACCTGGAGTACGCCACCCTGCTGGCGCCGCTGGACGAGTTCAGCGACTGCGCCACAGGCTTCTTCAAGCAAGGCAGCGGCGCCAACGTCACCGTGCCATTCAAGGAAGAGGCCTATCGCCTGTGCGACAGCCTCACCCCGCGTGCGCAACGTGCTGGCGCGGTGAACACCCTGACCAAGCTGGCCGACGGTACCTTGCAAGGCGACAACACCGACGGCGCCGGGCTGGTGCGTGACCTGACGGTGAACGCCGGGGTGACCTTGGCTGGCAAGCGCATCCTTATCCTTGGCGCCGGCGGTGCTGTTCGGGGTGTGCTGGAGCCGATCCTGGCGCACAAGCCACAGTCGCTGGTGATCGCCAACCGTACCGTCGAGAAAGCCGAGCAGCTGGCGCGGGAGTTCGATGAGCTGGGGCCGGTGGTGGCCAGTGGTTTCAGCTGGTTGCAGGAGCCGGTAGACGTGATCATCAACGCTACTTCTGCGAGCTTGTCTGGCGAACTGCCGCCGATTGCCGACAGCCTGGTCGAGGCGGGGCGCACCGTCTGCTACGACATGATGTATGGCAAGGAGCCGACACCTTTCTGCCAGTGGGCCAGCAAGCTGGGTGCGGCCAAGGTGCTGGATGGGCTGGGGATGCTGGCCGAGCAGGCGGCCGAGGCGTTCTTTATCTGGCGGGGGGTGCGTCCTGACACGGTGCCTGTGCTGGATGAGTTGCGTCGGCAACTGGCGAGCAGTTGATTTCGGGGCGCTGTTGGATGAATTGGCGTTCCAGGTCGATTTGCTGCTGGTAGTGAGCGAGTTTGGCTGTGGATTGCGTTTCGCCAGTGTAGGGATCGCGAGCGGTCATGTCGCTTTCCAGCCGGGCAATCCGTACTTGAGCATCGGCAACGCTCCAGCAGTTATCCACAGCGCCGCTGCCTTGAGCAGCTAGTAATGGCACGAGTGCCAGGGCGAGATGAACGCAACTACTCATGGCGTGCTCCGCAGTGAATGAGCGTTGTTTACTCTTTCATCGGAAGTGTCAGATTTTTTGTGTGCGGGCCGGTAACGGCCTGCCGTCAGGCAGGCCCTGACTTTCACCAGGTCGGCCTGATGAACCGATCTCCGTACAAAATCGCGAATTGATTCATCGCACTTTTCCAATCATGCGCCGCTGAGCCCCAGTTCGCCGTGATGTTTCGCAGCCCCAGCCAGATCAGCTTGGTAGCTGCGTCATCGTTCGGGAAATGGCCTCGGGTCTTGATGATCTTGCGCAGCTGGGCATTGATACTCTCGATGGCGTTGGTGGTGTAGATCACTTTCCGGATGGCTGGTGGGAAGACAAAGAAGGGAATCACTCGATCCCAGGCGCGTCTCCAGGCCGCAACGACCGTTGGATACTGCTTGCCCCAGGGCCCGTTTTCAAACTCATCGAGTGCCTGCTCAGCCGCTTCGGCGTTGATGGCCTGGTAGATCGGCTTGAGCGCCTTGGCCAGTGCCCGCCGCTTGTCCCAGGCTGCAAAGTCCAGGCTGTTGCGGATCAGGTGCACGATGCACGTCTGCAGCGTCGTCTCTGGAAACACGGCGCTGAGAGCCTCTGGCATGCCTTTGAGGCCATCGGTCACGGCAATCAGCACATCCTCGACACCACGTGTCTTGAGATCGTTAAAGACCTTCATCCAGAACTTCGCACCCTCGGTGTTCTCGATCCAGATGCCCAAGATATCGCGCGTCCCGTCGGGTAGAACGCCCAGCGCCAAGTAAATGGCCTTGTTGCGCACCAAGCCTTCTTCGCGGATCTTCACCCGCAGTGCATCGAAGAAAATGACCGGGTACATGGGCTCCAGTGGCCGCTGCTGCCACGCGCCAATTTCTTCCATGACCTCGTCTGTCACAGAGCTGATGAAGTCGGGTGAGACCTCTGTTCCATACTGCTCGGACAGAAAGGCTCGGATCTCTCTGACCGTCATGCCACGGGCGTACATGGCGATGATCTTGTCATCGAAACCGGTGTACCGCCGCTCATGCTTGGGGATGAGAATGGGCGCAAAACTGCCGTCTCGGTCACGAGGAATTTCCAGCCGCAGCGGGCCATCGCCGGTCAAAACCGTCTTGCCACTCTTGCCGTTACGCTGGTTGGTTTCATCCTCTGGGCGCTGCGCGCCCGGCGGATAACCCAGGTGGTGGCCAAGTTCGGCGTGCAGAGCGCGTTCGATCAAGGCCTTCTTGAACGCCGCAGAGGCATCCTCGATAGCCTCTGCGGTCATCAGGCCCTCACCGAACTGCTCCAGCAGCTCTTTGGGGATTTTGGGCAGGTCACGCAAGGGTTTCTTTTTGGTTGGCATACATGCACCTCTTACTCATGTTATGCCCGAACACAAAATTTCTGACACCCTCCTTTCATCGCCTGCACGCTGTTCGCAACTGACAGAAATGCCAGTTGACCATCAGCCCTCGAAGCGAATCGGGCAACTCGCCATGCCTTCCAGCTTCTGCAGTTCCTCGATCACCTGCGGCCTTGCCCGCTGCAACGTCAGGCTTCCGCCATTACGCATCAACCGCCGCGCCTCGCGGTGCAACATATCCACACCCGAATAATCGATGAAGTTCACCTGTCGCGCATCGATCACCACATGCGGCCCCTGGCAGCGCTGCAAGCGCAGCTGCAGGTAATGCGCCGCGCCGAAGAAGATCGACCCGCCCACACGCAACACGTCCGCCTCCCCTTCCCGGCTCTGCTGCACTCGCGGCCTCGAGGTGCGCTTGAGGTAGAAGAACAGCGATGCCAGCACCCCGGCGTAGATCGCCGTCTGCAGCTCGAGCAGCAGGGTCGCGGCGGCGGTCAGCGCCATGACCAGGAACTCCGAACGGCTGACCCGGAACAGCGCGCGGATGCCGCGATGGTCTACCAGCCCCCAGCAAATCAACAGGATGCTGCCCGCCATCGCCGGGATCGGCAGATGGGCGATCAGCCCGGCCCCCGCCACCGCGAACAGCGCCACCCACAGCGCCGAGAACACCCCGGCCAACGGCGAGCGGGCCCCTGCGTCGTAGCTGAGCCCGGAGCGGGTAAAGGAGCCGGAGGACAGGTAGCCGGAGAACAATGCCCCGATGATGTTCGACAAGCCCTGGGCGCGAATCTCCTGGTTGGCGTCGATCAGTTGCTCGGAACGTGCGGACAGGGAACGGGCGATGGACAGGCTGGTGACCAGCCCGAGCATGCCGACAGCCACGGCACTGGGCAGCAGGCGCAGGATCAGTTCCACATCGAGTAACGGCAGTGGGCTGAGCGGTGGCAACTGGCCGACGAAGGCGGGCACACGCGGCACATGGCCGAACACGCCGGGCAACAGCCAGGCCGCCAGGCTGACCAGCAGCAGACTTATCAACAGGCTCGGCCAGCGTGGCCGCCACAGTTTCAACAGCACGCCAATCGCCAGGGTGCTCAGCCCCAGCACCAGCGATGGCATGTCCACCTCGCCAATATGACCGGCCAATTCCTGCACGGTCTTCAGAGCCGTGGCCTGGCTTGGCAGGTCCAGGCCCAGCAGGTTGGGCAGTTGCCCCAGCGCGATGACGACGGCGGCACCGAGGGTGAAGCCCAGCACCACCGAATGGGAGACGAAGTTGACCAGCGCGCCGAAGCGCAGCAGCCCCAGCATGAGCTGGAAGACGCCGCCGAGGAAGGTCAGCAGCAGCACCAGGGTCACGTAGTCGTCGCTGCCGGCCACGGCCAGCGGGCTGATGCTGGCATACAGGACGATGGAGATGGCGGCGGTGGGGCCGCAGATCAGGTGCCAGGACGAGCCCCACAGGCAGGCCACCAGCACCGGCACGATGGCGGCGTACAGGCCGTACTCGGCGGGCAGGCCGGCGATCAGGGCGTAGGCGATCGATTGCGGCAGGGCAAGGATAGCGCCGCTCAGGCCTACCAGCAGGTCCTGGCGCAGGCTGCGGCCCGATTGACGGGGGAGCCAGGTGAGGAAGGGCAGCAGGTGGTGGAGACGAGGCATGCGTCATTCCTGTTCAGTATCGCTGGCGAGGGCCTTGCCCTCGTTTCGCGACACAAGGCCGCCCCCACAGAAGAGCGCGAATCCCTGTGGGAGCGGCCTTGCGTCGCGAAAGGGCCGCAAAGCGGCCCCGGCAGCCTAACAGACAAAAATCAGAGTTTGGCTTTAACCGCTTCTGCTGCGTCCCCACCAGCCTTGGTAGTCACTCCAGCCAACCAACCATCCAGCAACTCTGGGCGCTTCTTCACCCAAGCCCTGGCCGCCTCATCAAAGCTCACCTTCTTGTCCACAACCTCGGCCATGATGCTGTTCTCCATGCCCAGCGTGAACGTCAGGTTGCTCAACAGCTTCGCCGCATTCGGGCAAGCCTGTGGATATCCCTTGCGAGTCAGCGTGTACACATCACCTTTGCTCCCAAACCATTTTTCGCCACCCGTGAGGTAATGCATCTTCAACTTCACGTTCATTGGATGCGGTGTCCAGCCGAGGAAGGTGATGAACTGCTGCTTCTTCACCGCCCGATCCACCTGGGCCAGCATCGCCTGTTCGCTGGATTCGACCAGCTTCCACTGCCCAAGCGCGAAGTCGTTCTTGTCGATGATCGCCTTCAGCGACAGGTTGGCCGGTGCGCCGGAGCCGATGCCGTAGAGCTTCTTGTCGAACCTGTCGGCGTACTTGTGCAGGTCGGCGAAGTCCTTAACGCCGGCCTCCCAGACATAATCGGGCACCGCCAGGGTAAATTCGGTGCCCTCCAGGTTGCGCGCCAACTGTTGCACGTCGCCATTGGCGATGAACTTGTCATGAAAACCCTGCTGCGCCGGCATCCAGTTGCCGAGGAAGGCATCCACCCGGCCATCTTTCAGGCCGCCGTAGATGATCGGCACGGCCAGGCTGTCGATCTTCACCTGGTAACCCAGGCTTTCCAGGAGCAGGCGGGCGACGGCGTTGGTGCTGGCGATATCGCTCCAGCCGGGGTCGGCCAGTTTCACGGTGCTGCATTGCGCGTCGCCGTCGGCGGCGTGGGCCGTGCCCAGGCTCAGGGCCAGGGCAAGTACGGCGGTGGAGAACTTCTGCATGGCGGCCTCTCTTCTCAATCCAGGGGTGCGGGCTGTGGATAACGTGCCTTGCGCTCGAGGTCGTCGAGATCGATGTGGTTGCGCATGTACTGTTGGCTGGCGTCGACCAGCGGTTGGTGGTCCCAGCTTTTCAGCGTGCCGATGGCCAGCGCCTCGGCTACCAGGCGGCGGCGGCGTTGGCTGGCCAGCACCTGCTGGCGCAGGCTGGGGATATCCCAGCGCAGCTTGGCTTCATCGACAAATGCCTGCAGCAGCGCCTGGTGGTCGGGGCTGCCGGTGAGGTTCTCCCGCTCGTGCGGGTCGCGGCTCAGGTCGTAGAGTAAACAGGGGTCGTCCTCGCTGTACACGAACTTGTAGGCGCCGCGGCGGATCATCATCAGCGGGCCGACGGTACCTTCGGCCATGTATTCGCCGATCACCTCGTCATGCCCGCCCTGCCCTTGCAGGTGGCCGAGCAGCGAGCGGCCGTCCAGGTGCAGATCTTTATCCACAGCATCGCCAGCCAGCTCGACCAACGTCGGCAGCAGGTCGCAGGTGGAAACGCTGGCGCTGATGCGCGCAGGTTTGAAGTGCTTGGGCGCGTGGATCAGCAGCGGTACCCGCGCCGACATCTCGAACCAGTGCATCTTGTACCAAAGCCCCCGTTCGCCAAGCATGTCGCCGTGGTCGCCGGAGAAGATGATCAGGGTGTCGTCGGCCAGGCCGCAGTCTTCCAGCGTCTGCAGAAGCAGGCCGATATTGTCGTCGATATAGCTGCAGGCGCCGAAGTAGGCGCGGCGGGCATCGCGGATCTTGTCCACGGGCAGCGGCTTGTCCCACAGGTCATAGACCTTGAGCAGGCGCTGCGAGTGCGGGTCTTGCTGGCTCTGGGCGATCACGTCGCGGGGTAGCGGGATATCCACAGCCTCGTAGAGATCCCAGTAGCGTTTGGGGATGGTGTACGGATCGTGCGGGTGGGTCATCGACACGGTCAGGCAGAACGGCCGGCCATCGTCTTCGCGCACGTGGTCATAGAGGTACTGGCGTGCCTTGAACACCACCTCCTCGTCGAAATCCAGCTGGTTGGTGCGCACGCACGGCCCGGCCTGCAGCACCGAGGACATGTTGTGGTACCAGCTCGGGCGCTCGTCAGGCGCGTCCCAGTTCACCGCCCAGCCATAGTCGGCCGGGTAGATGTCGCTGGTCAGGCGCTCTTCGTAGCCGTGCAACTGGTCCGGGCCGCAGAAATGCATCTTGCCCGACAGCGCGGTGCGGTAGCCGATGCGGCGCAGGTAGTGGGCGTAGGTCGGAATGTCGGCGGGAAAGTCGGCGGCGTTGTCGTAGGCGCCGATGTGGCTGGGCAACTGGCCGCTGACCAGGGTGAAGCGCGAGGGCGCGCACAGCGGGCTGTTGCAGTAGGCGGAGTCGAACACCACGGCCTGCTCGGCGAGGCGCGCCAGGTTGGGCATCTTGATCGGCGACGGGCTGTAGATCGGCAACAGCGGCGCGGCCATCTGGTCGGCCATGATGAACAGGATATTGGGTTGCTTCATGGTGCCCTTCCATCGTCGAGAGTTATGGTGAACGCTTGCAATCCAGCATGGGGCTGTGGATAAGGTGGGTAAAGCCCACGTCGGGCAATGACTGGGATTAGCCATGCTTATGTTTGAACACCTTGCCGACCTGTCTCTGGACGCATTGCGCGTGTTCGAGTCCGCCGCGCGCTTGCGTAGCTTCACGGCTGCGGCCGTGGAGCTGGGCACCACCCAGCCGGCGGTCAGCCAGCAGATGAAGCGCCTGGAGGCGCAGTTGGGCACGCGGTTGTTCGACCGGATCTACCGGGGCATCGAGTTGACCGAGGCGGGGTTGCTATTGTTCGAACAGGTGCACCAGGGCTTGCAGGCGATGGACGATGGCGTCGCCCAAGCCAGCGGGCGCGGCCAGCGCGAGGTGCTGCAGGTGGCTACGGACTTCGCCTTTGCGGCGTTCTGGCTGATGCCGCGCTTGCAGCGTTTCCACGACGCTTATCCACAGGTGGACGTGAGCCTGGTGACCGGCGAGCGCAGCCAGGGGATGTTGCGCCCGGACATCGATGTGGCGGTGCTGTTTGGTGATGGGCGTTTCCATCAGGGCGAGAGTCGCTGGTTGTTCGATGAGGAGGTCTTCCCGGTCTGCAGCCCACGGCTGACTCATGGCAAACCCTTGTCAGCCGAGGCTTTGCAACGATTGCCGTTGTTGCACCTGAAGGGCGAGCAGGCCAGTCGCTGGTTCGATTGGGCCGGTGTCTTCCGTGGTCTTGGTGTGGACAGCCCTCCTCCGTCCGGTCAACTGCGGTTCGACAACTACACCCTGCTGATTCAGGCGGCGATTGCTGGCCAAGGCGTGGCGATCGGCTGGGCGCATCTGGTGGACGGGCTGGTCGGGCAGGGGCTGCTGTGCCGGCCGCTGGAAGGCAGCTTGCGCTCGAAGCGGGGGTATTACGTGGTGCTGCCGCCACGCAAGCGGCGTGGGGCGTTGATCGAGCGGTTTGTGGATTGGCTGGAGCAGGAGCGCCTGTAATGAGATGGCGTAGACTTCAAGATGTTCGCATTACTGCAATCAGGAGCCACCGTGCAAAGGATCAAGGGCTATCACGCCCACGTGTACTACGACGCATCGACCATGGAGCAGGCCCGTGAACTATGCGAGGAAGCAACGCGGCTGTTTCCCGTGACCATGGGACGCATGCACCAGAAACCGGTCGGGCCGCACCCTGACTGGAGCTGTCAGCTGGCCTTCGGGCCGGAGGTGGTGGGTGTGGTGTTGCCGTGGCTGGCGCTGTATCGCAAGGGGCTGGTGGTGTTCCTGCACCCGGAAACCGGGGATGAGCTGGCGGATCACCGCGATCATGCGATCTGGATGGGGGCGATCAGGCCGTTGGATCTGTCGATATTTGGTGCTTGATGCAACGTGGGAGCGGGCTTGTCCCGCGACAGCGGCGGTGAGTCCACCATCGTTATCGCGGGGCAAGCCCGCTCCCACAAATACACCTGCTGCGCGGATCAGTTGCGGGCGGCGCGCACGCCTTCGGCCAGCGCCGAGCACAGGCTCAGCACATCGTTCACTGCCTGACCGGCATCCTTGGCCTGGGCGATCTTGTCGACCAGCGCCGAACCGACCACCACGCCATCGGCCAGGCGGGCAATGGCAGCAGCCTGCTCCGGCGTGCGGATGCCGAAACCGACGCTGATCGGCAGATCGGTATGCCGACGCAGGCGGGCAATGGCCTCGGTCACATGCTCGGTGGTTGCCGAACCCGCACCGGTCACACCTGCCACCGACACGTAGTAGACGAACCCGGAGCTGCGCTCCAGCACGCGCGGCAGGCGCGCATCGTCGGTGGTCGGGGTGGTCAGGCGGATGAAGTCGATGCCTGCGGCCTGGGCCGGGGTGGCCAGTTCGGCGTCGTGTTCCGGTGGCAGGTCGACGATGATCAGGCCATCGACGCCCGCTTCTTTTGCCTCGGCGACGAACTGCTCCACGCCGAAGCGGTGGATCGGGTTGTAGTAACCCATCAGCACGATGGGCGTGGTCTGGTTATCCACACGGAATTCGCGAACCATCTGCAGGGTCTTGGCCAGGGTCTGGCCGGCTTCCAGGGCGCGCAGGGTGGCGAGCTGGATGGCCACGCCGTCGGCCATCGGGTCGGTGAACGGCATGCCCAGTTCGATCACATCGGCGCCAGCGGCCGGCAGGCCCTTGAGGATCTCCAGCGAGGCGTCGTAGCCCGGGTCGCCAGCGGTGACGAAGGTGACCAGGGCGGAACGGCCTTCGGCCTTCAGTTCGGCGAAGCGTTGTTCGAGACGGCTCATGCCTGTTTCTCCTGGGCGGCCATGTGGTTCATCACAGTTTGCATGTCCTTGTCGCCGCGACCGGACAGGCAGATCACCATCAGGTGGTCCTTGGGCAGCTTCGGCGCGCGCTTGATCGCCTCGGCCAGGGCGTGGGAGCTTTCCAGCGCCGGGATGATGCCCTCCAGGCGGCAGGTGGCGTGGAAGGCGTCGAGGGCCTCGTCGTCGGTGATGCTGACGTACTCCACGCGTTTCACTTCGTGCAGGTAGGCGTGCTCCGGGCCGATGCCGGGGTAGTCCAGGCCTGCGGAGATCGAGTGGGCGTCGGTGATCTGGCCGTCGTCGTCCTGCAGCAGGTAGGTGCGGTTGCCGTGCAGCACACCCGGCACGCCGCCGTTGAGGCTGGCCGCGTGCTTGTCGGTGTGCACGCCGTGGCCGCCGGCTTCGACGCCGATGATCTGCACGCTGGCGTCATCGAGGAAGTCGTGGAACAGGCCCATGGCGTTGGAGCCGCCGCCGACGCAGGCGATCAGGCTGTCGGGCAGGCGCCCTTCCTTCTCCTGCAGCTGGGCGCGGGTTTCCTTGCCGATGATCGACTGGAAGTCGCGGACCATCGCCGGGTACGGGTGCGGGCCTGCCACGGTGCCGATCAGGTAGAAGGTGTCCTCGACGTTGGTGACCCAGTCGCGCAGGGCCTCGTTCATGGCGTCCTTCAGGGTGCCGGTGCCGGCGGTCACCGGGACGATCTCGGCACCCAGCAGCTTCATGCGGAACACGTTGGCCTGCTGGCGCTCGATGTCGGTGGCGCCCATGTAGATCACGCAGGGCAGGCCGAAGCGCGCGGCGACGGTGGCGGTGGCCACGCCGTGCATGCCGGCGCCGGTCTCTGCGATCAGGCGCTTCTTGCCCATGCGCTTGGCCAGCAGCACCTGGCCGATGCAGTTGTTCACCTTGTGCGCGCCGGTGTGGTTGAGCTCTTCACGCTTGAAGAAGATCTTCGCGCCGCCGCAGTGCTCGGTCAGGCGCTCGGCGAAGTACAGCGGGTTGGGGCGGCCGATGTAGTCGCGCTGGAAGTAGGCCAGTTCTTCGAGGAACGTGGGGTCGGCCTTGGCCGCTTCGTATTCGCGGGCCAGGTCCAGCACCAGGGGCATCAGGGTTTCGGCCACGTAGCGGCCGCCGAACGAGCCGAACAGGCCGTTGGCATCGGGGCCGGCGCGGTATTGGGTCTGGGTCATGGGGCGCTCCAGGGCGTAATGGATGAGTGATGGGCTTTACTCTAACCACGACGTGGCCGGCTGAAAACCGATAAGATTGCGCAAACCTGTCAGGAAAACTCACAACTCAAATGGCCCATGACCTTCCCCCCCTCAACGCCCTGCGGGCTTTCGAGGCGACCGCCCGGCTGAACAGTGTCAGCCAGGCTGCCGAGGCGCTGCATGTGACCCATGGTGCCGTCAGCCGGCAGATCAAGGTGCTCGAGGAGCATCTGGGCGTGGCCCTGTTCGGCAAGGATGGGCGTGGCGTCAAACTCACAGATGCCGGGGTGCGCCTGCGTGATGCCAGCTTCGAGGCGTTCGACCGGCTGCGCGGTGTCTGCGCCGAGCTTTCCCGCGATGCCGACGAAGCACCCTTCGTGCTCGGCTGTTCTGGCAGCCTGCTGGCGCGCTGGTTCATTCCGCGGCTGGGGCGCCTGAAGGCCGACCTGCCGGAGTTGCGCCTGCACCTGTCCGCGGGTGAAGGCGATCTCGATCCGCGGCGCCCGGGGCTGGATGCGTTGCTGGTCTATGCCGAGCCGCCATGGCCGGCGGACATGCAGGTGCATGTGCTCGCCGAAGAGTGGATCGGTCCGGTGATGAGTCCGCGCTTCGAAGGCTTCGATCGTTTGAAAGCCGCGCCAGCCGTGGCGTTGCAACGCGAGGCCGTGCTCCACACGACTTCGCGGCCACAGGCCTGGCCGACCTGGGCGCAGCAGCATGGCATCGAGCCTGGCACTTTGAGTTACGGCCAGGCATTCGAGCATTTGTACTACCTGCTGGAAGCGGCGGTGGCCGGCCTTGGCGTGGCCATCGCGCCACAGCCGCTGGTGGCGGACGACCTGAAGGCCGGGCGGCTGGCTGCGCCTTGGGGATTCTCCCCGACCCACGCCGCGTTGGCCCTGTGGGTGCCCCGGCGCGCCGCGGACGGGCGCGCCGAGCAGCTGGCGCAATGGCTGCGCCGGGAGCTGCAGCAGGTCGGCTAGTTATTACGCCGGCACATCAGGTAGGCGGCCAGCAGGCCGAGGGCGCCAACTGCCACACCCGCAGTGGTCCAGGGATGTTCCTGGGCATAGTCTCGGGTGGCAACACCGGTCTGGCGGGTGCGGGTCTTCACTTCCTCGTAGGCATCGCTGAGCAGGCTGCGCGAATGCTTGAGGGCGTTCTCGGCATTGCCGCGCAGCGCCTTCATGGTCTTGTGGGACTCCTCCGAGGCATCGTGCTTGAGGTGCTCCAGTGTCTTGAGCAGGCTTTCGATCTCGGCTTCCATGCTTTCCAGGGAGGTTTGGCGCAGGGAATTGCGTGGCATGTTGACTCTCCTTCGCGGTATGGGCTGTTAGGAATGCGACTGCGCGGCGCTGAGAAAGTGCAGTCGAACTTTCTCCTGCGCCGATCGCTCGCAGGTAAACCGGGCCTGCGCTGCTAGGCTCAACGGACTACCCAACCCAGGAGAGCACTCATGTCGGATCATCACACCTACAAGAAGATCGAGCTGGTCGGATCCTCCCCCACCAGCATCGAAGAAGCGATCAACAATGCCCTGGCCGAGGCCGGCAAGAGCATCAAGCACCTGGAATGGTTCGAGGTGGTCGATACCCGCGGGCATATCCGCGACAACAAGGCCGCGCACTTCCAGGTGACGCTGAAGGTGGGCTTCCGTATCGCCAACAGCTGAAACGAAGCTGGGCTAGGCTTGCCCGGCCTGATCGGGTAATAAGGTTGCAGGGCGCGAGCTTCGCGCCCTTTTCGTCTTGGATCTGTACAAGGAAAGCGATCGATGAAGAAGTTGATTCTGGCCGTGGGGCTGATGGCGTTGGCCGGTGGTGCGCTGGCGGCGGGCAAGCCGTGCGAGGAGCTCAAGGCGGAGATTGCGGCGAAGCTGGATGCCAAGGGGGTGAAGGGTTACAAGCTTACGATCGCCCCCAAGGGTGATCCTGCCGACAAGGTGGTGGGTACCTGCGAGGCTGGGACCAAGGTAATTGCCTATAGCCGTGACTGATTGTGGCTCCATCGCGGGGCAAGCTCGCTCCCACAGAGCGTACCCTGTAGGAGCGGGCTTGCCCCGCGATGACCTTTAACCGGTCTTCAAGGCCTGAGCCATCAGCTCATAGGACCTGATCCGGTCGGCATGCTCGTACAGGTCGCTGGTGAAGATCAGCTCATCCGCCCCGGTCTGTTCCAGCAGCACCTCCACCTTCGCCCGCACCTTCTGTGGGCTGCCGATCATCGCCAGGCCCAGGAAACTGCTCACTGCATCGCGCTCATGGGGCAGCCATAGTCCATTCATGCTTTCGACCGGCGGGCGCTGCATCAGGCTCTGGCCACGGATCAGCGCGAGGATACGCTGGTACACCGACGTCGCCAGGTACTCGGCCTTCTCGTCGGTCTCGGCAACCACCATCGGGATGCCGAGCATCACGTAAGGCTTGTCCAGCGTGGTGGACGGCTTGAAATGGTCGCGGTAGATGCGGATCGCCTCGTGCATGTAGCGCGGCGCGAAGTGCGAGGCAAAGGCATAGGGCATGCCGCGCATGCCTGCCAGCTGGGCGCTGAACAGGCTGGAGCCGAGCAACCACATTGGCACCTCGGTGTCGTGGCCAGGTACGGCGATCACTTTCTGATCATCTGTACGCGGGCCGAGGTAACGCGACAGTTCCTCGACATCGTCGGGGAAGTCGTCGGCACTGCCGGAGCGTTCACGGCGCAGGGCGCGGGCGGTCATCTGGTCGGAGCCCGGGGCGCGGCCCAGGCCCAGGTCGATACGCCCCGGGTACAGGCTGGCCAGGGTGCCGAACTGCTCGGCGATCACCAGCGGTGCATGGTTGGGCAGCATCACCCCGCCGGAGCCGACGCGGATGCTCGAGGTGCCGCCGGCCAGGTAGCCGATCAGCACGGCGGTGGCCGAACTGGCGATGCCGTCCATGTTGTGGTGTTCGGCGACCCAGAAGCGGTTGTAGCCGAAGCGCTCGACGTGCCGGGCCAGGTCCAGCGAGTTGCGCAGTGATTGCGCGGGGCTCCCATCGGCGCGCACGGGCACCAGGTCGAGGGTGGATATCTTCAGGTCTCGCAGGTGCGTCATTGGAGCCTCCGCTTCAGGTGATTGGCCATGGCCTTCTGGACTCTGTATGGGCATATTCGCCGGATTCAATGCCTTCCTGCGGATTGATCTGAACTTGGCGTGGGCTTGGTCCTCAGAACCATAGACACCCCAACCCTGTGACAGGAGGCAGCATGAAGAAGACAGCATCGGCGGTCTGGCAAGGTGGCCTGAAGGATGGCAAGGGCCAGATCTCCACTGAAAGCGGCGCGCTCAAGCAAGCGCCCTACGGCTTCAACACCCGTTTCGAAGGCACGCCTGGGACTAACCCGGAGGAACTGATCGGCGCTGCCCATGCCGGCTGCTTCTCCATGGCGTTGTCGATGATGTTGGGCGAGGCGGGATTCACGCCTGAACGGATCGACACTCACGCCGAGGTAAGCCTGGACAAGCAGGCTGATGGCTTTGCCATCACCGCCGTTCACCTGACCCTCAAGGCCACCGTGCCTGGGGCCAGCGAGGCGCAGTTCCAGGAGATCGCCAACAAGGCCAAGGCTGGGTGTCCGGTGTCCAAGGTGCTCAACGCGACGATCAGCTTGGACGCCACCCTGCTGTCCTAGGCGGCGCAACGGCGGCGGTTTCCTGTAGTCTAAACAGCGTTGGCAGCTCGTCTGCCCTGCCCCAGGAGCCGTTCCATGATCCGCGTTGCATTTGGTGTGCTGGCTTCCCTGCTGGCCACCGCCGCACTGGCCGCGCCCAAGCCGTGCGAGGAACTGAAGGCCGAGATCGAAGCGAAGATCCAGGCGAACAAGGTTTCCTCCTACACGCTTGAGATCGTGCCCAATGCCGAGGTCAGTGATCCCAACATGATCGTTGGCAGCTGCGAGGGCGGCACGAAGAAGATCATCTACCAGAAGAACGATCGGTAAGGCTCGACGGTCGGGGCTGCACGGCAGCCCCGTCATCGATCAAGGAATACAGGTGACGTTGCTCGGCTCGTTCACGACCACCTTTCGGTTGGCGTCGTACAACAGCACCTGCGGCTGCATCGCCGGGGCCCGCGCCTCCAGGCGATAACGCTGGCCGGCCTTGAAATCGTTGTAGCGCACGGTGAGATAGCAGGTTCGCTCGGTGGGGTCAGTGCTGAAACCGCCGGAATAGATCTCGTAGTCGAAGCGCACCACCAGCTCATGCTTGCCAGGTGTCACCTGGAAGTAGCGGCCGTCATCCAGGCGCTGGCCGTCCAGACGGTCGGCCATGATGGTTCTGCCGGGGGTGATGGTGTAGAGATCGACCCAGGCCTTGCCTGGGTCAACGGGCGGCAAGGGGCTGGCGCACGCCCCCAGGGCACTGAGGGCCATCAGCATCATGGGCTGGCGCATGGTGAAACTCCCGCTCGCGGTTCACAGGTTACAAGCATAGCGCCGTTCGCGGGGTTCAGGTGCGCTGGCAGCCTGCCGGCTCGCCTTGGCCGATCAGTTTCTGCTGCTGGTCGTAAAGCTTGATCCAGGGGCGGAAACCGATACTGCCGGCCTGCATCTGATAGCGCTGCCCGGCCGTGAAGTCCTTGTAGGTGAGATTGAGCTGACAGTCGCGCCACAGCGGCTCGTCCACCGGGCCGATGTTGCTGGGCGTCACGGCGAACTGGTAGCGCACGGTCAGCTCGTGATTGCCGGGCTGCACCTCGAAATAGCGGGTGTCGGCCCAGGCGCGCTCATCAACCTGCAAGGCATGCAGCGAGTCGTTGTCACCCGGGGCCAGGTCGATCCAGGCCTGGTTCGGGTCGGCGCTGGGCAGGAATGAGGCACAACCGGACAGCAGCACGAGCGTGCCGGCGGCAAACAGCAGAGTACGCATGGCGAAGCTTCCCCTTTGCGAGATAGTCTTGGTCGCATTCGGCCGACGAGCGAGATAGACAGCCTCGATGTTTGGACTTTTTCTTTTCATGCGCTGCAGCCGTCGGGTTCTCGACCGCGTTTTCACCGGGTTGGTTCCCGTGGCGCTGGGCGTTCTGCTGAGCGGTTGCTCCAGCGTGAGCTACTACGGCCAACTGGCGGAGGGCCAGTGGCAGCTGTTGCGGGCACGCCAGCCGCTGGACCGGGTTATCGAGAGTCCTGCCACCAGCCCGGTGTTGCGCCAGCGCCTGTTGTTTGCCGAAAAGGCCCGGGCCTTCGCCAGCGCGCAGTTGAAGTTGCCGGACAACGGCAGTTACCGGGTCTACGCCGATTTGGGGCGACCGTATGTGGTATGGAATGTGTTCGCGACCCCTGAGCTGTCGTTGCAGCCGGTGACCCATTGCTTCCCCATCGCCGGCTGCGTGGCCTATCGAGGATATTACCGGCAGGGCGCGGCCCGCGGCGCGGCGGCGTTGATGCGCCAGGAGGGCCTGGATGTCTATGTGGGAGGTGTGGAGGCTTATTCCACCCTGGGCTGGTTCGACGATCCGATCCTGTCGACCATGGCCGACTGGGGCGATGAGCGCCTGGCCACGGTGATCTTTCATGAGCTGGCGCACCAGCGCTTCTACGTGCAGGACGATACCGAGTTCAACGAGTCGTTCGCCTCCTTTGTCGAGCAGGAGGGAACACGGCAATGGCGCGCGGCACGTGGGTTGGCTGCCATCGAGGAGGTCGGGGCCCGGCAGCGCGAACAGTTCACCCGGCTGGTGTTGGCCAGCCGCGAGCGATTGCAGACAATTTATGCCGGGCCGTTGGATGAGGGGGGCAAGCGGGCGGCCAAGCAGGCTGAGTTCGAGCGGTTGCGGCGGGAGTACCGCGAGGTGCGGGACCGCGATTGGGGTGGGGATCGGCGTTTCGATGCCTGGATCTTTGCTCCATTGAACAATGCCAAGTTGCTGCCTTTTGGGCTTTATGACCAGTGGGTCCCGGCGTTTTCGAAGCTGTTCGATGAGGTTGGAGGAGACTGGGGACTGTTTTACGAGCGGGTCGAGGCGCTGGGGCGGATGCCGATCGAACAGCGCAAGGCGGTGCTTGGACGGTTGATGGCAAGGCCTTGAGATAAAGGGGCTGCTTTGCAGCCCCGATACATATCAGCCTTTGATGAACGCCTGATGCAACTCGGCCAGCGTCTCGAAATGGAACGCCGGCGTCTCGGCCTCGAGTTCCTCCCGGCTGCCGAACCCATAGCCCACTGCCACCGCCTGCACACCATTGCTGCGCGCACCGATCAGGTCATGCTTGCGGTCGCCGATCATCAGAGTCTGTGCCGGGTCCAGTCCCTCTTCATCCAACAGGTGGCGAATCAGCTCGACCTTGTTGGTACGGGTGCCGTCCAGCTCGCTGCCGTAGATCACCTTGAAGTGGTGGTCGAATTCGAAATGCCGGGCGATCTCGCGGGCATAGACCCATGGCTTGGACGTGGCGATATACAGGGTGCGGCCCTGGCCGTTGAGCGCCTGCAGCAGCTGCGGCACACCCTCGAACACCCGGTTCTCGTACAGCCCTGTGACCTTGAAGCGCTCGCGGTAGAAGTTCACCGCGTCCCAGGCCTTGGCCTCGTCGAAGTCATAGAACTGCATGAAGGCCTGCAACAGGGGTGGGCCGATGAAGTGCTCGAGGCGGGTCAGGTCTGGCTCGTCGATGCCCAGCTTGGCCAGGGCGTACTGGATCGAGCGGGTAATCCCTGAGCGCGGGTCGGTCAGGGTGCCGTCGAGGTCGAAAAGGATGTTCTGCTGGTGCATGGAGCTGTTCACTCTGCTGTTCATCTGGATGCCATCGCGGGGTATGCAAAGGTCGGGGGAGCAGGCTTGCCCGCCCCGCGATGGCGTCATTGCGGTCGGTCGTAGCCTTCGGCCAGGTGCTGGTCCTTGAGCTTCACGTAGTTGCCGGCGCTGTAGGGGAAGAACGCGTGCTCCTGCTCGCTCAGCAGGCGCACCTGTTTCACCGGGCTGCCCATGTACAGGTAGCCGCTGACCAGGCGCTTGCCCGGCGGCACCAGGCTGCCGGCGCCGATGATCACCTCGTCCTCGACGATGGCGCCGTCCATGATGGTGCTGCCCATGCCGACCAGGATGCGGTTGCCCAGGGTACAGCCATGCAGCATGACTTTGTGACCGATGGTCACCTCGTCGCCGATGATCAGCGGAAAACCGTCGGGGTTGAACGGCCCGGCGTGGGTAATGTGCAGCACGCTGCCGTCCTGCACGCTGGTGCGCGCGCCGATGCGGATGCGGTGCATGTCGCCGCGCACCACGGTCAGCGGCCAGATCGAGCTGTCCTCGCCGATCTCGACGTCGCCGATGACCACCGCCGAGCGGTCGACGAAGGCCCGTGCTCCCACTTTCGGCGTGTGTTGCTGGAAGGTCCGGAGGGCCATGATAGTGTTCCTCTGCAATGCCGATAGGCAGGCTGCCTGCTGCGGTCGGCGTCGATTGTAATTAAGATGGTCCCGTGTTTCTCCTGCCAAGGTACCCGAACCGTGAGTGCGAACAACCCGCTGCTGCAGTCCCATGATCTGCCGCCCTTCTCGGCAATCCGTGCCGAGCATGTGCTGCCGGCGATCGAGCAGATCCTCGCCGACAACCGCAAGGCCATCGCCGAGATCCTCGAAAAGCAGGGCAAGAACCCGACCTGGGCCGGCCTGGTGCTGGCGATGGACGAACTCAACGACCGCCTGGGCGCCGCCTGGAGCCCGGTCAGCCACCTCAACGCGGTGTGCAACAGCCAGGAACTGCGCGAGGCCTACGAGTCGTGCCTGCCAGCCCTGAGCGCCTATTCCACCGAGCTGGGCCAGAACCGTGCCCTGTTCGAAGCCTATGAAGCCCTGGCCGCCAGCCCCGAGGCTGCCGGCTTCGATGTGGCGCAGAAGACCATCATCGATCACGCCCTGCGCGATTTCCGCCTGTCGGGCATCGACCTGCCGGCCGACAAGCAGCAGCGCTATGCCGAAGTGCAGAGCAAGCTCAGCGAGCTGGGCAGCCGCTTCTCCAACCAGTTGCTCGATGCCACCCAGGCCTGGACCAAGCACGTCACCGACGAGGCCGCCCTCGCCGGCCTGACCGACTCGGCCAAGGCGCAGATGGCCGCCGCCGCCCAGGCCAAGGGCCTCGACGGCTGGCTGATCACCCTGGAATTCCCCAGCTACTACGCGGTGATGACCTACGCCGACGACCGCGCCCTGCGCGAAGAACTGTACGCCGCCTACTGCACCCGCGCCTCCGACCAGGGCCCGAACGCCGGCCAGTTCGACAACGGCCCGGTGATGGAAGAGATCCTCGACCTGCGCCAGGAGCTGGCCAAGCTGCTGGGCTACCCGAACTTCGCCGAACTGAGCCTGGCCACCAAGATGGCTGAGTCCAGCGACCAGGTGCTGAGCTTCCTGCGTGACCTGGCCAAGCGTTCCAAGCCGTTCGCCGCCCAGGACCTGGAGCAGCTGAAGGCCTTCGCCGCCGAGCAGGGCACTCCGGAGCTGGCCAGCTGGGACGCCGGCTATTTCGGCGAAAAGCTGCGCGAACAGCGCTACAGCGTGTCGCAGGAAGCCCTGCGCGCCTACTTCCCGATCGACAAGGTGCTCTCCGGCCTGTTCGCCATCGTCCAGCGCCTGTACGGCATCGAGATCGCCGAGCTCAGGGGCTTCGACAGCTGGCACCCGGACGTGCGCCTGTTCGAGATCAAGGAAGACGGCCAGCACGTCGGTCGCTTCTTCTTCGACCTCTATGCCCGTGCCAACAAGCGTGGCGGCGCCTGGATGGACGGTGCCCGCGACCATCGCCGCACCGCCGCTGGCGCGCTGCAGAGCCCGGTGGCCAACCTGGTGTGCAACTTCACTCCGGCCACGCCCGGCAAACCGGCGCTGCTGACCCACGACGAAGTCACCACCCTGTTCCATGAGTTCGGGCACGGCCTGCACCACCTGTTGACCCGCATCGAGCATGCCGGTGTGTCCGGCATCAACGGCGTGGCCTGGGACGCGGTGGAGCTGCCGAGCCAGTTCATGGAGAACTGGTGCTGGGAGCCCGAGGGCCTGGCGCTGATTTCCGGCCACTACGAGACCGGCGAACCGCTGCCCCAGGACCTGCTGGACAAGATGCTGGCGGCGAAGAACTTCCAATCCGGCATGATGATGGTGCGCCAGCTGGAGTTCTCGCTGTTCGACTTCGAGCTGCACGCCACCCACGGCGACGGCCGCAGCGTGCTGCAGGTGCTCGAAGGCGTGCGCGACGAGGTCTCGGTGATGCGTCCGCCGGCCTACAACCGCTTCCCCAACAGCTTCGCG
Source organism: Pseudomonas mosselii (assembly GCF_019823065.1). Classification (NCBI taxonomy): domain Bacteria; kingdom Pseudomonadati; phylum Pseudomonadota; class Gammaproteobacteria; order Pseudomonadales; family Pseudomonadaceae; genus Pseudomonas; species Pseudomonas mosselii. The sequence goes on from NZ_CP081966.1 coordinate 114,199, forward strand.
CACATCTTCGCCGGCGGCTACGCGGCGGGTTACTACAGTTACAAGTGGGCCGAAGTGCTGTCGGCCGACGCCTTCTCGCGCTTCGAGGAAGAAGGTGTGCTGAACGCCGAGACGGGCCGCGCCTTCCGCGAAGCCATCCTGGCCCGTGGTGGTTCCCGCGAGCCGATGGTGCTGTTCGTCGACTTCCGGGGCCGTGAGCCTTCCATCGATGCATTGCTGCGCCACAGTGGCCTTACCGAGGACGCGGCGGCATGAGCGAGGTAGCCGTGAGCACGAGCAAACGACGTTTCATCGCCGGGGCGGTCTGCCCGGCATGCAGCGAGATGGACAAGCTGATGATGTGGAACGAGGACGGCGTGCCGCACCGAGAGTGCGTGGCCTGCGGGTTCACTGACACCTTGAACGAACAAGGCCTGTCGGTACCCAGCGAGCTCGGCACCCGGGTCAACCACCTGGCGCCCAAGGCGGCGCCGGCCAAGGTGCAGACCGTGCAGTTCTTCCCCAATCCGAAGCTGAAGAAGCCGCAGGATTGAAGGTAAATCACGCGGCAAGCGTGGGAGCGGGCTTGCCCCGCGATAATCGGTTGTAGCTATCCTGCTGAACCCGGATTACTGTATGCATGTACAGTAATCCGGGTTCTCATCATGAAACCAGCCCCCATTCGTGGCCGCGGCACCGCCGATAACCCCCACAACCGCTTCGCCCCGAGCGTTTCAGTGGTCGAGGACGATGGCTGGTACCAGGAAGTCCCACTCACCCAGGGCACCGAGGTGCGGATCGAGACGGCCAAGACCATCATCGCCCGCAACACCTCCCCCGACCTGCCCTTCGACCGCTCCATCAACCCCTACCGCGGTTGCGAGCACGGCTGCATCTACTGCTACGCCCGTCCTAGCCATGCCTACTGGGACCTCTCCCCCGGCCTCGATTTCGAAACCAAGCTGATTGCCAAGACCAATGCCGCCGAGATACTTGAACAGCAATTGAGCAAGCCCGGTTACGTATGTGCGCCAATCAATCTGGGTTCCAACACCGATCCCTACCAGCCCATCGAGCGCGAGCATCAGCTCACCAGACGCTTGCTCGAAGTGCTACTGCGCTACCGCCACCCGGTGACCATCGTCACCAAGGGCTCGCTGATACTGCGCGACCTTGATCTGATCAGCGAACTGGCCAGCCAGCGTCTGGTGCGGGTAATGATCAGCCTCACCACTCTCGACGATGAGCTAAAGCGCACCCTCGAACCCCGTGCGGCCGCACCCAAGGCGCGCCTGCGGACGATCCGCGTGCTGCGTGAGGCCGGCGTTCCCGTGGGCGTGCTGTGTTCGCCGATGATCCCGATGATCAACGACAGTGAGCTGGAGCACCTGCTGGAGGCGGCGAAGGAAGCCGGTGCGCAGAGCGCGGCTTACATGATGCTGCGCCTACCGCTGGAGGTCGCACCGTTGTTCGAGCAGTGGCTGCAGGATCACTACCCACAGCGGGCCGCGCATGTGCTGAGCCTGATTCGCCAGAGCCGGGGGGGCGAGTTGTATGACAGCCGCTTCGGTGCGCGGATGCGCGGTGAAGGCGTGTTCGCCGAATTGCTGGCGCAGCGCTTTCGCAAGGCGGCCAGGCGGCTGGGGTTCGAAGGGCGGGAGGCGTTGGCGCTGGACTGCAGCGCATTCTGCCCGCCGGGCGGGCAGATGGCGTTGTTTTGATCAGGATGCCGTCACCTGGAGGCTCGCAAGCCTCCAGGTGCCAGGCGTTAGCGCCAGTTGGCGGCGAGGACCGGCTGCAAGGCTTGCGCCTGCGCCGCGTCGAAGCTGGTAGCAGCCGCGCCGGGCGGCGCGAACGCCGCCATGGCCTGGACCAGTTGCTCGACATTGCGGTCCGACAAGTGCTGACCGTTACCGGCAACGATGTCGCGGACCCGGGCTGGCGAGCTGGCATACCAGTCATGCAGGGTGACCTGCTGCGCACTGCCGATACGGCTGATCAGCAGGTCATCGCCCTGGTGCTGGAACCACAGCTGTTCGGGCAGTACGGGCTTGCCGAAGTTCAAGGTGCTCATGGAACCCCGGAATGCAACCTCGGTATGACCTTCACCGACTTCCACATCGGCCATGCTGCCTTCGACCACGACGTTGTTGTGGCCTTTGCCCAGCTTGATCTTGGTGAACGACGATGACGTCTCGATGCGGTTGTCGCCATCGCCGACCACCAGCTTGCGGAATTCGCCTTTGATCGAGTTGCCGCCATTGCCCAGGGTGATCTCGGCGAACGAGCCCGAGCTTTCGACATGGTTGTCGCCATTACCGGCAACCAGTTTGTCGAGCCTGCCGTTGATGGTATTGCGGCCATCGCCCAGCGTGACGTCGGCGGATGAGCCGGTGGTTTCGATGAAGTTGTCGCCATTGCCGGCCACCAGCTTGTCGAGACTACCCTTGATGGTGTTGTGGCCGTTGCCCAGCGTGAGGTTGGTAGACGATCCGGTCGTTTCGATGAGGTTGTCACCATGACCGGCTACCAGCGTGCCGACCCCTCCCTTGACCGTGTTGTTACCATCACCCAGGGTTACCTCTGCCCGCGAGCCAGTGGCAAAGACCTGCTGGTCGTCCCTGCCCAGCAGGGTGGCTTTGGCCCCGCTGCCGAGCAGTGCCAGATGACGGCCGCCGCTGGCGGTGACCTTGGTGAACGAATTGCTTAGGTTCACCGCGTACTGGTCGTCTGCCAGGGTGACGCTGCTGAACATCGGCACGGTCATCACCGTCGGTTGGACCATCAGGTGCAGCACGGCACTAGTTTGGCTGCCGGCATTCACCTTGATATCGAAGGTGCCGGCGAGACCGGCCTCAGGTATCCCTGCCAGCGACGCCTGAGCCGAGTCGAAGCTCATCCAGGCTGGCAGCGGCGAGCCGTCGGCAAGGCTGACCTGGTAAACCGGTGCCTGGTCCTTGAGCGCCATGCCGAATAGCCCGCTCAAGGAGCCAGCGCTCCAGGCCTGACCGGCGACGATCAACTGATAGGCCTGCGCTGGTGAGGTGCTGGCCTGTGGCTTCGATGCCGGGGTGGCGTCGGAGGACGTGGGGTGTTTGAGGTAGTCGCTGGCATTGATGTCCGGCAGTGTCACCGGCTTGTGCTCGAACCGGTCGTTGTGGACCTCCTCCATGATCTGCTTGTGCCGGCGCCTTGCTTCTTCGACGATCGAGTCGACATCAGTGCTTGTGTGCAGGTCGACCGCAGGTCGATCAGCGATTTCGATGAGCGTTGGCCGAAAGTCGGGGATTTCGACAGGTCCGGTCGGCTTGAGCAATTCGTCCGTGCGGCGGTTGCTTTCCTCCATGATCTGCTCGTGTCGACGCCTCGCTTCTTCGAGGATCGAGTTGATATCGGTACTTGGACGCAGGTCGACCGTAGGTCGGTCAGGGATTCTGATTTCCGGGATCTCGATGGGCGATGGCCGGATGTCAGGAATCTCGACAGGCCGCGTCGGTACGCCCGGATGGTCATCGAAGCGCTTGCGCCAGTCGTCCGTGCCGCGATTGAGCAGGTCGTTCAGATCCGGGATCCGGTGATCCGGAATGCTGAAGTCCGGAACCCGGACATCGGGAATCTTGATGTCGGGACGCTCGACGATCGGCGTGAGCCGGTCGGGGATCTCGATGGGCTTGACCCGGTCCGGCAGCGACAGGTCGATCCCCGGCAGGCGGGTCGGCGGCAGCGGGGGCTGGCCGGTTTCCACCGGCAGATGGGCGCTGGCGAAGATGAAGTCGCCGGCATCGAGCTGGGCCACTTCGATGGCGTCGAGGTAAGCCAGGTTGACCGGCTGATTCGCGCCGCGCAGCACGTTGGTGCTCAGTTCAACGCCATGGATCTGCGACAGGCCATTGATGGTGCCGCGGTTCTTCTGGACGATGCTCAGCTCTTCGAAACGGGTGACACCGACCTGGCTCAGGTCGATCTTGTCGATGCCATGACGGAAGCCGCGCAAGGCATTGTGGTAGTCACTGGCATTGAGCTGGTGACTGATGATGAAGCGGTCCGAGGTGGCGCTGTCGTGGCTGTACACCTTGCCCGCCAGCGCGGCGATCAGTTGGCCGTCGGCGCCGCTGCTGAAGCTTACGCCCTCGCCACCGCCGCTGAGCACCACGGTGCCGGCGACGGTGCCGGTGTCCACGTTTGGTCGGCTACTGTCGACATAGTTGGCCGGGGCGACGAAGCGGTCCTGGAACTGGAAGTTCGCCGCGCTGATGTTGCCCAGCGACTGTCCGCTCAGCAGGATGTGCTGGCCGTTGCCCAGGTCGACGCGGACATCCGCGCCCTGCTGCTGCAGGGTCAGGTCGGCGAAGGTCTTGCCAGTGAAACCGACCAGGTCGATGACCTCCCCTTTTGCCGCTTCGAAGCGGTGCACGGTGTCCTGGCCGCCCTCGCGGCGATGGACCACGAAGAAGTCCTTGCCGTTGCCGCCGGTCAGGCTGTTGTTGCCTCGGCCACCGTCGAGCAGGGCATCGGCGTTGCCGGCCACCAGGGTGTCGTTGCCGTCACCGCTGATGAGGTTGTGCACGCCGTTCGGGTTGCGCAAGGTCAGCGCCGCGCCGCCGATGCTGGCCACGCCGGTGGCCAGGTTGACTTGGACATCACCGCTGACCGCCGCTGCGTTGAGCGTATTGCGCCCGCCCGCGGTGCCGTTGCCGGCGTCATCCAGCACGCCGCGGCTGGCCTGGCCCTGCACCGCCTTGAGGTACTCGTCGGTGTAGAAGTAGGTGTCGTCCGCACCGGCCTTGCTGCCATACAGGCGCAGGGCCCAGTTGTTGAGGGTCACCGGTTGGCCGTTGCTGGCGTCCTTGACCTCGAGGGTCCAGGTGCCGGCCGAGCGTTCGCCCCAGTCACGGGTGCTCATGAAGCTGTACTTGAAGGGCCCGGAGCGCGTGCTGCCCATGTCGGCGTCGCTGGCGCCGGCCATCCCCTGCGGCACCTTGCCGGTGCGGTCGAGCAGGATGCTGCGGGTGCCATCGGGCGAGACCAGGGTGACGGTCAGGTCGCCGAGGCGGCCGACGCTGGCGTCCAGGTCGATCTCCACGTGCTCGACGTTCAGCCCGGCGTCCATCTGCAGCGAGGTGCTCAGGCTGCCACCGCCGCTCAGGGTCTTGCCCAGGGCGCCGCTGCTGGCGCTGAACACGCTTTCGTCGGCACCGGTGCTGCGGGTCATCCAGCTTTCGGCCAGGCGTACGGCCGCGCGGGCGTCCACTTCGCCGAAGCCGTAGTCGTGGCTGGTGTGCATGCCGCCGCCGTTCCAGTTGCGCGCGCCGTTGTTGTCCCAGCGGGTGGCACTGTCGTTGACCCGGCGGGCCGACAGCGCAAGGATCTGCTGCACGTCGCGGTAGCCCAGGTTGGGGTTGGCTTCGAGCATCAGCGCGGCCACGCCGGAGACGATCGGCGCGGCGAAGCTGGTGCCTTGCATGCTCGTGTAGTCGTTGCCGAAGGTCGAGCCGCGCTCGGTCTCCACCAGGCGGCTGGTGGACAGCACGTTGCTGCCCGGGGCCGAGACCAGCAGGCTGGCGCCGGGGTTGGAGAACGGCGTCGAACCGATCTGCAGGGTCGACAGGTCGCCCTGGGCGTTGATCGCCCCGACCTCGATCGAGAAGCGGTTGTTGTTGGTCAGCGAGCCTTGGGCGCTGCCGCCGTGGGCGCGCTGGTTGCCGCCGGCGGTGACGATCACCGTGCCCAGGCCACCGCGACCGTTGTGCGCGGCATAGCGGGCGTTTGCCGCCAGGGCGCTGGCGGTGTCGATGGCGCCGTTCTGTAGGTTGCTGATGGCGAAGTCGTTCTGGAAGCCCCAGCTGTGGTTGGCGACGTCATAGTTGACCATGTTGCCCAGGCCAGTCAGGTCGTCGCCCTTGTTGGCCAGGTAGAAACCGCTGAGCTTGGCGTCATAGGCCACGCCCACGCCGCCCTGGTCGTTGCGCCCGGCCACCATCACCCCGGCGACCATGGTCGCGTGGTTGGAGGCCAGCTCTGGCAGCACGCCCTTGTCGCGCTGGGTCTTGAGCCAGGCCTGGTCGACGTTGGCGGCCAGGTCCGGGTGCTGGATGTCGAAGATTTCCGGCGCCGTGGCGAACTCGCCGCCCGGTTCGAACATGGCGATGCGCACGCCCTTGCCGGTGTAGTCCTGCCATACCGGCAGCACGTTGGTGTCGCTCAGGTACCACTGCTGCGCGGCCAGCGGGTCGTTTGGCATGCCGGCGTCGAGCAGGGTCACGCTGGCGCGCATCGGCGCGGTCTGGCCGCTGCCCAGGTCGACCACCGAGGCCGACTTGTTGCCCTGGGCATCGATGATGCCGTACTTGAAGCCCATCATGCCGGTGTAGCCGGCCAGCGGGGTGAACAGCACATCACCTTGGGCGGTGAGGCTGACCGAACCGCCGGTGGCATCGCCGACGTTGTCGATGCGCAGGCCGCCCTTGCTGTCGAGCAGCAGGTCGTTAGCCAGCAGGCTGGAGGCGGCGATCAGGTGCGTGCGCTGGCGGTCGAAACGCTGGCCGTCCTTGTCCAGGCGCAGCACATCGGACACCGGCATGGCGTTGGGGTTGGACAGGTCGACGGCGGAAATATCGGCGAAGTTGAGCTTCTGGATATTGCGCAGTTGCACGGTACCGTCGCGACCGGTCACGTTGTCGGCTACCAGGTAGCCGTTGCTGGTATGGGTGATGCGGTACTCACCGTACTTGCCGTGCAGGGTGACCAGGTTGGTGCCGCCACCGCCGTCGATCTGTGCGTTGCCGTGACCGACCTCGATCACATCGTCGGCCGCACCGCCGTGGATGACATCGTTGCCGCCACCGGCGTGGATGATGCTGCCGCCTGCGGACGCGTAGATCAGGTCGCCGTTGGGCCCTGCATAGATCACCGCCTTGCCACTGCCGCCGATGAGCGTGTTGTGGCCGCTACCGCCGACCAGTACATCGTTGCCGGCGCCGCCGATCAGGGTGGCACTGCCCTCCCCGCCCTTGATGAACACGCCGGCGCCACCGCCGCTGCGGATCACATCGTCGCCGCGACCGCCCTGGGCAATGGTCAGCCCGGCCTTGGCCATGTTCAGCTCTACGCCCTGGTCTCCAACGATCAGCGCCGTGTCGCGGCCACCGTTGCCGTGGATGTTCTGTGGGTCGTCGCTGGCGCTGATGACAAAGACATCGTCGCCGGCACCACCGATGTAGGTATTGCTGCCAGCACCGCCGACCAGCCAGCTGCCGCTGGCCGTAGCAGTGAGTTGGTCGTTGCCGCTGCCGCCATACAGGTTGTTCACCCCAAGGGTCGTAGCGTCCAGCTGTTCGCCCTGGTTGCTGGTGCTGCTGTAGGCGATGGTGGTGGCGCCGTCGCTGTTTGATACCACGCGGATGCCATCGCCCTGGCGGGTGGTGGTGCTGCTTACCGGGTCGCCCAGGAAGTCCACGGCCAGCGCTTCCCGGCTGGCGCCGCCGATCGTGAACGAACCCCGGGCCAGCACACGGCTGCCATCGCGGGTCTCGCCCGGCGTGCCAGCGGCGCGCACGTTGATCTGGGTGATGCCCAGTTCGGCCAGGGTCTTCAGCTCACCGCCGTCGACACGGGCGTCATGGCTGGCATCCACCCACACACGCAGCCGGTTCCAGATTGGGTCACGGGCATCGATGATGCCATCGCCGTTGCCATCCTCGCTGGCCAGCGCGGCGAAGCCATCCTTGAAACGGGCCTCGCCGGCCGCACCGTTCACGCCGGCCTTGCCCTTGTAGTACTCGGAGAACATCTGGCTGACGTCCTTGACCTGGCCGCTGCCATCGTCGATCACCAGCATGCCGGTCTTGCGGTCGGCCCAGGCGCTGCGCTTGAGCGTGCCGCTGTGGTCGGTGTCGAACAGCACGGCGTCGCTCAGGTCGGTCATGCGCACGCCTTCGCCGCCCAGGTCGAGCAGCAGTGGGTCGACGTAGGTGTTGCGGGTGGTCATGGCCGACAGGCCGTTGAGGGTCACCGCGTTGCGCACGCTGAAATCGAAACCGCTGGTGCTCGGCTGGTCGAGGTAGAACTTCGACAGGTGGCTGTTGGGGCGGGCGTTCGGGTCCAGTTGCATTTCGCCAGGGCGGATGCCGCCCGAGGTCAGGCTGGCCATCTGCGTGGAGGCGAAGTCGGTCTTGTTGAGAATACCGCCGAGGGCGAACACGTTGTGGGTCGCGGCGTTCTGCACATAGCCGTTGCTCACGTCCTGGCGTGCCTGGTCTTCGCCCTGGATGTGCTGCTGTGGCTTGGGCGAGGCGTCGATGTGGATCTGGATCGACTGGTTGGTATCGGGCTGGACGGGAGTGTCGTCACCGGCACCGAACCACTGGAACATCTTGTAGGTGTTGTCCGCAGCGAAGCGCCTTAGCTCATTGGCATATTTCCATGCGGGAAGCATGTCCAATTCGGTGAAGCTGGAAATGTACCGACTGACCCCGGCGAGGTTCTGCATGACAGCGAGCCTGAGGTGCTTTGCGTAGGTTTCGCCTTGGCCCGGGATGGTCGAAACCTCGCGGTTGAGACCTCCCAGCAGAGGGGGGAAGGTATCGGCGATGGTGCCAGGCCATTGCCATGATTCGAGGCCAAACGCATCGACAGTCATATCCCGATCATCCTTCATGATGTCGTTGATCGGGGGGAAACCACCATTTTTTATGATACTGTCCGCAATATTCCAGGCGAGCTTATCGGAGCCTTTTTGAAATTCAGTGTCGGAAAGAGGTTTACCTTTACTTGCCGCCGCGAACTGCATTGACCCGCGGACCATCTGGTTTGGAAACTGACCATCATTCGAGTTGACGCTGATAGCTACATTCAACCACGTCTGAGCAGTAGTCAAATCGTCTAGCGCTTGAGCATCGTGAGTGATAGTTTTTTGCGCAGTCACGACCTCGAGCATATAGCGATACATGTCGGGGTAGCGTTTGCTATCGCGCAGGCGTGTGAGTTCTGACAGCTGCTCAGCTGTCATGTTCATCCTTTAACCTTAATTTGAGTGCGTACGAGAGGATTCTCGCAGATGAGTGAGTTTGCGCTGGCGCGCTCCCTGATCGGCGAAAAGAAGCCTAATCATGTTATGTGTGTTTTCTACTCCTGGGTTTTGATGAAAACTCTGTTCAGAAGCTTGAGCACCGCATCGTCCATTTGTTTAAAGTTTTTTATGTTTCGACTGTATTGATAGTTCACGTCGAGCCCCTTGTAAGTCCTATGGGCTACCCAGGTCTCCACGATGGCTGTCACGTAAAATTTTTCACCGTCGGACCCTGTCAAAAGATAGGTGGCATCGTCATCGCTGCCATATATCGTAATGCCAGGTTCCTCGCGTGTTGGCTTAAGTGTTGCGAACGCGGCCATCAAATTGAAATATGGACCGGCCTCACGAATGCGGACTCTGATCTTTCGGTTACGCGGGGTTTGCTCAACGACTTCGCCCGTTGGGAAGTCCAATGTCATAAAAATTTGTGGCGATCCCATTCGTTCGAGTGTCCTGCACTCTTGATCACTCAGCTCAAGGTGCGCCAGGCGGGACGGCGCAGGACCCACGTTTGGCCTGCAGTCGGCGATAACAGTAAGGGGTAGACAAGCCGCCAGCAAAAAACAAACTGGATTTAGAATGCTGGGGCGGCGGTATGACTTGAGCCTAATCATTGTTCACCCTGGCGCCCGAGCATGTGCTCGAGCGCAGCCATTATGAGATTGTCAATTGTTGCAAAGTTCGTGAGTCGGCGGTCGTATTGATACTGGATCAACACCCCGCTATACATGCGCTTCGCAAGCCACGTATAGCCGCGTTCTTTGATAACAATGCGCGCGCTATCACTACCCCTGAGCAGATAAAATTCTTCGCTCGAGTCTTTATAGACATCCAGGTCGCCGATGCTTCGGATGTAAGAGGCCCCGTCAAGCATGCGATCTAACCGATGCGTCGAGTCGACATGGTATAGAAGGAGGTGAATGGTCTCCCCCCGCCATGCCGAGTCAACGACTTTACCTTCCGGATAGCTGAGGCGCATCGGGATGATGGGCCCATCAATATACGAGATCGTACGGCATTCAGCCTCTGACAGATTCAACTCGTAGACGGCGTTGTTACGAGTGTCACGAAACGTACAGGCGATGCTGGCACTGGAAAACAGATACAAGAAAACTATTGGGATTAATCGAGCCGGCGTCATTGGAGTGATTCCTGGGTTGCCATATTCGGCGTACTTGGATGTTTAATGGATGTGCTCGAATTCTGGATAAGCCAGCCCAGGTCTCAAGCGTTATCGTTCCCGCAAACTTTCTTGCGCATGCTGTTGCAACGGACTCAGGAAGTAATCGATCACCGTCCGCTGATCGGTCTTGATCTCGGCGCTCACCGCCATGCCCGGCGTCAGCGCCACGGCCTGGCCGTTGACCTGCAGGTGGTCGCTGGCCAGGCGGATGCGGCTGCTGTACACCAACCCGCGGCGTTCGTCCTCGATGGCGTCGCGTGACACGCTCAGCACTTCGCCCTGTACCGTGCCGTAGCGGGTGTAGGTGAAGGTCTCGACCTTGACCGTGACTGCCTGCCCGACCTGGACGAAGCCGACGTCCTTGTTCTCCAGCAGTGCCTCGACCTCCACCGGCTGGTCACCGGGCACGATGACCATCAACGCCTGGGCCGGGGTGACCACGCCGCCGACGGTGTGCACCGCCAGCTGCTGGACGGTGCCGTCGACCGGGGCCAGCAGCTGGGTGCGGGCTTCCTGGTAGCGCGCCTTGGCCAGTTCCTGGCGCAGGCTGGCGACCTTCTGCCCGGCGGTCTGCTGCAGGTCGAGCAGGCTGCGCCGGGCCTGGGCCACCACGCCCTCGCGGCGGCGGCGGGCCTCGGACTGCGCGGCGGTCGACTGCAGCACGCTGGCTTGCTGCACCTGCAGCTGGCGCTCCAGGTCGAGGCGGGCCTGTTCCTTGTCGAGGTATTCGTGGCGGGCCACGTACTGCTGCTCCAGCAGGTTCTGGTAGTCCCGGGCCAGCTGCGTGGCGATCGGCAGGGTCTTGCGCAGGCTCGCCACCTGCACCTGTGCGGCCTGGATCTCGGCGCCGCGCTGCTGGATCTCGGCATCGACCTGGTCGAGGTTGTTGCGGTATTCCTGGTACTGCCCCTGCAGCCAGCGTTCGGCATCCTGCACCTGTTGCGCGTCGGCGTGCTCGATGTCGCCTTGCAACCCCTGCGGTGGCTGGCCGCTGGCGATGGCCTGGAGCATCGCGCTGCTGCGCGCCACGTCGATGCGCGCGGCCAGCAGTTCGCTTTCGCTGCGACGCACATCGGCGTCGGCGGTGGTCGGGTCGAGTTCGAGCAGCAACTCGCCAGCCTTCACGCGCTGGCCATCGCTGACGTGGATGGCCTTGACCACCGCGGTCTCGCTGGGCTGGACCAGCTTGGTGCGCCCGCTCGGCACCACCTTGCCCGAGGCCACCGCGACCACGTCGATATGACCGAGGCAGGCCCACAGCAGGGCCAGGGCGGCAAAGCCCATGATGCTCCAGACGAACACCCGCGGCGCCGGGTGCGGTGGACGCTCTTGCAGGGCCAGGGCGGCGGGCAGGAACTCGATTTCGTGGGCGGCGCGCAGGGGCGCGTCGAGCGCCTTGCGTTGGCGCCAGGCGTGCTGCCAGGCCTCGCGGTAGCGCTGCCAGAGGCTGGAATAGGCGGACATGGCCTCTCCTTGGTATGAGGTGGTGAGAGGATCAGCCCTGTTGCAGGCGGTGCAGCCTGGCGTAGTGCCCGGCCTGGTGCGCGAGCAGTTCGGCGTGGCTGCCTTGTTCGACGATCTGCCCACGGTCCACCACGACGATGCGGTTGGCATCGCGCACGGCGGACAGGCGGTGGGCGATGATGATCACCGTGCGCCCCTGGCAGATCGAACGCATGTTCTGCTGGATGATGCGTTCGGACTCGTAGTCCAGCGCGCTGGTGGCTTCGTCGAAGATCAGGATGCGCGGGTCGCCGATCAGCGCCCGGGCAATGGCGATGCGCTGGCGTTGCCCGCCCGAGAGCGAGGCGCCGTGCTCGCCCACCATCGTGTCGTAGCCTTCGGCGAGTTCGAGGATGAAGTCGTGGGCACCGGCCAGGCGCGCCGCCTGCATCACGTTTTCCAACGGGGTGCCGGGGTCGGCCAGGGCGATGTTCTCGCGGATGCTGCGGTTGAACAGCAGGTTGTCCTGCTGCACCACGCCGATCTGTCGGCGCAGCGAGGACGCATCGGCCAGGGCCAGGTCCATACCGTCGACCAGCACCCGGCCGCGTTCGGGCACATACAGCCGCTGCAGCAGGCGGGTCAGGGTGCTCTTGCCGGAGCCGGAGCGGCCGACCACGCCGATCACTTCGCCCGGCGCGATACGCAGGCTGACCCCGCGCAAGATCTCCGAGCCGTCGGCACGGTAGCGGAAATGCACCTGGTCGAACTCGATGCCACCTTGCAACGGCGGCAGTGCGCTGCGGGCCGAGGACGACAGTTCGGTGCGGGTATTGAGGATGTCGCCCAGGCGCTGCACCGACACGCCGGTCTGCTGGAAGCTGGTCCACAGCTGGGCCAGGCGCATGATCGGCTGGGCCACGCGCCCGGCCAGCATGTTGAAGGCGATCAGCTCGCCGACCGTGAGCTGGCCGTCGATCACCAGGCGTGCGCCGAGCCAGAGGGTGGCGACGGTCACCAGCTTGCCGATCAGGCCGACGCTTTCGTTGGCCAGGGTCGACAGGGTCTGGGTCTTGAAGCCCGCGGCGACATAGGCCGCCAGCTGGTTGTCCCAGCGCCGCAGGACTTGCGGCTCGACGGCCATCGACTTGAGGGTGTCGATGCCGTTGACCGTCTCGACCAGGAACGCCTGGTTCTCGGCGCCACGGTTGAAGCTGTCCTGCAGGCGCTGGCGCAGCACCGGTGTGATCAGCAGCGAAACCAGCGCGTAGAGCGGCAGCGAAGCCACCACCACCAAGGTCAGCCAGCCGCTGTAGTAGAACATCACGGCGATGAACACCACTGAGAACAACACGTCCATCACCAGGGTGATGGCGTTGCCGGTGAGGAAGTTGCGGATGTTCTCCAGCTCGCGCACCCGCGCCACCGAGTCGCCGACCCGGCGCGCCTGGAAGTAGGCCAGCGGCAGGTGGATCAGGTGGTGGAACAGGCGTGAGCCCAGTTCGACGTCGATGCGGCTGGCGGTGTGGGCGAAGACGAAGCTGCGCAGGCCGCTCAAGGCAGTTTCGAACAGCATGATGCCGAGCAGGCCGATGGCGATCACGTCCAGGGTGGTCAGGCCGTGGTGCACCAGGACCTTGTCCATCACCACCTGGAAGAACAGCGGTGTCAGCAGGGCGAAGATCTGCAGCACGAAGGACACCAGGGTCACTTCGCCGAGCAGCTTGCGGTGCTTGACGATGGCCGGGATGAACCAGGTGAAATCGAAGCGCGAGGACTCGCCGGGGGCCATTGCTTCGCTGCGCACCAGCAGCAACTCGCCGCTCCAGCGTTGCTCGAGGGTGGCCAGGTCGATGACCTCGGGTCGCTCGGCACGCGGATCCTGGATCAGCACCTTGGCCTGGTCCATGCGGGCGATGATGAAGAAACCGCCCTCACGGTCGGCGGCAATCGCCGGCAGTGGCGTCTGCGCCAGGCGCTCTGCGCGGGTCTCGACGCGTTTTGCCTTGAGGCCAAGTTTGCGCGAAGCCAGCAGCAGCTGCGGGATAGCGAAGGCTTGCTGGCCATCGGTGAATTCGTGGGCCAACTGTTCGCTGGAGGCTGCCACACTGTGGAAACGGGCCAGCATCAGCAGGCAGATCAGCCCGGTGTCCGGGGTGCCTGTTTGGTGTTCACTCATAACGCGTCCATGCAGGCTGGTATGGCCTGGTAAAGCTACCTATTTCAATAGGTTAGCGAAGTTCCGCAAAACTTTGTAATCATTTTGCCATCATCAGATGATTGTTATTTCATTCGACTGTTTAACCGGCGACAGGCCGCCTGGCCTCTGGCGGCAGGAAGTCGCGATCCGGGTCGTAGTCCCGGCTCAAGTAGTGGGACAGCTCAAGCAGGTCCTGGGGGGCCAGGCTGCCGGCGGCCTGCTTGAGCTTCAGCGAGTCGATGATGTAGTCGTAGCGGGCGTCGTTGTATTCGCGCACGGCACGGTACAACTGGCGTTCGGCATTGAGCACATCAGCGGTGTTGCGTGAGCCGAGTGCCCTGCCCACCAGGTTGGCCTTGAGCGACGCCTGGCTGGAGCGGATGCTTTGCTGGCGGGCCTGGACCTGTTCCACATCGGCGTTGACCGCGCGGTGCAGGTTGCGGGTCTGCAGCACCACCTCGCGGCGGCGATCCTCATGTTCGTCTTCGCTCTGGGCCAGGCGTTCGCCTGCCTCACGGACCTGCGAGCTGGTCAATCCACCTGCGTACAGTGGAATGTTCAGCTCCAGCCCCAAGGTGCACTGCGCAATGTCGTCGCGGTAGCCGTTGCGGCCGAAGTCGGTCGGGTTGCTGTAGCCGAAACGGTCGTTGTCGCCCTTGCGATAGGACGCGACGGCATCCAGGGTGGGAGCATGTCCGGCCTTGCGTTGGCGATTGGCCTGCATGGCGGCATCAACGGCGTGTCCGCTGGACAGCAGGCTGAGGTTGCTCTGCACCGCCTGCTCGACCCAGGTGCTGGCATCGTTGGGCACCGGCGCCTGGACCGGCAGCTGGTGGGCGATGCCGGCGATCTGCGCATAGTCCTGGCGGGTCAGGCGGTACAGCGTCTCGAAGGCGTCGTCGACCTTGCGTTGCGCCAGTTGGCGGTTGGCGCTGGCGTTGTCGTAGGCTGCCTGGGCATCGAGCACATCGGTGATGCTGGAGGCGCCGTTGGCCAGACGTCCCTGGGCCTGTTCCTGCTGGCGCTTGAGGGCCTTGGCTTCGGCCTTGGCCGCGGCCAGCGCATCGAGCGCGCGCAGGGTATCGAAGTAGGCCTCTGCGGTTTGCAGGATGAGCGACTGTTCCTTTGCGGCGAGGTCCAGGCCGGCTTGCGCCGTACCGGCCTCGGCGGCCTTGAGGGCGTACCAGCGATCCAGGCGCAGCAGCGGTTGGTTGAGGTTGGCCTGGTAGACCATGCCGCTGCGGGTACGGGTGAGCGCGGGCTCGTCGCGCTGCAGGCGGGTGCTTTCGAAGGTGGCGCCGGCATTGAGGGTTGGCAGCAGCCCCGCCCGTGCTTGCGGCACGCGTTCGCTGAGTGCCTGGAACTCGTGGCGGGCGGCGCTCAGACGCGCATCCTGTTCGACGGCGTGTTGATAGACCTGCAGCAGTTCGGCGCGTTGCGGCTCGGCAAGCAATGGCGTGCACAAGATCAGGCCTGCCAGGAAGGTGGTGTGGATCAAGGTATTGCGGAGGCGCATGACGGTCCGTGTCTGGCGGTGACGAAGGACGCGCATCCTATACTGGCGAAGTGCCTCTAAAAAATCGGAAGAGCGACATGAATGTTGTCAGAAAGCTCGCAGTAGAGCGTCTCCTTGGGTTTTTGACTGCATTTCCCACGCGGCTAGGCGCCTGGCACGGCATGCACTGCATCAGCGCAACTAAAACAACCCTGTAATTTCACTCATGACCCTTGGCATCTGATGCTTTTTTGCTATTATCCAGCACTCCCCTCGCTCATCTAGAACGCCCGTTCTAGAGCCTGCGCAATTAAGTTTCAGTTAAGTTTCCTACGCTAGCGTGAGTCATGAGTCAGCAGTGACTGTGATTATTTACCCGTGCGCGTCATCTAAATCCCCGCGTCACCCCAATCTTTCCCCGGTAACATGGCATTCACTTTCAAACCGTCAAGAGGATGAATCATGCCCGTCAAGGACCCATCCAAGGTTGTCCCGGCCGCACCCGCCGAAAGCGCCGATGCCGCCCTCAAGCATATCGTCGACGGCTTCCTGCGGTTCCACACCGAAGTCTTCCCCGAGCAGCAAGAGCTGTTCAAGAAACTGGCCACCGCGCAGAAGCCGCGCGCCATGTTCATCACCTGCGCCGACTCGCGCATCGTGCCTGAGCTGATTACCCAGAGCTCGCCGGGCGACCTGTTCGTCACCCGTAACGTCGGCAACGTCGTGCCGCCGTATGGCCAGATGAACGGCGGTGTGTCGAGCGCCATTGAATACGCGGTGCTGGCGCTGGGCGTGCACCACATCATCGTCTGCGGTCATTCCGACTGCGGCGCCATGCGCGCGGTGCTCAACCCACAGTCGCTGAGCAAGATGCCGACCGTTTCCGCCTGGTTGCGCCATGCCGAAGTGGCGCGGACCGTGATCGAGGACAACTGCTCCTGCGGCAGCGAGCACGAAAGCATGCAGTTGGTGACCAAGGAAAACGTCATCGCCCAGCTGCACCACCTGCGTACCCATCCGTCGGTCGCTTCGCGCCTGGCCGCCGGACAGCTGCACATCCATGGCTGGATCTACGACATCGAAACCAGCCAGATCGAAGCCTACGATGCCGCCAGCGATCGCTTCCTGCCGCTGACCGCCGGCGAGCCGATCCCCTCTGCCACACCGAGAGGCCGCTACTAAGCGACCCGAACACGCTGAACAAGCCTTGATTGCCGGCTGCACCCGACGGGTGCGGCGCGGCCTTCGCCTGCCTTGAATCTCCCTGAATGCCTTGCCGGCAGACCTGCTGGCGGCTCGCGCCTGCGCGTCATTCAGGGTTCCCCGTGCTGGCGGCCAGCGGAATGGCCGTGAATCTAGAAAGGAGCTACATGGTGAACATGACACAGATAAAGGCGGCCCTGCCGCGCGAGTTGCTGGCTTCGGTGGTGGTTTTCCTGGTCGCCCTGCCGTTGTGCATGGGCATTGCCATCGCCTCGGGCATGCCACCGGCCAAAGGACTGATCACCGGCATCATTGGCGGTATCGTGGTGGGTTTTCTTGCCGGCTCGCCATTGCAGGTCAGCGGCCCGGCGGCGGGGCTGGCAGTGCTGGTGTTCGAACTGGTGCGCCAGCATGGCGTGGCGATGCTCGGGCCGATCCTGCTGCTGGCCGGCCTGCTGCAACTGCTGGCCGGGCGCCTACGCCTGGGCTGTTGGTTCCGGGTCACGGCGCCGGCGGTGGTGTACGGCATGCTCGCCGGGATCGGCGTGCTGATCGTGCTATCCCAGGTGCATGTGATGTTCGACACGGCGCCACAACCCTCGGGCGTGGACAACCTGCTGGGCTTCCCGGCGACGCTGGCTTCGGCCCTGCCGCTGGAAAGCGCGGGCAACGGCTGGCAAGCCGGCGCGCTCGGGCTGGGCACGATCGCCATCATGTGGGGCTGGGAGCGCCTGCGCCCGCAGCGGCTGCGCTTCATCCCCGGTGCCCTGCTTGGGGTGGCGACGATGACGGCCGTCAGCCTGTGGCTGGCGCTGCCGGTTAACCGCGTTCAGGTGCCGGCCGATCTGTCCGAGGCCATCGACTGGTTGCGTCCGGATGACCTGCTCAAGTTGGCCGACCCGACCCTGCTGGTGGCGGCTTTCGCCCTGGCCTTCATCGCCAGTGCCGAGACCTTGCTGTCCGCCGCAGCCGTCGACCGCATGCACAGCGGCCAGCGTTCGGACTTCGACCGTGAGTTGTCGGCGCAAGGTGTTGGCAACATGCTCTGCGGGGTGCTTGGTGCGCTGCCGATGACCGGGGTGATCGTGCGCAGCTCGGCCAACGTCCAGGCCGGCGCGCAGACACGGGCCTCGGCGATCTTCCACGGTATCTGGCTGCTGGCCTTCGTGGTGGCGCTGAGCAGCGTGCTGCAGCAGATCCCGGTGGCCAGCCTGGCTGGGGTGTTGGTCTATACCGGCGTCAAGCTGGTGGACTTCAGGGCGTTCCGTGGTCTTGGCCGCTATGGACGGATGCCGATGTTCACCTATGCGGCGACTGCACTGGCAATCATCTTTACTGACCTGTTGACCGGCGTGTTGCTGGGCTTTGCCCTCACCCTGCTGAAGCTGGCGTTCAAGGCGGCGCGTTTGAAGATCAACCTGGTGGCGCTGGACGTGCCGGGGCACATGGAGCTGCGCCTGAGCGGGGCGGCGACCTTCCTCAAGGTGCCGGCGCTGACCCAGGTGCTGGACACGGTACCGGAAGGGACCACGTTGCATGTGCCGCTGGGCAACCTGAATTATATCGACCATTCCTGCCTGGAACTGCTGGAGGACTGGGGGCGCAGTGGCGCGGCCAAGGGCTCGCGGCTGGTGCTGGAGCAGCGGCGTTTGAAGCGGCGGGTCGAGGGACGGCTGCGGACTACGGCGGGGGTTGGGGCCTAGTCTGATCTGAGGATCCTGGGGCTGCTGCGCAGCCCTTTCGCGACACAAGGCCGCTCCCACAGATACAGCGCAGAAATTGAATCATGCACTGAACCTGTGGGAGCGGCCTTGTGTCGCGAAAGGGCCGCAAAGCGGCCCCGGCAATTTTGAGGTTTGCTCAGGCCGATTGCCCCAGCTCCACACCAAGCTGGCGCGAAAGGCACGGCCAGCGCTTCCATGCTGCGCCGGTAACCGGGCTCGACAGCTTGTCGCGGTAGACCTCCACCGATTCCACGGCAAAGCTCTCGTCATCAAGCATCTCATCCACCGAATGATGCACCACCTCATCCAGCTGGTTGGCAAACGTCTCGCCGATCAGCTGATGGGCGATCAGGTTGGCGACCGTGGTATCCACCGGAATCAGCGGCTGCTGGAAATGGCGGATATACAGGTCGTTGACCTCCTCGACCAGGCGATGCGCCAGGTAGGCCTCGTCCAGCAGGCAGTCCAGCCCGACCTGCCCCGCCATCACGCTCGGCGGCTGCAGGAAGTAGGCCTCGGCAATTTTCAGTACCGGTTTGATCTGCGTCTCGATGCCGGCTTCGAGCGCCACGTTGTGCGCGGCTTCGAGCAGTTCCGGAACCTCGTTGATGTAGGCGCCGACAAAGCGCGCCAGGGTACCCTGGGCATCCTGCTGGGGTAGTTGGATCGATGGATGCAGGTGTGGCAGTTGCAGTTCGAGGCGGGCTTTCAGTTGGCCTGTACGGCTCTCATGTTGATGGGCATTTTCGATCTGCTCGCGTACAGCAGCGATGTTCATGACAACTCCAGGGACATGGCGTTACAAACGGAAGACACTAAGTTAGCTTGCTTACGAGAATGGCTAAGACGCATTTGTTATATCTCTCACGTGCGTGTAGGAAATTGGCTATATCAAAGTGCCATTATTGTGTCCCGGCCCAGTATTCATGAGGCTTTCAGAGCAAACGTTTGGTTGAGCCAAGATCATTTCAAGTGCTGCGTTGCGCACCATTGGTCGGTGTCTATACTCCGGGTGAAACGTGATTCGTTGATGAGGCCCGACTGCCTTAAGCAGGGGGCTCGGTCGTCGAAGCCAGGCAGTCTTGGCCACCGTTCCCCCCTTTGTCGTAGCAGGTCGTCCACGCCTCCGGGACTACAAGAACGATAAGGGGAACCCGCAATGATGCGACATCCACATGTCTGGATGGGCCTGTTGCTGTGGTCGTTGTTCGGTCAGGCACAGGCAGCATGGACGGTGAACATGGCGCCCGGGGCGACGGAAGTCTCCCACGCAGTGTTCGACCTGCACATGACCATCTTCTGGATCTGCGTGATCATCGGCATCGTGGTGTTCGGCGCGATGTTCTGGTCGATGGTCATCCACCGCCGCTCGACCGGGCAGCAGGCCGCGCACTTCCACGAGCACACCTGGGTCGAGATCCTCTGGACAGTGGTTCCCTTCCTGATCCTGGTGGCCATGGCCATTCCGGCCACCAAGACCCTGATCGACATCTACGACGCCAGCGACTCGGACATCGACATCCAGGTCACCGGCTACCAGTGGAAGTGGCACTACAAGTACCTGGGCCAGGACGTCGAGTTCTTCAGCAACCTGGCCACCCCCGCCGAGCAGATCCACAACAAATCGCCGAAGGATGAGCACTACCTGCTCGAGGTCGACCAGCCGCTGGTGCTGCCGGTGGGCGCCAAGGTGCGCTTTTTGGTGACCGCCGCCGACGTCATTCACTCCTGGTGGGTGCCGGCCTTCGCGGTCAAGCGCGACGCCATCCCCGGTTTCGTCAACGAGGCCTGGACCCGGGTCGAGAAGCCGGGCATCTACCGTGGCCAGTGCACCGAGCTGTGCGGCAAGGACCACGGCTTCATGCCGGTGGTGGTCGAGGTGAAGTCCAAGGCCGACTACGACACCTGGCTTGGCGAGCGCAAGGCCGAGGCGGCCAAGCTCAAGGAGCTGACCAGCAAGGACTGGACCCTCGAAGAGCTGGTGGCTCGCGGCGACAAGGTCTACCACACCACCTGCGTGGCCTGTCACCAGGCCGAAGGCCAGGGCCTGCCGCCGATGTTCCCGGCGCTCAAGGGCTCGAAGATCGCCACCGGGCCCAAGGAAGCCCACCTGGGCATCGTCTTCCACGGCAAGCCCGGCACCGCCATGGCGGCGTTCGGCAAGCAACTCTCGGAAGTCGATATCGCCGCCGTGGTCACCTACGAACGCAACGCCTGGGGCAACAACAAGGGCGACATGGTCACGCCGAAGGACGTGCTGGCGCTCAAGCAGGCGGAAAGCAAATGAACCGGTGCCTTAGGGTTGCAGGAGACAGGACATGAGTGCAGTGATCGACGACCACGCCCACGGTCATGAACACGCCCACGGCCCGGCCAAAGGCCTGATGCGCTGGGTGCTGACCACCAACCACAAGGACATCGGCACGATGTACCTGTGGTTCGCCTTCACCATGTTCCTGCTCGGCGGCTCGTTCGCCATGGTGATCCGCGCCGAGCTGTTCCAGCCCGGCCTGCAGATCGTTGAGCCGGCGTTCTTCAACCAGATGACCACCATGCACGGGCTGATCATGGTGTTCGGCGCGGTGATGCCGGCGTTCGTCGGCCTGGCCAACTGGATGATCCCGCTGATGATCGGTGCCCCGGACATGGCCCTGCCGCGGATGAACAACTTCAGCTTCTGGCTGCTGCCGGCGGCGTTCCTGCTGCTGGTCTCGACCCTGTTCAGCCCCGGTGGCGGTCCGAACTTCGGCTGGACCTTCTACGCCCCGCTGTCGACCACCTACGCCCCGGCGAGCGTGACCTTCTTCATCTTCGCCATCCACCTGATGGGCATCAGCTCGATCATGGGCGCGATCAACGTGATCGCCACCATCCTCAACCTGCGCGCCCCGGGCATGACCCTGATGAAGATGCCGCTGTTCGTCTGGACCTGGCTGATCACCGCGTTCCTGCTGATCGCGGTGATGCCGGTGCTGGCCGGCGTGGTGACCATGATGCTGATGGACATTCACTTCGGCACCAGCTTCTTCAGCGCCGCTGGCGGTGGCGACCCGGTCTTGTTCCAGCACGTGTTCTGGTTCTTCGGCCACCCCGAGGTGTACATCATGATCCTGCCGGCCTTCGGCGCGGTCAGCTCGATCATCCCGGCGTTCTCGCGCAAGCCGCTGTTCGGCTACACCTCGATGGTCTACGCCACCGGGGCCATCGCCTTCTTGTCGTTCATCGTCTGGGCCCACCACATGTTCGTGGTCGGCATCCCGGTGGTAGGCGAGCTGTTCTTCATGTATGCGACCATGCTCATCGCCGTGCCCACCGGGGTGAAGGTGTTCAACTGGGTCAGCACCATGTGGGAAGGCTCGCTGACCTTCGAGACACCGATGCTGTTCGCCATCGCCTTCGTCATCCTGTTCACCATCGGTGGCTTCTCCGGCCTGATGCTGGCCATTGCGCCTGCGGACTTCCAGTACCACGACACCTACTTCGTGGTCGCCCACTTCCACTACGTACTGGTGCCCGGGGCGATCTTCGGCATCTTTGCCTCGGCCTACTACTGGCTGCCGAAGTGGACCGGCCACATGTATGACGAAACCCTCGGCAAATTGCACTTCTGGCTGTCGTTCGTTGGCATGAACCTGGCCTTCTTCCCCATGCACTTCGTCGGCCTGGCTGGCATGCCACGCCGGATCCCGGACTACAACCTGCAGTTCGCCGACTTCAACATGGTCTCGTCGATCGGCGCGTTCATGTTCGGCGCCACGCAGATCTTCTTCCTGTTCATCGTCATCAAGTGCATCCGCGGTGGCGCGCCGGCACCGGCCAAGCCTTGGGACGGCGCCGAGGGCCTGGAGTGGTCGATTCCTTCGCCGGCGCCCTACCACACCTTCCAGACCCCGCCGGAAGTGAAGTAGGAGCCTGCCCATGGACGGCCTGTCGCTCAAACGCCTGGTCAGCCGCTTGCTGATGCTGACCGTGGTGATGTTCGCCTTCGGCTTCGCCCTGGTGCCGATCTACGATGTGATGTGCAAGGCTTTCGGCATCAATGGCAAGACCGGCGGGCAGTACGCGGGCACCCAGGTGAGCGACCCGTCGCGTTCGGTGCGGGTGCAGTTCATGTCCACCAACGCAGGCGACATGAGCTGGGAATTTCATTCCACCGCCGACCAGATCGAGGTCAACCCGGGGGCGGTGAACCAGATGATCTTCATCGCCCGCAATCCGACCAACCAGCCGATGAGCGCCCAGGCCATCCCCAGCATCACCCCGGCCGAGGCTGCGGCGTACTTCCACAAGACCGAGTGCTTCTGCTTCACCCAGCAGGTGCTGCAGCCGGGCGAGCGCATCGAAATGCCGGTGCGCTTCATCGTCGACCGCGACCTGCCGGAGTCGGTGAAGCACCTGACCCTGGCCTACACCCTGTTCGACATCACCGCTCGCCACCCGCCGGTCGCCCATGTCGCGACCGAGGCCGCCCGTTGAGGGAAGGAGATCAAGCATGGCAAGCCACGAGCACTACTACGTCCCGGCGCAGAGCAAGTGGCCGATCATCGCCACGATCGGCATGTTCATCACCGTGTTCGGCCTGGGCACCTGGTTCAACGATCTCAAGGCCGGCCACCCGGAGTCCCACGGGCCGCTGATCTTCTTCATCGGGGGGCTGTTCCTGGCGTACATGCTGTTCGGCTGGTTCGGCGCGGTGGTCAAGGAGAGCCATGCCGGCCTATACAGCGCGCAGATGGACCGTTCCTTCCGCTGGGGCATGAGCTGGTTCATTTTCTCCGAGGTGATGTTCTTCCTGGCCTTCTTCGGCGCGCTGTTCTACGTACGGGTGCTGGCCGGGCCGTGGCTGGGGGGCGATGGAGCCAAGGGCGTGGCGCACATGCTCTGGCCCAACTTCGAGTTCGTCTGGCCGCTGCTGCACACACCGGACCCGAAACTGTTCCCGCCACCGAAGGAAGTCATCGACCCGTGGCACCTGCCACTGATCAACACCATTCTGCTGGTTAGCTCCAGCGTGACCGTGACCATCGCCCACCATGCCCTGCGCAAAGGCCATCGTGGCCCGCTGAAACTGTGGTTGGGGCTGACCATCCTGCTGGGGCTGGGGTTCCTTGCGCTGCAGGCCTACGAGTACCACGAGGCCTATAACAAGCTGGGGCTGACCCTGGGATCGGGGATCTATGGCGCGACGTTCTTCATGCTCACCGGCTTTCACGGCGCGCACGTGACGCTGGGGACATTGATCCTGTTCGTGATGTTCTGCCGGGTGATGCGCGGGCACTTCGAGCCGGACAAGCACTTCGGTTTCGAGGCGGCGAGCTGGTACTGGCACTTCGTGGATGTGGTGTGGGTGGGGTTGTTCATATTCGTGTATGTGCTTTGAAGGGCGGCGCGCTCCTACAGGGATCGAGGTAAGTCAGAACGGCGCGTGGGAGACCAACTGCCCGCTGATAAAGCCCCAGGCCACCAGCGCGATGGTCAGGGTGGCGAGGGCGACACGCACGGTAAGGGCCTTGAGCAGGCGGGTCGACTGGTCGTCGTCCTTGACCAGGAACACCAGGCCACTGAACAGGCTGGCGATGGTGGCCAGCAGCATCAGGACAATCGCGGCCTTGAGCATGGCGTAACTCCAGGGGGATGCGGTGATGAGTACAAGTATAGCGCTCGACCTGACGAGGCCCTGGTGAGGCCGTTTCGCCCCGGCCTGTTGCCGACCCTGGTGGTGCTCGCGCTGCTGCCGGGCCTGATCGTGCTCGGCTGCTGGCAACTGCGCCGCGCCGATGAGAAGCGCGACCTGCTCGCCGCGTACACCGAGCGCCAGATCGAGGCGCCGGTCGCTGTCGATCAACTGCGCCAGCTGCCGGATCCGGCGTTCTATCCCGTGCATTTGTATGGCCGCTTCGACGCCACCCACAGCCTGCTGCTGGACAACCAGATGCGCGACGGCAAGGCCGGCGTCGAGTTGCTGCAACCTTTCCACGACCAGGCCAGCGGGCTGTGGCTGCTGGTCAACCGCGGCTGGCTGCCCTGGCCCGACCGTCGGGTGCCGGTGCGTTTCGACACCCCGGACCAGGCCCTGGCGCTGGACACCACGGTATACGTGGCGCCGGGCAAGACCTTCCAACTGCACCCGGACAATCCGGATGGCCGCTGGCCGCAACTGCTGACGGCCATCGACCCTGCCGGGCTCTGGCAGCAGCTGGGCCGCGAAGGCTTCGCCCAGGAACTGCGCCTGCAGCCCGGTTCGGCCGCCTACCGCCTGGACTGGCCGGTGGTCGCCATGGGGCCGGAAAAGCACCAGGGCTATGCCGTGCAGTGGTTCGCCCTGGCCACCACGCTGGTGCTGCTCTACCTGTACTTCGGCTGGCATCACAACGACAAGGAGAACCGCCATGGCCGCCGCCACGAGTCCACTGGACGCGCCTGACCACCGCAAGCCCCGGGGGCGTCTGCAACTGTTGCTGATCCTGTTCGTCGTGCTCGGGCCGATGATCCTTGCCACCTTCATGTACAAGCTCAAGTTCTGGGTGCCGGAGGGGCGCAGCTATCACGGCGTGATGATCGGCAATGGCGAGGGCCGCGCGGACATCGGCATCGATGCCCAGGACGAGCGCTGGCAGCTGCTGGTCAGCGCCCCCGAGGCCTGCGCCGAGGAGTGCCGGCAACTGGTGTACCTGGCCCGGCAGATCCAGGTCGGCCTGGGCCGTGACGCCAGCCGCGCCAGCCATGCCCTGGCGGCGGCCCAACCGCTGGCCGCCGACTACCAGGCCCTGCTGGGCCGCGAATACCCGCAGTTGCGGCGCTACCCGCTGGATGTTCAGCGTTATGTCCAGAAGGTCGGCGAAGTGGGCCCGCAGCTGTGGATCGTCGACCCCCACGGCAACCTGGTGCTGCGCTACGACGCCAAGGTCAACGGCAAGCATGTGCTGGACGACCTGCGTCACCTGCTCAAGCTGTCCAACATCGGCTAGGAGGCCGCCATGGCCAGACCCGGATTCCGTCTCGCTGTGTTCGCCACCCTGCTGGCGCTGCTGGTGGTGCTGCTCGGCGCCTATACCCGGCTGACCCATGCCGGCCTGGGCTGCCCCGACTGGCCGGGGTGCTATGGCTTCATCAGCGTGCCCAAGACCGATGCCCAGCTGGCCCATGCCGAGCTGCACTTCCCCGAGCACCCGGTGGAAGAAGCCAAGGGCTGGGCCGAGATGGTCCATCGCTATTTCGCCGGCACCCTGGCGCTGGTGATCGCCCTGCTCGCCTTCCAGGCCGTGCGCCGGCATGCCCGCGACGGCCAGCCCTACCGCCTGCCGGTGTTGCTGCTGGGCGTGGTGCTGGCCCAGGCGGCGTTCGGCATGTGGACGGTTACCTTGAAGCTTTGGCCCCAGGTAGTCACCGCGCACCTGCTCGGCGGATTTACCACGGTGAGCCTGCTTTTCCTGCTTTCCCTGCGTCTATCCCGGGCCTTTGCGCCATTGCCGAAACTGCCGCTGAGCCTGCGCCGCATCGCCGCGCTGGCGCTGCTGGTGGTCATCGGCCAGATCGCCCTGGGGGGCTGGGTCAGCGCCAACTACGCCGCCGTTGCCTGCATCGACCTGCCCACCTGCCATGGCCAGTGGTGGCCTGCGGCCGACTTCAGCAACGGCTTCCACCTGACCCAGCACGTCGGCCCCAATTACCTCGGTGGGCAACTGGACAGTGACGCGCGCACCGCGATTCATATCAGCCATCGCCTGGGCGCGCTGCTGGTCATGCTGGTGTTGCTGACCCTGAGCTGGAAGCTGCACCGCCACGGCCTGGGTGGCCTGGCTCGCCTGGTGTTGCTGGCGCTGGCGCTGCAACTGGGCCTGGGCATCAGCAACGTGCTGTTCCACCTGCCCCTGGGCGTGGCTGTCGCGCACAACGCTGGTGGCGCCTTGCTGCTGATGTGCATGGTACTGGTCAACTACCGCATCCGCGTGGTCGACAAGGTCCGTGTGGGCCACGGCTGGCGCCTGACGCCGGTGACCGGCGTGCACCTTTCCCATCAAATGAGGAACGATTCGTGGCGACGCTTCTGAGCACGGAACGCCAGCGCGCCGGATGGCGCGACTACATGGAGCTGACCAAGCCGAAGGTGGTGGTGCTGATGCTGATCACCTCGCTGGTGGGGATGTTTCTTGCCACCCGCGCGGGGGTGGCCTGGAGCGTCCTGCTGTTCGGCAACCTGGGGATTGGCTTGTGCGCGGGTGCCGCGGCGGCGGTCAACCACGTCGTCGACCGCCGCGTCGATGCACTGATGGCCCGCACCCACAAGCGCCCGCTGGCCCAGGGCCGGGTCGCGCCCTTGCCGGCCTTGCTGTTCGCCTTGCTGTTGGCCGTGGCGGGGATGGCCCTGCTGCTGGCCTTCACCAACCCCCTCACCGCCTGGCTCACCCTGGCTTCGCTGCTCGGTTACGCGGTGCTCTATACCGGCTTTCTCAAGCGTGCCACGCCGCAGAACATCGTGATCGGTGGCCTGGCCGGAGCGGCTCCGCCGTTGCTGGGCTGGGTGGCGGTCAGCGGGCACCTGGGCGCCGAACCACTGCTGCTGGTGCTGATCATCTTCGCCTGGACGCCACCGCACTTCTGGGCCCTGGCGATCCATCGCAAGGAGGAGTACGCAAAAGCTGATATTCCCATGCTCCCCGTTACCCACGGCGAGCGCTACACGGCCCTGCACATCCTGCTCTACACCTTGATATTGCTGGCGGTGAGCCTGTTGCCCTATGCCATCCACATGAGCGGACCGTTGTACCTGGCCTGTGCCATGGTCCTGGGCTTGCGCTTCCTGCACTGGGCCTGGGTGTTGTACCGTGGCACCCGGCCGCACGCGGCGATCAAGACGTTCAAGTACTCTATCGGCTACCTGTTCGCCTTGTTCATCGCGTTGCTCGTAGACCACTACCTGTTGCTGAACCTATGACCCGAACCCAGAAAACCGTCTTCATCCTCGTTGCCCTGGTCGCGCTGATCATGGGCCTGACCGTCAACAAGGTGCTCAACGACCGTGGTCAGTTGAATCCCACCGAGCTGATCGACGCCGGCATCATCCTGCTGCCGCAGAGCCGCACCGTGCCGGACGTGACCATGACCGACCAGAACGGCCAGCCGCTGGTGTTGGACCAGCTCAAGGGCAAGTGGTCGTTGCTGTTCTTCGGCTATACCTACTGCCCGGACATCTGTCCGACCACCCTGGCCCAGCTGCGCCAGGTGAAGAGCGAGCTGCCCAAGGAGGCGCTGGAGCGTCTGCAGGTGGTGCTGGTGAGCGTCGACCCGAACCGCGACACGCCGAACCAGCTCAAACAGTACCTGGGCTACTTCGACAAGGATTTCGTCGGGGTGGCGGGGTCGATCGAGGACACCCAGAAGCTGGCCAATGCCTTGAGCATTCCGTTCATCCCGGCCGATACCAGCAAGCCGGGCTACACCGTTGATCACAGCGGCAACCTGGCGGTGGTCGGGCCGGACGGGCGCCAGCGCGGGTTCATCCGTGCGCCGTTCAACAACCAGAAGCTGGTGGCGCAGTTGCCGGGGCTGGTCAAGCGCGACTGACCGTAGAAATGAATCGCGGGGCCAGCCCGCTCCCACACCAGAACGCAATCTGGCGTGGGAGCGGGCTGGCCCCGCGATTGGTGTTCGTTCCTCGGGCCTGCCGCGATGGGCCGCAAAGCGGCCCCGGGGATGTCAGCTTAGAACGCCGGAATCACCGCGCCCTTGTACTTCTCGGTGATGAACTGCTTCACCTCAGGCGAATGCAGGGCCGCAGCCAGCTTCTTCATGGCATCGGCGTCCTTGTTGTCCGGACGCGCCACCAGGATGTTCACGTAAGGCGAATCGCTGCCTTCGATCACCAGGGCGTCCTTCTCCGGATTCAGCTTGGCTTCCAGCGCATAGTTGGTGTTGATCAGCGCCAGGTCGACCTGGGTCAGCACGCGCGGGATGGTGGCCGCTTCCAGCTCGCGGAATTTCAGCTTCTTGTCGTTGCCGGTGATGTCCTTCACGGTCGACAGGATGTTCTTGCTGTCCTTGAGCTTGATCACGCCAGCCTTGTCCAGCAGCAGCAGGGCACGGCCGCCGTTGGTGGCGTCGTTGGGGATGACCACGGTGGCGCCGGATGGCAGTTCGTCGAGCTTCTTGTACTTGCTCGAGTAGGCGCCCAGCGGCTCCAGGTGCACGCCGGCAACGCTGACCAGCTGGGTGCCCTTGGCCTTGTTGAACTCATCCAGGTAAGGCTGGTGCTGGAAGAAGTTGGCGTCCAGGCGCTTTTCCGCGACCTGCACGTTCGGCTGGATGTAGTCGGTGAACTCCTTGACCTTCAGCTCCACGCCCTCCTTCGCCAGCTGCGGCTTGACGAAGTTGAGGATCTCGGCGTGCGGCACCGGGGTGGCGGCGACGGTCAGGGTCTCGGCGTGGGCCGAGAAGGCCGCGACGGCGGCGACAACAGCAAGCAGCTTCTTCATTGATCACTCCTTGTGAGGGCCGCGACGGCCCCCGAACGGGTCGGCCGGGCCGACCCCATTGGGGTTACTTACGGGAAAAATGCACGACCAGCTTGTCGCCGATCATCTGTAGCACCTGGACCAGGATCACCAGCAGTACCACGGTGACGATCATCACGTCGGTCTGGAAGCGCTGGTAGCCGAAGCGGATCGACAGGTCGCCCAGGCCACCGGCACCGACCACGCCGGCCATGGCGGTGTAGGACACCAGGGTGATGGCCGTTACGGTGATAGCGGCGATGATGCCCGGCATGGCTTCAGGGAGCACTGCCTTGAAGATGATCTGGCGGGTGGTGGCGCCCATCGACTGGGTGGCCTCGATGATGCCGCGATCCACTTCACGCAGGGCCGTCTCGACCAGGCGTGCGAAGAACGGCGTCGTGCCGACCACCAGCGGCGGAATCGCGCCCGCGACACCCAGCGAGGTACCGGTGATCAGTACCGTGATCGGGATCATCACGATCAGCAGGATGATGAATGGCACCGAGCGCACGATGTTGACGATGGTCGCCAGCACTGCGTAGATCTTCTTGTGCTCGAACATCTGCCGAGGGCTGAACAGGAACAGCACGACGCCCAGCGGCAGGCCGAGCAGGATGATGAAGGCCAGTGAGATGAACAGCATGACCATGGTGTCGTTGGTCGCTTGCCAGATCTCGACCCAGTCGACGTTGGCGAAATAGCTGAGGATGTCCATCAGCGCAGTACCTCCATATGTACATCAGCTGCAGTGAAGCGGGCGAATGCCGCGTCCATGTCTCCGCCGATCAAGGCGAGGGTCAGCTGGCCATAGGGAATGTCCTTGATGCGGTCGATGCGTCCGGCCAGGATGCTGTAGTCGACACCGGTTTCGCGGGCCACGGTGCCCAGCAGAGGCGCGTAGGTGGCGCAACCCTGGAATGTCAGGCGCACGATACGGCCCGGCACATGGGCGAAGTCGTCGCGTTGCTCGTTCTCGTCGATCTGCTCGTCCTCCTGGACGAAGCGCCGGGTGGTGGCGTGCTGCGGGTGCAGGAACACTTCAGCCACCGGGCCTTGCTCGACGATCTGCCCGGCGTCCATCACCGCCACGCGGTCGCAGACCCGGCGGATCACGTCCATCTCGTGGGTGATCAGTACGATGGTCAGTTTCAGCTCGCGGTTGATCTCGGCCAGCAGTTGCAGCACCGAGGCGGTGGTCTGCGGGTCGAGGGCGCTGGTGGCCTCGTCGCACAGCAGGATCTTCGGGTTGGTGGACAGGGCGCGGGCGATGCCGACGCGTTGTTTCTGCCCGCCCGACAGCTGCGCCGGGTACTTCTTCGCATGCTCGGACAGGCCGACACGGGCCAGCAGCTCGGTGACGCGCTTGTCGATCTCGCCACGCGACAGCTCGCCGGCCAGCACCAGCGGCAGGGCGACGTTGTCGGCGACGGTCTTGGACGCCAGCAGGTTGAAGTGCTGGAAGATCATACCGACCTGCTGGCGGAAGCGGCGCAGCTGGTTGGCGTCGAAGGCGGTGACGTCTTCGCCGTCGACCACGATCTTGCCGCCGGACGGCTCCTCGAGGCGGTTGATCAGACGCAGCATGGTGCTCTTGCCGGCACCGGAGTGGCCGATCAGGCCGAACACCTGGCCATCTTCGATGGTCAGGCTGGTCGGGTTCAGGGCCGGGATATCCCTACCGGCGACGCGGTAGGTCTTGTGGACATTTTGAAACTCGATCACTGAGCGAACCTTGTGGGGCGCATGGAATTTGGGTCAGCGGTTAGCCGGGGTCGCGCATTTTAGCCTTTTCCCCTGCCTGTTCTTAGCATTAATTTCGCAATGCTCCAATCCAATCGGCATATCGCGACGGTCGGCAATCCGATTGAACGCATCCGACGGCGGCCCAGTCACTAATTGAACAAGCCCGAATGGGCAGCCTGATGACTGATGAGGAGAGCCGAAGATGCCCAGCAAGACGCCCCAGGCGCCACAGCCCAGCCCTGTCGCCGGCACCGACACCCCGGACAAGGCCAACACCAACGCCAAGCTGCAGAGCCTGGAGGCTTTTCGCAGCGACGCCAGCGGCCAGGCGCTGCGCACCAACCAGGGGGTGAAGGTCGCCGACAACCAGAACAGTCTCAAGGCCGGTGTCCGCGGGCCTTCGCTGCTCGAAGACTTCATCATGCGCGAGAAGATCACCCACTTCGATCATGAGCGCATACCCGAGCGTATCGTCCATGCCCGCGGGACCGGCGCCCATGGATACTTCCAAAGCTACGGCTGCCATGCCGAACTGACCAAGGCCGGTTTCCTGCAAGATCCCGAGAAAATAACCCCGGTGTTTGTACGCTTTTCCACCGTGCAGGGCCCACGTGGCTCGGGTGACACGGTGCGAGACGTGCGCGGCTTTGCGGTGAAGTTCTACACCGATGAGGGCAATTTCGATCTGGTCGGCAACAACATGCCGGTGTTCTTCATCCAGGACGCGATCAAGTTTCCCGACTTCGTCCACGCGGTCAAACCCGAACCGCACAACGAGATACCCACCGGTGGCTCTGCCCACGATACCTTCTGGGACTTCGTATCGCTGGTGCCGGAATCCGCGCACATGGTCATGTGGGCCATGTCCGACCGCGCCATCCCGCGCAGCCTGCGGATGATGGAAGGCTTTGGCGTGCATACCTTCCGGTTGATCAATGCCCAAGGCGTGGCCAGCTTCGTCAAGTTCCACTGGAAGCCGCGCCAGGGCGTGCACTCGGTGCTGTGGGACGAAGCCCAGAAGCTTGCAGGCAAGGACACCGACTACCACCGCCGCGACCTGTGGGAAGCGATCGAGACCGGTCATTACCCGGAATGGGAACTGGGCGTGCAGATCGTGCCGGAGGCCGACGAGCACAAGTTCGACTTCGACCTGCTCGACCCGACCAAGCTCATCCCCGAGGAGCTGGTGCCGGTGACGCCGCTGGGCAAGATGGTGCTCGACCGCAACCCGGACAACTTCTTCGCCGAAGTGGAGCAGATTGCCTTCTGCCCGGGGCATATCGTGCCGGGCATCGATTTCAGCAATGATCCCTTGCTGCAGGGCCGGTTGTTCTCGTACACCGACACCCAGATAAGCCGCCTGGGCGGACCGAACTTCCACGAGATCCCGATCAACCGCCCTGTCGCGCCCAATCACAGCAGCCAGCGCGATGCCATGCACCGCATGACCATCGACAAGGGGCGGGCCTCCTACGAGCCTAACTCGATCGATGGCGGTTGGCCGAAGGAAACGCCGGCTGCCGCGCAGGATGGCGGTTTCGAGAGTTACCAGGAACGTATCGATGCGAACAAGATCCGCCAGCGCAGCGAGTCGTTCGGCGACCATTTCTCCCAGGCGCGGCTGTTCTTCCAGAGCATGAGCCCCACCGAGCAGCAGCACATAATCAAGGCCTACAGCTTCGAGCTGGGCAAGGTCGAGCGCGAGGCGATCCGGGCGCGGGAGGTGAACGAGATTCTGGCCAACATCGATCTCAAGTTGGCGGCAGCGGTGGCGGCCAACCTCGGGCTGCCGGCGCCGAAGGCCGGCACGGTCAAGGTCAAGGGCAGCAAGCCGGCGCAGTCAAAGGCCTTGAGCCAGATGAACCACCTCGGGGACATCGGCATCAGTGGGCGCAAGATTGCCATCCTGGTGGCTGATGGCGTGGATGACGCGAGTGTCGACAAGGTGGTCAAGGCGCTGGAGGCGCAAAGTGCGCGCCCCATGCTGCTCGGGCCGACTTCGGCACCAGTGAAGACTGCCGATGGCAAGCAGCTGCCGGTGGATGCGTCGATGGAGGGCATGCCGTCGGTGATGTTCGACGGCGTGTGGGTGCCGGCGGGCAAGGTGTCGTTGGAGGCGCTGGAAAACAGTGGCGTGGCCAAGCATTTTTTGCTCGAGGCCTACAAGCATCTGAAGCCCATGGGCGTAGCCAGTGAGGGCAAGCTCCTGCTGAACAAACTGGGGCTCAAGGAAGATGTGGGGCTGTTGCTGGGCGATGACCCGAAGGTGCTCGAGGCGTTTTTCAAGGCAGTCGAGGGTCACCGGGTGTGGGCGCGGGAGGCGGCTGCCGAAGTTGTTCCGGCATAGTCGGGGGCTGCTATGAAGCCCATCGCCGGCAAGCCGGCTTCCACAGGGATCATGTGTGGGAGCCGGCTTGCCGGCGATGGGGCCC
The DNA here is from genome assembly GCF_019823065.1 of Pseudomonas mosselii. Lineage (NCBI taxonomy): Bacteria > Pseudomonadati > Pseudomonadota > Gammaproteobacteria > Pseudomonadales > Pseudomonadaceae > Pseudomonas > Pseudomonas mosselii. The sequence goes on from NZ_CP081966.1 coordinate 147,164, forward strand.
TGTCAGGTTTATTGCTGGTGGGGAATCAACACCACCTGCGCCGGCAATGAGCGCTGGATCTCATGCTTTTGCTCAAGCTCGAAACCCCCGTCGAGCTTGCGCACGCGCTTCTCCAGCAGGGTCTTGAGCCACGGCGCGTCCTGGGTGCGCGGGACCTGGAACACCACCTCGCACTGGTAATTCACTACATCGGCGGCAATGTCATCCAACTGGCGGCGCATCGCCCGACTGTCGGTGGTCTTCAGCGCCACCACGGTGCTGGGCGCGGTCGGGTCGATGACCCGGGCCCTGGGCTTGGACTCGGCCGCCTTCAGCGCTGCCTCGGCCTTTTCCAGCTCGGCCTTGCGCGCCTGGGCCATGGCATCGCCGCCGGTCAGGGCCGGTGCCTGGGGCATCAGCGCCCGGGCGCGGGCCAGCGCGGTGGCGGCGGCATTCACGTCGCCTTTTTGCAGGACGATGCGGCTGCGTTGCAGGTAGGCCTCGGCCAGCTGGCGCTGGTGCGGCTCGAGGCGCGCATCGCCCGGTGCCTGGGCCTGCAGCGCTGCCAGCTGGTCTTCGGCGGTGGCCAGTTCGTTGCTGGCAATGCTTTGTTCCAGCTGCTGCCAGGCATCCGGCTGGGCAGGCGCGACCGGCTGCTCGACCGGCTTGCTGGAGCAGGCGGTCAGGAACAGGGAAAACGCGGCAACAAGCAGATAACGTGAGGCGAACGGCTTCATTCCTGCGACTCTCTATTTGCGCAAAAAGCGAGCAAGTCTACACCCAGGTGCGCACGCTCGAAAACGGGTCTTGTGTGACCTGCAAGCGATGAAAAGGTTGCAGGACGCGTCAGCGTGCGCCCTGGAATCTCAGCGTTTCGGCAACGCCAGGCTCAGCAAGAATAGCACCGCCGCACAGACCACGATCGAAGGCCCAGCCGGGGTGTCCTTGAACCAGGACAGCGCCAGGCCGCCGCAGACCGCGGTAACCCCCAGCAGGCTGGCGCCCACGGCCATCTGTTCCGGTGAGCGGGCGTGACGCTGTGCCGCGGCGGCCGGGATGATCAGCAGCGAGGTGATCAGCAGCACGCCCACGATCTTCATCGCCACCGCGATCACCACGGCGATCAGCAGCATCAGCGCCAAGCGCAGGCCGGCCACCGGCAGGCCCTCGACCATCGCCAGTTCCTCGTGCACGGTGACCGCCAGCAGCGGCCGCCAGAACATCGCCAGCAGCACCAGCACCAGCGCGCTGCCGCCGAGTATCCAGGCCAAGTCGGTGGGGCTGATTGCCAGCAGGTCGCCGAACAGGTAGGCCATCAGGTCGATCCGCACATCGTGCATGAAGCTCAGCACCACCAGGCCCAGCGACAGGGTGCTGGGCGCGAGGATCCCGAGCAGGGTGTCCGAGGCCAGTGGCTGGCGCTGTTGCAGGGTCACCAGCAGGATCGCCAGCAACAGGCAGCCGACGGTCACCGCCAACGCCGGGCTGACGTCCAGGGCGAAGCCCAGCGCCACGCCGAGCAGCGCGGCGTGGGACAGGGTGTCGCCGAAGTAGGCCATGCGCCGCCAGACCACGAAGGAGCCCAGCGGGCCGGCGACGAGCGCTAGCGACAGGCCGGCAAGCAGGGCGTAGAGAAGAAAATCAGCCATGCTTGCAGTGCTCTCCGTGGACATGGGCGCCGGGGGCGATCACCGAGCCGTGCAGGTCGTGGCTGTGATCGTGATGGTGGTGGTAGATGGCCAGGCTCGGCGCGTTCTGGCCGAACAGTTCGACGAAGGCCGGGTCGTTGCTGACCTGCTCCGGGTGGCCCGAGCAGCACACATGGCGGTTGAGGCAGACCACCTGATCGGTGGCGCTCATCACCAGGTGCAGGTCGTGGGAGACCATCAGCACGCCGCAGCCATGGCGGTCGCGCAGGCGGGTGATCAGGTTGTACAGCTCGGTCTGGCCGACCACGTCGACGCCCTGCACCGGCTCATCCAGCACCAGCAGCTCGGGTTCGCGCAGCAGGGCACGGGCCAGCAGCACGCGCTGCATCTCGCCGCCGGAGATGGTCTGGATCGGGTTGTCGATCACCTGCTCGGCGCCGACTTCCTGCAGCGCCGCCAAGGCTGCCGCGCGGTCTACCCCGGGAACCAGGCGCAGGAAGCGCAGCACCGACAGCGGCAGCGTGGCGTCTACCTGGATCTTCTGGGGCATGTAGCCGATGCGCAGTTTCGGCTTGCGCCACACCGTGCCGCGGTGCGGCTTGAGCAGGCCGAGCACGGCGCGCACCAGGGTGGTCTTGCCGGCGCCGTTGGGGCCGATCAGAGTGACGATCTGCCCGGGCGCGACGGCCAGGTCGATGCTGTCGAGCACCGCCTCGCCGCCGAAGCTGACGCCGACCTGCTCAAGGCGGATCAGGGCGTCGCTCATGCCTTGCCCCGGCAGTTGCCGCACAACCCGACCACTTCGACCGTCTGCGTCTCCACGGCGAAGCCCACGGCCTTGGCGCTGCTGACGATGGCGTCGCTGATGCTGTTCTGCTCCAGCTCGATGGCCACATGGCAGGCGCGGCAGATCAGGAACTGGCCCTGGTGCGCATGCTCGGGGTGGCTGCAGCCGATGAAGGCGTTGAGCGAGGCGATGCGGTGCACCAGGCCGTTCTCCAGCAGGAAGTCCAGCGCCCGGTAGACGGTGGGCGGCGCGGCGCGACGGCCGTCCTGCTCGCTGAGCACGGCGAGGATGTCGTAGGCGCCCAGCGGCTTGTGGCTCTGCCACACCAGCTCCAGCACGCGGCGGCGCAGGGCGGTCAGGCGCAGGCCCTGACGGTTGCACAGCGCGTCGGCCTCGGCCAGCGCACTGTGGACGCAGTGGGAATGATCGTGGGGACGGTGGGCCAGCGGCGTGATGGACATGGGCAGCGACGGTTCAGGATGGAGACGTTATTATGTTACCTGTTTCTGACGACCCGAGTATCCACCGTGTCCCGATTCCTTGCCCTCTTTGTCGCTTTCATCGCTTTTTCGGCCCACGCCGACGTGCGCGTGCTGACCAGCATCAAGCCCCTTCAGCAGATCGCCGCCGCCGTCCAGGACGGTGTCGGCAGCCCCGACGTGTTGCTGCCGCCGGGGGCGTCTCCGCACAACTACGCGCTACGCCCCTCCGATGTACGCAAGGTCGCCGATGCCGACCTGCTGTACTGGATCGGCCCGGACATGGAAGGCTTCCTGCCCCGTGTGCTGAAGAGCCGCGCCAAGCCGACCGTGGCCGTGCAGTCGCTGTCGGGTATGCAGTTGCGTCACTTCGGCGAGGATAGCCACTCCCACGACGAGGAGGACCACGACGATCACGATCACGACCACCGTCCGGGCAGCCTCGATGCGCACCTGTGGCTGTCGTCGGTGAATGCCCGGGTGATCGCGGCGAAGATGGCCGGCGACCTGGCGGCAGCGGATCCGGCTAATGCGGCGCGCTACCAGGCCAACCTCAAGCTGTTCGTCGAGCGCATGGATGCCCTGGATGGGCGGATCAAACAGCGGGTAGCGGGGATCGCCGGCAAGCCGTACTTCGTGTTCCACGAGGCCTTCGACTACTTCGAGGCCGCTTATGGCCTGAAGCACGCCGGTGTGTTCAGCGTCGCCTCGGAAGTGCAGCCGGGCGCGCAGCACGTCGCCGCCATGCGCAAGCGCCTGCAGGCAGTGGGCAAGACTTGTGTGTTCAGCGAGCCGCCGCTGCGCCCGCGCCTGGCCGAGACGCTGACGGCCGGGTTGCCGGTGCGCCTGGCGGAGCTGGATGCGTTGGGGGGTAGCGATACAGTGGATGCCAGGGGCTATGAGCGCTTGCTGGAGAAGCTGGGCAGCGACCTGACCGGCTGTCTGGAACAGCTGTAGGAGCAGCCGCGAAGCAGGCGCCACGTTGTGTGGCACCCGCTTCGCGGCCAATCATCGATAACTTGAACGAGCTGCCCTTTAAAGCGCGAACGGCAGCTTCAGCGCCACCTGCTGACGCTGCGCCAGGCGCACTTCGAATTCGCTCGGATCATGGATCATCACGTCCATCCCGGCGAAGGCCTGCGCCGCGATCAGGCGCGACAGCCAGAAGCGCACGCAGGCCACCCGCAGCATCACCGGCCACAGCTCGGCCTCGGCGGCGGTGAACGGCCGCAGCGCCGCATAGGCGCCCAGCAGGGCCTGGGCGCGCGGCAGGTCGATACCGCCCTGCTCGTCCAGGCACCAGTCGTTCACGGTGATGGCAATGTCATACAGCATCGGCCCGGAGCAGGCGTTGTAGAAGTCGATCAGCCCGGTCAGGTGGGTGCCTTCGAACATCACGTTGTCGCGGAACAGGTCGGCGTGCAGGTTGGCCTTGGGCAGGGCGAGGATCTGCACCTTGTGCGCGGTGATTTCCGCCAGTGCCGGCTGCAGCAGCCCGGCCTGTTCCCGGTTCAGGCCCGGCAGCAATTCGGCGCCCGATTCCAGCATCCAGTCCAGGCCACGGTCGGTGCGGCGCTCGATGATGCGCTCGCGGGTGGCCAGGTGGATATGCGCCAACAGCTCGCCGACCTGGGCGCAGTGCTGGTTGTTCGGGGCCTTGATGTGCTTGCCCGACAGCCGTGGCTGCAGCAGCGCCGGCTTGCCGCACAGCTCGCGCAGGCCGTTGCCGTCGTGGTCGCGCAGGGCATAGGGCACCGGCATGTCGGCAGCGTGCAGCACGTCGAGCAGCTCGATGAAGAACGGCATGTCCTCAGCCGGCCCGCGCTCGATCAGTGTGAGGACGAACTCCCCTTTTTCCAGGCTGACGAAGAAGTTGCTGTTCTCGGTACCGGCGGCGATACCCTGGAAGTCGAGCAGGCGACCCAGCTCGTACGGCGCCAGAAAGGTTTCCAGCTCAGGCCGGGACACAGGGGTGAAGACTGACATGTTGAAGAATTGCCCATGCGGGCACTTCCGCCGGAAGTGCCTGGTTGATAAGAACGATACGCGTTACTAGCTTACCACTCGAAGATCTTCCAGGACGGAATCAGCATGTCCGGCTGGTCGGAACGAATGAAATTGCCTTCGGAGCCATCGGCGCGTACCAGGAAATAAGGCTTGCCGTTCTTCGGCGTGACCTTGATCGCATACAGGAAGCCGTTTTGACGGTACTCCTGGATGGTCTTGTCGCCTTCCGTGCGAATGGTTACATCGGGATCGGCCGATGGGGCTTCGTCCGCCGCCTGGGTGACGACTGGCATGGTGACCAGCAGACCGAGCAGTAACAGGCGAATGGGTGTGCGCATGATAACCTAGTCCTTTTGTCGTCATTGATCTGGCTATTCTAGCGCCGGACCCGTCGAAAAGGTTGATTCTCCTCATGAGCCAAGCGCCCCTCGTCCTGGTGGACGGTTCGTCCTACCTCTACCGCGCCTTTCACGCGCTGCCGCCGCTGACCACCTCCAAGGGCATGCCCACCGGCGCGGTCAAGGGCGTGCTGAACATGCTCAAGAGCCTGCGCAAGCAGTACCCGGACAGCCTGTTCGCGGTGGTTTTCGACGCCAAGGGCGGGACCTTCCGTGACGCCATGTTCGCCGAGTACAAGGCCAACCGCCCAAGCATGCCCGACGACCTGCGGGTGCAGGTCGAGCCGCTGCACGCCAGCGTCCGCGCCCTCGGCTACCCGCTGTTGTGCGTCGAAGGCGTGGAGGCCGACGACGTCATCGGCACCCTGGCGCGCAGCAGCGCCGCCGCCGGCCGTCCGGTGATCATCTCGACCGGCGACAAGGACATGGCCCAGCTGGTGGACGGCCACGTCACCCTGGTCAACACCATGACCGGCAGCGTGCTGGACATCGCCGGCGTGCACGAGAAGTTCGGCGTAGGTCCCGAGCACATCATCGATTTTCTCGCCCTGATGGGCGACAAGGTCGACAACATCCCCGGCGTGCCGGGCGTTGGCGAGAAGACCGCGGTCGGCCTGCTGACCGGTATCGGCGGCGGCCTGCGCGACCTGTACGACAACCTCGACAAGGTGCCGGCCCTGGCCATCCGTGGCGCCAAGACCCTGCCGGCCAAGCTGGAGGAGCACCGCGACGCGGCCTTCCTGTCCTACGAGCTGGCGACCATCAAGTGCGATGTCGAGCTGGATGTCGAAGTGGACGCCCTGGTCTGCGGCGAGCCGGACCGCGAGGCGCTGCTGGCGCTGTATACCGAGATGGAGTTCAAGAGCTGGGTGGCCGAGGTCCAGCGTAGCGCGCCCCAGGCCGGTGGCAGCGTTGCTGCCGACGTTGAGCCAGTGGCCGAGAAGGTCGAGCCGAAGTACGAGACCATCCTCGACCAGGCGCGTTTCGACGCCTGGCTGGAGAAACTGCGCCAGGCGCCGCTGTTCGCCTTCGACACCGAGACCACCGGCCTCGACGCGCAGCAGGCGCAACTGGTCGGCCTGTCATTCGCCGTCGAACCCCACGAGGCCGCCTACGTACCGTTGGCACACGATTACGAAGGCGCCCCCGCCCAGCTCGACCGTGACGCCGTGCTGCTGGCCCTGAAGCCCCTGCTGGAAGACCCGGCCAAGGGCAAGATCGGCCAGAACGCCAAGTACGACATCAACATCCTGGCCAACGGCAGCCCGGCCATCCTGATGCGCGGCGTGGCCTACGACACCATGCTCGAGTCCTATGTGCTCGACTCCACCGCCACCCGTCACGACATGGACAGCCTGGCGCAGAAGTACCTGGACCACACCACCATCGGTTTCGAGGACATCGCCGGCAAGGGCGCCAAGCAACTGACCTTCAACCAGATCCCCCTGGAAAAGGCCGGCCCCTACGCGGCCGAGGACGCCGACATCACCCTGCGTCTGCATCACGCGTTGCAGGCGCGCCTGGCCACGACGCCGAGCGTGCTGCCGGTGCTGATGGACATCGAGATGCCGCTGGTGCCGGTGCTGGCGAAGATCGAGCGCCAGGGCGCGCTGGTCGACGCCGCGCTGCTTGGCGTGCAGAGCGGCGAGCTGGGGGCGAAGCTGGTGGAGCTTGAGCGTGAGGCGTACGCCCTGGCCGGCGAGGCGTTCAACCTGGGCTCGCCCAAGCAACTGGGCGCGATTCTCTACGACAAGCTGGGCATGCCCGTGCTGAGCAAGACCGCCAAGGGCCAGCCGTCCACCGCCGAGGCGGTCCTGGATGACCTGGCCGAGCAGGGCTACCCGCTGCCCAAGGTACTGATGCAGTACCGCAGCCTGAGCAAGCTCAAGAGCACCTACACCGACAAGCTGCCGGGGCAGATCAACCCGCGCACCGGGCGCATCCACACCTCCTATCAGCAGGCCGTGGCCGCCACCGGCCGGCTGTCGTCCAGCGACCCGAACCTGCAGAACATCCCGGTACGCACCGCCGAAGGCCGGCGCATTCGCCAGGCCTTCGTCGCCAGCCCCGGCTACAAACTGCTGGCGGCGGACTATTCGCAGATCGAGCTGCGCATCATGGCTCATCTGGCCAAGGACGAAGGCCTGCTGCATGCCTTCCGCAACGACCTGGACGTGCACCGCGCCACCGCCGCCGAGGTGTTCGGCGTGGCCCTGGCGGACGTCACCAGCGACCAGCGCCGTAGCGCCAAGGCGATCAACTTCGGCCTGATCTATGGCATGAGCGCGTTCGGCCTGGCCAAGCAGATCGGGGTCGATCGCAAGCAGTCCCAGGACTACATCGACCGCTACTTCACCCGTTACCCCGGCGTGCTCGCCTATATGGAGCGCACCCGCGCCCAGGCCGCCGAGCAAGGCTTCGTCGAGACCCTGTTCGGCCGCCGCCTGTACCTGCCGGACATCAACGCCAAGAACCCGGCCCTGCGTAAAGGCGCCGAGCGCACCGCGATCAACGCCCCGATGCAGGGCACCGCGGCGGACATCATCAAGCGCGCGATGGTAGCGGTGGACAACTGGCTGACCGACAGCAAGCTGGATGCGCGAGTGATCCTGCAGGTGCACGACGAACTGGTGCTTGAGGTGCGCGAGGACCTGGTCGAGCAGGTGAAAGATGAAATTCGTGGCTATATGAGTGGTGCTGCGGATCTCGACGTGCCGCTGCTGGTGGAAGTGGGTGTCGGCTCGAATTGGGACGAAGCTCACTAAACCCCGCGTGAAAGCTGTGTAGGATCTGCGGCGTGGTGTCGCGGATCCGGTGCTGGCCTCGGGCCTTAGATCAGGAGTTTCATGAAACTATCGCAAATAGTTTCGAGGGGCTCGGAACTAAACCGGTGAACCGCCACTCAGAGGTACTGAATGGCTGGTGAAGCCTTTCGATGCTCCTATGTTGTGTTAAGTGTTGGCAGATATCTGGACCCCGCCCTAGCGGTCCGGACTTGGACCCCGAACTTCCCCCTCCCCATACGAAGTCCGGGGTTTTTTTTGCCCGGAATTCGGCCTGAAGCCTGGGAAATCCGTGGGAGCGGGCGTGCCCCGCGATCGACTGATCGCGGGGCACGCCCGCTCCCACGTAATTATCCCTTGGCCTTCAGACAGCTGGCTTGTCTTCCAGCTCCATCCAGTCCGCCAGCACCCGGTAGGCCTCTTCCAGCCCCTGGCGCTTGGGCGCCGAGAACAGCTGGATGGTCGCCGCATCGCCCCAGCCCTTGCGGATTTCCGCCTGCACCTTGAGCAAGGTGTTCTTGCCGGCGCCGTGAGTCAGCTTGTCGGCCTTGGTCAGCAGGATGTGCATGGGCATGCCGCTGGCCTTGGCCCAATCGAGCATCATCTTGTCGAAGTCGGTCATCGGGTGGCGGGTGTCCATCATCAGGATCACTCCGCGCAGGCACTCGCGGCTGCCCAGGTAGGCTTCCAGGTGTTTCTGCCAGTGCTGCTTGAGCGGAATCGGCACTTTTGCATAACCGTAGCCCGGCAGGTCGACCAAACGCCGTTCATCGTCCAGACTGAAGAAATTCAGCAGCTGGGTGCGCCCGGGGGTCTTCGAGGTGCGCGCCAGGCTGGCGTGGGTCAGGGTGTTGAGGGCGCTGGATTTACCGGCGTTGGAACGGCCGGCGAAAGCCACCTCGTAACCCTGGTCTTCGGGGCATTGTTCGACCTTGGCGGCGCTGAGGGCGAATTTGGCTTTCTGGCAGAGGCCGAGGATGGGGTTCTTGACTTGCATGGGATTTCCGATGTGGGTGTTGCCCAGCGCTGGAGGCGTAGGACCAGGCCTGGCAAGCGGTGTCGTTTCCGTTTGGCTGGCGGAAGTATATAATGCCCCAGTTTTTGTGTGCTCATTCGCCCAGCGAAGGCAATTGAGCATGGGGTGTCGAACAATAGCTCGCGCAACAGAACGCAGCGCGGCCCCCAACCCTGTCAGGTCGTTTCGCATGGCGAAATGGCTGCTTGCTGTCGGTATGTTCCTGCCGTTTTTCAGCGCACAGGCTACACAGGATCCCGAGGCGTTGTACAACCGCACGTGCGCGGCCTGTCACGCCGGACAACTGCCCCAGGCACCCCAAAGCGGTGACCGGGCGGCCTGGGAGCCAAGGCTGGCGCGAGGCATGGAGCAACTGGTGGCACATGTTACACAGGGTTTCAAGGCTATGCCGCCGCGTGGATTGTGCATGGACTGCAGTGCCGAGGACTACCGTTTGGTCATCCTTTGGATGAGCGGCAGTCCCGATACATAACATTTCACCCTTAGCCGTGTTGGATTAGCTGATGAACAAACTATTCGTGAGTCTGCTGTTGACCATGGGGGTCGCAGGTGCGGCAACTGCTGCGGGCCCCATCAAAGGCGATGCTGCTGCCGGTCAGGCCAAAACAGCTGTCTGTGGGGCCTGCCACAACCCTGACGGCAACAGCCTGGCACCGAACTTCCCGAAACTCGCCGGCCAAGGTGAGCCCTACCTGAACAAGCAGTTGCATGACATCAAGGACGGCAAGCGTACCGTGCTGGAGATGACCGGCATGCTGGCCAACTTCAACGACCAGGACCTGGCCGATATCGCCGCCTACTTCGCCAGCCAGAAAGGCAGCGTTGGTGCCGCCGATCCGAAACTGGTCGAGCGTGGCCGTGCCCTGTTCAATGGCGGCAACCTCGAGAAAGGCATGCCCGCCTGCACCGGCTGTCACTCGCCCAACGGCGCGGGCATCGCCCTGGCGAAATTCCCGCACCTGAGCGGCCAGCACGCGCAGTACGTCAGCAAGCAGCTGACCGACTTCCGCGAAGGCAACCGCACCAACGACGGCGACGCCATGACCATGCGCACCATCGCCGGCAAGCTGAGCAACAAGGACATCGAAGCACTGTCCAGCTACATTCAAGGCCTGCACTGACATACGCGTTAACACTCGGTTAATGCACCAGCGCTAAAGATGAAAAGGGCAGCCCAGGCTGCCCTTTTTTCTGTCCATAGCCGTTACACTACAGAACTCGAGCCCTATCCGGCCTGTCCTACACGGGTCGCGTCGAGGCGACCAAAGACTGCTCAGGAGTAAAGCATGCGTAAACTGATTCTCAGCGCCGCGCTGGTCGCCGCCAGCGTACTCGGTATGGCCGCCGTGCAGGCCGCGGAGCCTGCAACCGCCGGCAAGGAATATATCGAGCTGAGCAACCCGGTGCCTGTTTCGGTACCCGGCAAGATCGAAGTCGTCGAGCTGTTCTGGTACGGCTGCCCGCACTGCTACCACTTCGAACCGGTCATCAATCCCTGGATCGACAAGCTGCCCAAGGATGTCAATTTCAAGCGCGTACCGGCCATGTTCGGTGGCCCATGGGATGCCCACGGCCAGATGTTCCTGACCCTGGAAGCCATGGGTGTGGAGCACAACGTCCACAACGCGGTATTCGATGCCATCCAGAACAAGCGCATGCGTCTTACCAAGCCTGAAGAAATGGCTGACTTCCTGGCCACCCAGGGCGTGGACAAGGACAAGTTCCTCGCCACCTTCAATTCCTTCGCCATCAAGGGCCAGGTCAACCAGGCCAAGGAGCTGGCCAAGAAGTACGAGATCACTGGCGTACCGAGCATGGTCGTCAACGGTAAATACCGCTTCGACCTGGGCACCGCCCAAGGTCCGGAAGGCGTGCTGAACGTCGCCGACCAACTGATCGCCAAGGAGCGCGCCGCTAAGTAAGCGGCGATTGCCATGCGCTTGCGTGCCACGCGAGGCATCGGCCTGCCCCAGCCGCAGGTCAACGAGCATCACCTGCGGGCCACCGGCTTGCCGGAAGATGGTCGCCTGCGGCTGCTCAGCTTCAACATCCAGGTCGGCATCAGCACCGAGCGTTATCGGCACTATGTCACCCGCAGCTGGCAGCACCTGCTGCCGCACAACGGGCGCGCCGGCAACCTGCAGAAGATCGGCGACCTGCTCGGCGACTTCGACCTGGTGGCCCTGCAGGAGGCCGACGGCGGCAGCCTGCGCTCCGGCTTCGTCAACCAGGTCGAGCACTTGGCACAGCTGGGCGCCTTTCCCTACTGGTACCAGCAGCTCAACCGCAACCTCGGGCGTTTCGCCCAGCACAGCAACGGCGTACTCAGCCGTCTCAAGCCCCAGCACCTGGAAGACCATCCCCTGCCCGGCCCGTCCGGCCGCGGGGCGATCCTGGTGCGCTTCGGCGAGGGCGAGGATGCGCTGATCGTGGTGATGATGCACCTGGCCCTTGGCGCCAAGACCCGCGCCCGTCAGCTGGCCTACATCCGCGAGCTGATCGGCGGCTATCGCCATCAGATCCTCATGGGTGACATGAACACCCACGCCAACGACCTGATCGACCACTCGCCACTGCGTGATCTGGGCCTGATCGCGCCCCAGGTCGAGGCCACCTTCCCCAGTTGGCGCCCCCAGCGTTGCCTTGACCATATCCTGCTCAGCCCAAGCCTGACGCTCGAACGTGTCGAGGTGCTGGCGCAGCCTATTTCCGACCACCTTCCGGTTGCCGTCGAGATACGATTGCCTGATGCCCTGACTGTGGATACGCTGCCGGTCCTGAGTTAGTCCTGCCTGGGCAAATCCGGCACTCAAGTGTTGGGCTTTTCCGCCGAAATCCAGTGATTGCAGGACTAGATGCCACTACCCGTTGCGGATCCAGGCATGACCGAAGAAGCCGAGCGCTGGAAAGAAAAATACCTCAAGAGCATCGAGCAGCAGGAAAAGCTCGAGCGGCGCTGGGAAGCCCGTCTCGACCTGCTGCGCCGTGGCCTGGTGCGCAGCACCCTGGCGGCTGAAGGTAGCGACAAGACCGTTGACCAGTGCATGAAGGAAATGCGCGAGGTCATCCGCAGCGACAACATGGACGCCGGCCTCGCCGGGCTGATTCCGCGCCTGGAAAAAGCCGTACTCGACTCCGAGCAGCGCCGCGAAACCCGCATGAACCAGGTCAGCGACGCGCTGACTGCGCTGGTTACCCAGTTGCAGACCCTGCCGCTGCCAGGCGAGGTGTCGCGACCGCTGAAAAAACTGGCGAAGAAGCTTGATGGCGGGGTCAGCCAGTCCCGTGAGCTGCCGCCCTTGCTGGGTGAACTCAGTGGCTTGCAGGGACGCGCCCTGAGTGCGATGCAAAAGCCCGAGGACGAGACTCGCCCGGGCTTCCTGCAGCGTCTGTTCGGGGGTCGTGACGAGCCCCAGGCTGAGCTGGCGCCTGCGACGGTCGACGCCCCTGTGCCTGCGTCGCTGGAGGCGCCCGTCATTGCGCCTGAGGTGCAGCCAAGGGACGCTGATGAGCTGCATGCCGTGGCACCCGCGCCGCATGTCACGCCTGAGCCTGCCGAATTGTCCGGGCCCGAGGTCGAGTTACCTGGTCCCGCACTGGTTGAAGCCACGCCGGTGCCCGTTGCCGAGCCGCAACCTGAACCGCAAGCACTGGTGCAGCCGGTCGAACACATCGATCCGCAAGCCGAGGCCTCTGTCGAGGACGAAGGCGCCGCTGCGCGCGAACCTGAGGCCACGGTCGAGGAGGTCGTCGGCGAGGACGGTCCCTACGCCCTCCCTGACGCGGTCGAGCCGCCGTACAGTCAGGTCGCCGCTCATATCGAGCAGACCCTGATCGGTCTGCTCGACGACCTCAGCCTGCCGGAGCGTCACAAGGCCCAGGCCCTGGAGATGCGCGAGCGGGTTTCACGGGGGCTGAACTGGTACGAACTGATCCCGGTCCTGGATGACCTGGCTGTGCTCATGCTGGCGATCACCGACAGTGGCCAGCATGAATTCGAAGCCTACCTGCAACAGCTCAACGAGCGCCTGGAGTCCTTCCAGAGCCACCTGCACGAAGCCAGCGCCGGCCATGCCGACAACAGCTCCGCCGCCCGCGCGCTGGACAGCCAGCTACGCGAGCAGGTCGATGGTCTGCAAAGCAGCGTGCAGGGCGCCGTCGATGTCGACAGCCTCAAGCACATCCTGGAGAACCGCCTCGAAGGCCTGCTGGTGACCATGGACGATCACCAGCACGAGCGTGATCGCCGTGAGCACGAGCTGGCCAGCCGCCTGCAAGGCCTGGCCGAGCGTGTGGCAAGCATGGAGCAGGAGGCCCTCGGTTACCGCGAGCATCTCGAGGAGCAGCGCCAGAAAGCCATGATCGATCCGCTGACCGGTCTGCCCAACCGTGCAGCCTGGAGTGAGCAGGTCGAGCGCGAGGTACTCGACTGGCAGGAAAATGGTGGCCACCTGGCCATGGCGATCCTCGACCTTGATCATTTCAAGCGCATTAACGACGGCTATGGCCATCTGGCGGGCGACAAAGTGCTGAAGATCGTTGCTGATCAGTTGCGCAAGCGCTTGCGCGGCCGCGACTTCATCGCCCGTTTCGGCGGCGAGGAATTTGTCCTGCTGATGCCGCAGACTTCGCCGCCGGCAGCGGTGCAGGTGGCCGAGGCAATGCGTGCGGCCATCGAGGCCTGCCCGTTCCACTTCAAGGGCGAGCGGGTGGTCATCACCACTTCCATCGGCATCAGCGCCTTCCGCTCCGGCGAGCGCGGCGACCAGGTGCTCAAGCGCGCCGACGAGGCGTTGTACCGGGCCAAGGAGCTGGGACGCAATCGGGTGGAGCAGGGTTAGTCGGGTTCAGGGTGAGCAATCGTGACCGGCACGTTATACTGTAGCATTGTTGCCGCTGACTCCATGACGTGCCCCTGCTATGAAAAGACTCTTCACCGCCCTGCTCCTGCTGGCCCTGGCAGGTTGTTCCAGTGGCCTGCGCATCGACCGCAGCCATCCTTCGGCCAACCAGGACAGCCGTATCCAGTTTGTCGTGCTGCATTACACCAATGCCTCGCTGGAGCGCTCCCTTGCCCTGCTGACCCATGGCGAAGTCAGCAGCCACTACCTGATCGGTGACGGCCCGGCCACGGTCTATCAACTGGTGGACGAGAATCGTCGTGCCTGGCACGCCGGGGACAGTCAGTGGCAGGGGCGTACCTGGCTCAATTCAAGCTCCATTGGCATCGAGATCGTCAACGAGGGGTATACCGACACCCCGACCGGGCGGGTCTGGCACCCGTACAGTGAAGCACAGGTGCAGGCGCTGATCGCGTTGCTCAAGGATATCGTCAAGCGCAACAACATCGACCCGCGCCATATCATTGGCCACAGTGATATCGCGCCGTTGCGCAAGCTCGACCCGGGCCCGCTGTTCCCTTGGAAGCGCCTGGCCGACGCCGGTCTGGGCATCTGGCCGGACGCCGCGTCGGTGGCACGCCAGCAGGCCTATTTCGAGGTCAACCCGCCGAGCGTCACCTGGTACCAGCAGCAGCTGGCGCGCTTTGGCTACGCCATCGACCAGACCGGCGAATGGGATGTGGCCACTCGTCATGTGATCGCCGCCTTCCAGATGCGCTTCCGTGCGCAGCGCTTCGATGGTGTGCCGGATGCGCAGACCGCTGCGATGTTGCAGGTGCTCAACCGCAAGCGGTGAGGCAGCTTTCATAGCATAGAAACTGGTCTTGCCCTGTGGGAGCGGCCTTGTGTTGCGAAAGGGCCGCAGCGCGGCCCCAGGATCTCGAGTCTGACTAAAGATTGCCGGGGCTGCTGCGCAGCCCTTTCGCGACACAAGGCCGCTCAGGGGAGCGAGCAAATCCTGGCAATCACACGCCCAGCGGCCACGCCAATCATCGATTCAGTTGCTATACCTTTGGTATTCAACTGGATGCCACGCATGTTTGACCTCCTCGCATCGGTGCGTCAATTTTTCCACCGACCCTGGCTGTTGGCCGCGCTCGCGGCGTTGGCCAGTGCCGCACTGTTGCTGGCGATCAGCGTCAATGTGGCCTTGCAGCAGATGAAGCAGAGCGAAAGCGCACAGATGAACGCCCAGGGCGAGCGTTTTCTGGAGCGCCTTGAGCAGGTCTTTGGTCAGTTGCGCGAGGGTGTGGACCAGCTCCAGGCGCAACCCCTGCGCGGCTGCGATCCGCAGATGCTGGCACAGTTGCAGCAGGTGGCGTTGGAGTCGCGGTTCATTTACGAGGCGTCCTATGTGGAAGGCACGCTTGCCTGTTCGAACCGCGGCGGCGAGCGGATCATCGAACCCTTGCGCAGCCCGGACATCCAGGGGCCGACCTACAGCTACTGGCTGAACACCACCACCGAGCCCAACGAAAACCTCGCGGCGCTGATGCTGGGTCGGGGCCGCTTCGTGGTGTCCACCTCCCGTGGCCACCTCACGGACGTGGTCGATTTGCCCCCAGGCGGCAGCTTGCTGGTGGTGCTCGATCGGGGCACGCGGGCCATTCCGGTACTGGGGCCGGCGCAACCCTGGCCACCCATCGCCGATTGGCCGCCGCCCCAGGGCAAGTCGCTGATCGAGCTGCCCGATCGCCTGGTCTATCGCATGTCCACCAAATCGCCGGACTACCAACTGGTGCTGATCGCCCCGCGCGCCAGCCTGCCCCTGAAGCTTAATGGCCTGCTCTGGTTGCTTTTTCCCGGCAGCCTGGTGCTGGCGGCGTGCATCGGCTGGCTGGTGCTGCAACTGATCCTGCAACGCCGCTCGATGAGTTCTGAGCTGCAGCAGGCCTTGCGCCGGGGCGAGCTGCAGGTGCTGTACCAGCCGATCTTCGAGCTGGACAGCCGGCGCTGTGTCGGGGCCGAGGCTCTGGTGCGCTGGCGCCGTCCGGATGGCAGCCTGACCAGCCCGGACTTGTTCATTCCCCTGGCAGAGAACACCGGGCAGATTCGCCAGATCACCGACTTCGTCTTACAGCGGGTGCTCGAGCAGCTTGGGCAGTTGCTGCGGGCCAACCGCCAGTTGTATATCTCGGTGAACCTGGCGGCCTGCGACGTCATGGCGCCGCGTATCGGTCGAGTGGCGGCGCGACTGCTGGCCCATCATCGGGTGGCGCCCCGGCAGATCGCCTTCGAGGTGACCGAGCGCGGGCTGATCGATGTGGTGGTGGCGCGGGACAACCTGCAGGCCCTGCGCGCCGTGGGGCACCAAGTGTTGATCGATGACTTCGGCACCGGCTATTGCAGCCTGGCCTACCTGCAGACGTTGCCGGTGGATTGCCTGAAGATCGACAAGTCATTTATCGACGCCCTCGGCCATGACGCCGCCAGCAGCGGTGTGGCGCCGCACATCATCCGCATGGCCCATGACTTGCACCTGCGGGTCATCGCCGAGGGTATCGAGTCAGAGGACCAGGCGGTGCTACTTAACAGCGAGGGTGTCAACTATGGACAGGGCTGGTTGTTCGCCCATCCGTTGAACGCGCGTCAGTTTGCCGAGCTGATTACCCGGGGGCGGCGGGTGGCAGGGCGGCGGATCGATGATGAGCCTTGAGGCTGATTGCCTGAAAAAAAGCCGTGTCAGACCGGTAAGGCCATGTAGAACTGCGTACCCTGCCCAGGCCGCGAGAATACGCCCATCCGCCCGCCATGCAGCTGGACGATCTCCTTGCACAGCGCCAGGCCCAGGCCGGCCCCGCCCTTCTTGCGCCCGACCTGGACGAACGGCTCGAAGATCCGCCCTTGCTGGCCGTAGGCGATGCCTTCGCCGTTGTCTTCGACACTGATGATCACCCGTTCGGCATGGCGCCGTGCGTGCAGGCGGATACGCCCTCCACTGCCGGTGTGGCGGATGGCGTTGTGCAGCAGGTTGTCGAGCACCCGGTCGAGCTGCGTGACGTCGGCCTGGATGCGCGGCAGTGGTGACTCCAGCTCGAGTATCAGCTCGATCTGCTTGCTCGAAGCCTGCTCGGCAGAACGTGCCCGGGCGCGCTCGAACAGTTCGTCGAGGGCGCAGGGAGCCAGCTCCAGCTTCTGCAGGCCGCTTTGATAGCGGGAGAAATTGAGCAGGTCGTTGATCAGCTGGGTAAGGCGCTGCATTTCTTCGGCGATGGTTTCGAGCAGATCGTTCTCCCGCGCCTCAGGCGGGAAACTGACCCGCTCGCGCAGCAGGCCGAAGGCCATGTGCATGCCAGTGACCGGCGTGCGCAATTCGTGGGAGGCGCGCAGCACGAATTCGCTGCGTACCCGCTCGAAAGCGCGCTGCTCGGTAACATCGTGCAGCACCATCACCGCGCCAAGGATCGGCCCCTCGGGGTGGCTGACCGGGGTCAGGCTGTAGGTCAGCAGGCGGGTTTCCTCATCCACCTCCAGACTCAGGTCGTCCGGTGGACGATCCAGGCTGCCGCCGCGCAGTACCTGGCGCAGTTGCAGGTCCAGCTCCGGGCGTTGCAAGGCCTCGGCCAGGCCTGTGCCCCGGCGGCTCGGATCCCAGCCGAGTTGACGCTGGGCTACCGGATTGAGGTGTTCCAGGCGGCCCTGGCGATCGATGATCAGCAGACCGTCATCGATGCTGTCGAGTACCGCCTGCAGGCGTTGCTGGCCGGCCTGCAGTTCATCGATGTTGGTGGCCTGGTGTTTGCGCAGGGCATCGGCCATCAGGCCGAAGCGGCGGGTCAGCTGATTGAGCTCGGTGGCCTGGGTCACCGGCAGGGTGACGTCGAAGTTGCCCTGGCCGATCTGGTCGGCGGCCTTGGCCAGTGCCTCGATCGGCTGGCCGAAGCGCCTGGCTATGTTGTGGGCAGTGATGAAACCTAGTACCAGCACAGTGAGGCCAACCATGCCGAGCATGCCACTGATGAGCAGGGCTTGATTGCGCGACTGCTCCTCGCTGCGGGTGATTTTTTCCAAGGCGTGGCGGTGGGACTCCAGCAGGTCCATGCGTACCTGGTTGAAGGCCGCTCCGAGGGGCTGCTCGACACCCATGCTGCGTGCAGGCGAGGGGCTCTGTCGATAGGCCTGGACAAATGCCTGGTAGTTGCTGGCGGCCTTGCTCAAGCCGGTGCGTTCTCCGCCTTGTTCCAGTCCCTGATCGAGGAGTGTCTGGAATTGGTCCTGCAGGGTGACGAGGGTATTCGGGGTGGTGTCCTCGTCGAGAATCAGATTCAGCTGTTCGCCCAGGTTCTGCCGCAACTTGAGGGCCAGCTCGAGCGTGTAGGTGGTGTCCTTGACGACGTGCTGCTGCAGGGCTGCCATCTGCAGCACGCTGAAAAGGCCCAGCAACAGGCCAAGCAAAGCCACGGTAACCAGTGCCGAGATGCTCAGGAACAGCCGTGTGCGTAGCTTCATCGGCCATTTCATAAGTTGTATTGCTTGCGCTTGCGATAAAGGGTGGAGGCATCGATGCCCAGGGTCTTGGCTGCCTGGTCGAGGGTGTCGCTGGCAGCGAGCACCGCCCCGATATGGGCACGCTCAAGCTCATCCAGGCTCAGCGCCGCACCGACCCTGGGCGCGTTGCTGGCGGGTTGTTCGGCCATGCCCAGGTGGATGATCTCCACCCGCTCCTGGGGACAGATGATGCTGGCGCGCTCAATCACGTTGCGCAGTTCGCGAATGTTGCCCGGCCAGCGGTAGTTGAGCAGCGCCGTGCGTGCTTCATCGCTGAAGCCGCGGGCCGGGCGCGAGTACTCCTTGACGAAGCGGGCAAGGAAGCGGTCGGCCAGGGTCAGTATGTCCTCGCAGCGCTCGCGCAGCGGCGGCAGGTGCAGGGTGATGACGTTCAGTCGGTACAGCAAGTCTTCACGGAAGCGGTTCTCGCGGACCATCTCGTCGAGGTTGAGATTGGTGGCCGCGAGGATCCGCACATCCGCCCGGCGGGTGACCGGGTCGCCGACCCGCTCGTATTCCTTGTCCTGGATGAAACGCAGCAGTTTTGGTTGTAGCGTGAGGGGAAAATCGCCGATTTCGTCAAGAAACAGCGTGCCGCCATCGGCCTGGCTGACTCGGCCCAGTGTGCTTTCACTGGCGCCGGTGAAGGCGCCGCGCGTGTGGCCGAACAGCTCGCTCTCCATCAGCTCGGCATTCAGCGAGGGGCAGTTGATGGTCACGCAGGCCTTGCGTGCCCGCTTGCTCCAGCCGTGGATGGCACGGGCCAGCTCGCCCTTGCCGGTGCCCGACTCGCCCAGGATGAGAATGTTGGCGTCGGTGGTCGCCACCTGGCGCGCGGTTTCCAGCACCGCCATCATCGCCGGGCTGTGGGAGTCCAGGCCGTCCTTGGGTTTGCGCACCTCGCCTTCGAGGGCCTCCAGGCCCGCCGACAGTTGCCGGACCTCCAGCTGCTTGGCGGTAGCCAGGCGCAGCTGGTCGGGGCTGCAGGGTTTGACCAGGTAGTCTGCGGCGCCGGCCTGGATGGCATCCACCGCAGTGTCGATGGCCGAGTGGGCGGTGACGATCACCACCCGCATCCACGGTGCCTGGATACGCATCTGTGCCAGTACGTCCAGGCCATTGTCCTCGCCCAGGCGCAGGTCGAGGAAACACAGGTCGAACACCTGGCGCTGCAAAAGTGCCTCGGCCTGAATCGCCCCCAAGACAATCGTACGCAGAGCGCTGTAGTCCCCCTGCACCAGCTGTTGTTCCTCGGCATGGCCTTGCTGCTCACCCTGGCGGCGGGCCTCTTCTACCACAGCTGGCAGACCGCCCGGCTGGCCGAGCAGGTGGCGGTGCAGACCGCGCTGTTGACGCAGTTACGGACAACCCATGCCTCTACCCTGGTCAAGGCCGCCGAGCCACTGCCCAGTGCCGACAATGCGCCTGCCGTTCTCGAGCGTGTTCAGCCCGAGGAGCGTTGGGTGTTCTGACGCCATCGACCGATTTCGCACAAGAAAAGGAGAAACATCATGCTTAGTTGGGCAATCACCTTCCTGATCATCGCCATCATCGCCGCAGTCCTGGGTTTTGGTGGTATCGCTGGCGCCGCGACCGGTATCGCGAAGATCCTCTTCATCATCTTCCTGGTGCTGTTCGTAGCCTCCTTCTTCTTCGGCCGTGGCAGAGGTTGATGACCATGAGCAGGATGCTCCCCAAGGCCCTGCTTGTCGCGCTGCTGCTGGGCAGCGGCGCGACAGCGCTGGCGGCCAATGACGGCCAGGTCCGGGCCAACCAGTTGCTTGGCTCGGACCCCGAATACCAGAAAACCTGGCAGAAGACCCTCAAGAACGAGGAGCGCCTGCCCGAGTGGGTGATCAACCTCAGCGGCAGCTCGGCGCAGCAGATGTCTGCGGTAACCGAGGACGGCGACAAGTACTTGGTCGGCCCGCTGTGCGAGTCCGAAGGCAACTGTACCTACAAGCGCCTGATCGTGGCCTTCAGCTGGGACAAGGACGAAGCCTACGGCATGCTAGTGGAGGTGCCCGAAGGGCTGCCTGCCGACAAGTCACCTACCCGTCATGCCGACTACCGCTGGCTGGGCAAGCCGGATGACGGGATGAAGGCTCTGCTGCGGGAGCAGCTCAAGCGCGACCCGAACTGGTACTGACCAGCGGTCGCGGACTGTAATGCTATAGAAGCTGAACCTTTTTACCTTTCAGGCTTCTATGGTGCGCCGCCCCGAGGAGGGGCGGCGCATGACCAGGGGGCCGGGCCGCTCTGACTGTTGCAGGGTCGCAGTGGCCTAGGGGTACAGGGAGTGCCTCCGTCATGGGCCGGGTCAGGAGAGGGTGGCATCGGAAGTTGCAGGTCGGTTGGGTCCGAACAGGACGATGTAACCGATCTGGCTTCCGAAGCGCCTGTGGGAGTTCTTCCTTTAATACGAGCGACTTTTTACTTCAGACACATTTTGTCGCTACCGTATATCGAATTTTTTTTACTTGTCCGACAGGTCAGCTCATGTGGCATTTCAGCCATTCGGATTGTCGAACACGCCACTTCACACCTTTCTGTGCTCCCGTCAAATCGGCCTAAAAATGGCGCTTTGGCCTTGTTCGGAAATCCGAACGTTGAAAATCAAGGACTTGGCGATGCCCGATTTCGCCTTCCGGTCTCATGCCGATTCGGCATAGGGTAGTCGTTTCCGGCATTAGACTGCCCCTCCCCACGTCGCAATAGTTGCCGCCTTTTTCCTCGGCCCGAGCGCCAGCAATGTTCGCTCGCGGTGTCCTTACAGTGGGACGCCGGATCGACCAGGCGCAACCGGAATGGCTTCAAGCCGCTCTGGCATGCACCTTTTCGGCCGGTGCCCGTGACCACTACAACAAAGGGTAATGACATGAAGAAGGCAAAACTGAGCCTCGCCTGGCAGATCGTCATCGGTCTGTTGCTGGGCGTTGCAGTCGGCGCGCTACTGAATCATTTCAGTGCAGAAAAGGCATGGTGGATCAGCAACGTCCTCCAGCCAGCCGGCGACATCTTCATTCGCCTGATCAAGATGATCGTCGTCCCGATCGTGATTTCGTCGCTGATCGTGGGCATCGCTGGGGTTGGCGACGCGAAGAAACTGGGCAGCATCGGCCTGAAGACCATCATCTACTTCGAGGTGGTGACCACCATCGCCATCGTCGTCGGCCTGGTCCTGGCCAACGTGTTCCACCCGGGCGCCGGCATCGACATGAGCACCCTGGGCACCGTCGACATCTCCAAGTACCAGGCCACCGCGGCCGAGGTGCAGCATGAGCACGCGTTCATCGAGACCCTGCTCAACCTGATCCCGTCGAATATCTTCGCGGCGCTGATGCGTGGCGAGATGCTGCCGATCATCTTCTTCTCGGTGATGTTCGGCATGGGCCTGTCGAGCCTCAACGCAGACCTGCGCGAGCCGCTGGTGCGCACCTTCCAGGGCGTGTCGGAGACCATGTTCAAGGTCACCCACATGATCATGAACTACGCCCCGATCGGCGTGTTCGCCCTGATCGCCGCCACCGTCGCCAACTTTGGCTTCGCCTCCCTGCTGCCGCTGGCCAAGCTGGTGCTGCTGGTGTACTTCGCCATCGCCTTCTTCGCCTTCATGGTGCTGGGCCTGGTGGCGCGCGTGTTCGGCTTCTCGATCATCAAGATCATGCGCATCATGAAGGACGAGCTGATCCTCGCCTACTCCACCTCCAGCTCCGAGACCGTGCTGCCGCGCGTGATCGAGAAGATGGAGAAGTACGGCGCGCCGAAGTCGATCTGCTCGTTCGTGGTACCGACCGGCTACTCGTTCAACCTCGACGGTTCGACCCTGTACCAGAGCATCGCGGCGATCTTCATCGCCCAGCTGTACGGCATCGACCTGTCCTGGAGCCAGCAACTGCTGCTGGTGCTGACCCTCATGGTCACCTCCAAGGGTATCGCCGGCGTGCCGGGCGTGTCCTTCGTGGTACTGCTGGCCACCCTGGGCAGCGTGGGCATTCCGCTGGAAGGCCTGGCCTTCATCGCCGGTGTCGACCGCATCATGGACATGGCTCGTACCGCGCTGAACGTGGTGGGCAACGCCCTGGCCGCAGTGGTCATCGCCAAGTGGCAGGGCATGTACGACGCCGAGAAAGGCGCGGCGTACTACCAGTCGCTGGTGCTGGAAAAAGGCAAGAAAGAGGCTGTGATGGCGGGCAAGACCGTCAACCAGTAAGCCACTGAGCTGAACGAAGAGCCCCGACTTGTCGGGGCTTTTTGTTGTCTGCGCAATAGTCGAGGGCGCAGCCCTCGCCCGCAATCTTCGCTATCATTCGGGCACTTTTCACGGGGGAACACACGGATGCTCAACGGCCTCTGGCTCGGCTTTTTCCTGGTGGCGGCCATCTCCGCCCTGGCCCAGTGGCTGGTGGGCGGCAACGCCGGCATCTTCGCCGCGATGGTCGAGAGCATCTTCGCCATGGCCAAGCTGTCGGTGGAGGTCATGGTCCTGCTGTTCGGCACCCTGACCCTGTGGCTGGGTTTCCTGAAAATCGCCGAGAAGGCCGGCATCGTCGAATGGTTGGCCAAGGTCCTTGGCCCGCTGTTCGCCCGGCTGATGCCGGAAGTGCCGCCCGGCCACCCGGCCCTGGGCCTGATCACCATGAACTTCGCCGCCAATGGCCTGGGCCTGGACAACGCCGCCACGCCCATCGGCCTGAAGGCCATGCGCGCGCTGCAGGAGCTCAACCCCAGCAGTACCACGGCGAGCAACGCGCAGATCCTGTTCCTGGTGCTAAACGCTTCGTCGCTGACCCTGCTGCCGGTGACCGTCTTCATGTACCGCGCCCAGCAAGGCGCGCCCGATCCGACCATGGTGTTCCTGCCGATCCTGCTGGCCACCAGCTGCTCGACCCTGGTCGGCCTGCTGTCGGTGGCGGTGATGCAGCGCCTGCGCCTGTGGGACCCGGTGGTGCTTGCCTACCTGATTCCCGGTGCCCTGCTGCTGGGCGGTTTCATGGCCTTCCTCGGCACCCTGTCGGCGGCCGCGCTGGCCAGCCTGTCGTCGATCCTCGGCAACCTGACGCTGTTCGGGGTGATCATCCTGTTCCTGGTGATCGGCGCGTTGAGGCGGGTGCAGGTGTACGAGGCCTTCGTCGAAGGCGCCAAGGAAGGCTTCGACGTGGCCAAGAGCCTGCTGCCTTACCTGGTGGCGATGCTGGTGGCAGTCGGTGTATTGCGCGCCTCAGGGGCGCTGGAGCTGGCCCTGGACGGCATTCGCCATGCGGTGAACTGGATGGGCCTGGACACCCGCTTCGTCGAAGGATTGCCCACCGCGCTGGTCAAGCCGTTCTCCGGCAGCGCGGCGCGGGCCATGCTGATCGAGACTATGCAGACCCAAGGCGTGGACAGCTTCCCGGCCTTGGTGGCGGCGACCATCCAGGGCAGCACCGAGACCACCTTCTACGTATTGGCGGTGTACTTCGGCGCGGTGGGCATCCAGCGGGTGCGCCACGCCGTCGGCTGTGCGTTGCTGGCCGAGCTGTCGGGGGTGATCGCGGCGATCTTCGTCTGCTATTGGTTCTTCGCCTGAGCCTGGCTGACGGTCCAGTCGATTACCTGGCGCGCCAGCTGGTCGCTGGCCGCGCCGAAGCCGGCGACCACCGCCGGGACCTGCTGTTCGCCCAGCACCTGGCGCACCTCGAAGCGTTTACTCGCGAGGATGCGCTGGCTGCGGCCCTGCACCAGCCGCGCGTCGTAGCGGATCACCACCTCCACCGCCCCGCCTGGGTGGTATTCGCTCTGGAAGGCCTGTAGCTCGCCGCCCAGCTCGTAGTCAGCCTGCAGGTTGCTGTCATCGGCGCTCAGGCGCTGCACCCGGCCATCGCGCTGGAAACCGTCGAGCAGGCGGTTGCGCACCAGCATCGGCGTCGGGTCGCTCCAGCGTGCGCCCTTGTAACTGCTGATCACATCGCCCTGGGGGATCACCGCGATACGCGGTCCGCCCAGGGCTTCGCTGGTCAGCGGCTTGTTCAGGCGCAGCGACCAGTCCAGCGGTGCGGCGGCGCGGGCCGACTGGTTCACCGGCAGGCGGTAGATATCCACAGGCTCGCTCTGCGGCAGGATCGAACAGGCCGAAACCAGGCTCAGCGTGGCGGCGGCGAAGGCCAGGCGCAGCGATGGGATCATGGCTGGAACTCCTTGTTGTTGTCGCGGCCCAGCAGGTAGCCGCTGGGGTCGGCTTCCAGGCGCCGGGAGATGCCCTTGAGCGAGTTGAGGGTCTCACGCAGTTCGCGGATCGCTGGGGCGATCTGGTTCAGGCCCTGGGCACCGTCGTCCAGAGACTGGCGGTTGTCCTGCAACAGGCTGTTGATGGTGGCGGTGCTTTCGGCCAGCGACTGCATGGCCTGTTCGGCACTGCCGATGGCCTGCTTGCCCTGGGTGCCGAGCAGGCCGTTGGCGTTGCGCATCAGCGCCTGGGTCTCGGCCAGGGTGGCGTTGGCCTGCTTGCCGACCTGGGCCAGTTGCTCGATGGCATCGGCGATGCCGCCCTTCTGGCTGGCGAAGGCGCCAGTGGTCTGCTCCAGGTTGGCCAGGGTGTTGCTCAGGCGCTCGATATTGCTTTCGGAGAACATCAGGTTGGCGTTGTGTAGCAGCAGGTTGATGTTGGTCACCAGGTCGCTGCTATCGTTGAGCAGGCGTGAGATCGGCGACGGCGAGGCGACGATCACCGGCAGTTTGCCGCCCTTGCCCTTGAGTTCTGGGCTCTGCGGGGTACCGCCGCTGAGCTGGATGAAGGAGTTGCCAGTCACCCCGGCCAGGGTCAGCTTGGCCTGGGTGTCCTCCTTGACCGGCGTGTCGCCGCTCAGGCGCACGCGGGCCAGCACCCGGCGCGGATCGTTCGGGTCCAGGCGCAGGCTGCTGACGTCACCGACCTTGATGCCGTTGTACTGCACCGGGCTGCCGCGGGACAGGCCTGAGACCGCCTCGTTGAATACCACTTCGTAGTCCTTGAAGGCGTCGTCGACGCTGGACTTGGTCAGCCACAGGCCGAACAGCATGGCGCCGGCCACCACCAGCACGGTGACCAGGCCGATCAGGACATGATGAGCTCGGGTTTCCATCGTTCAGCGCTCCTGGCGGGCGCGCAGGGCGGCGTCTTCGGCCGCCCGACCACGCGGGCCGTGAAAGTATTCATGAATCCAGGGGTCTTCAGTCTGCTCGACCTCGGCCAGGGGCCCTGCCACGAGCACCTTCTTCTGCGACAGCACCGCCACCCGGTCGGTGATGGTGTAGAGGGTGTCCAGGTCGTGGGTGATGAGGAACACCGACAGCCCCAGGGCGTCGCGCAGGGTCAGGATCAACTGGTCGAAGGCGGCGGCGCCGATCGGGTCGAGGCCGGCGGTGGGCTCGTCGAGGAACAGGATGTCCGGGTCCAGGGCCAGGGCGCGGGCCAGGGCGGCGCGCTTGATCATGCCGCCGGACAGCGACGCGGGGTACTTGTCGGCGGCGCTGATCGGCAGCCCGGCCAGGGCCAGCTTGACTCCTGCCAGGTGCTCGGCGTCGGCCCGCGACAGCCCGGCATGCTCGATCAGCGGCAGGGCGACGTTCTCGGTCACGGTCAGCGACGAGAACAGCGCGCCCTTCTGGAACAGCACGCCGAAGCGGCGTTCGACCAGCGAGCGCTGGATTTCGTCGAGGCTGGCCAGGTCCTGGCCGAACACCTTGACCGTGCCTTCGTTGGGCCGGCGCAGGCCGACGATGCTGCGCAACAGCACCGACTTACCGCTGCCCGAGCCGCCGACCACGGCGAGGATCTCGCCGCGGTACAGGTCCAGGTCGAGGTTCTCGTGCACGCTCTGGCTGCCAAAGCGGTTGCACAGACCCCGGGCTTCGATCACGGCTTCAGTCACCAGCCCATCTCCATGAAGAACAGCGCGGCCACCGCGTCCAGCACGATCACCACGAAGATCGATTGCACCACGGCAGAGGTGGTGTGGGCGCCCACTGATTCGGCGCTGCCGCTGACCTTGAAGCCTTCCAGGCAACCGATGGCGGCGATCAGGAAGGCGAAGAACGGTGCCTTGGCCAGGCCCACCAGGAAATGCTGCACGCCAATGTCGCTCTGCAGCAGCGAGAGGAACATGGCCGGCGAGATATCCAGGGTCAGTGCGCAGACCACCGCGCCGCCGATCATGCCGCAGAGCATCGCGACAAAGGTCAACAGCGGCAGCGCGATCAGCAGCGCCAGCACCCGGGGTACCACCAGCAGTTCGATGGGGTTCAGGCCCAGGGTACGGATGGCGTCGATCTCTTCGTTGGCCTTCATCGAGCCGATCTGCGCGGTGAACGCGCTGGCGGTGCGACCGGCCATGAGGATGGCGGTCAGCAGCACGGCGAATTCACGCAGGAAGGAGAAGGCCACCAGATCGACGGTGAAGATGGTCGCGCCGAAGTCGGCCAGCACCGTGGCGCCGAGGAAGGCCACCACCGCGCCCACCAGGAAGGTCAGCAAGGCGACGATGGGCGCGGCGTCCAGGCCGGTTTGCTCGAGGTGCGCGACCACCGGCGTGACGCGCCAGCGGTGCGGCTGGAACAAGCGCAGGAACAGGGTCTGCAGGATCAGGCCGACGAAGCCCAGCACCTGGTTGGTGTCCTGCCACAGCTGGTCGACGGCGCGGCCGATGCGCGCCAGCAGCAGGAGCAGCACCGGTTGCTCCGGCTCCTTGACCGGGATGCAGTAGTCCTGCACCGAGCAGTAGACGTTCTTCAGCAGCGCGCGGCTGGCATCGGGGAGTTCGTCAGTGCAGCGCGACAGGCGTTCGGAACCCAGCAGCTCGGCCAGCAGCGAGGCGCCGGCGGTGTCCAGGCGGCCCAGCTGGCTGAGGTCGACCTGGGTGTCATCGCCGTACTGGCTGCCCAGGCGCTCGCATTCGCGCTTGAGGCTGGCGTAGTGGGCCAGGGTCCAGTCGCCGACGATGCGCAGGCGCGAGGGCTGCTCGGTGGTGTCCAGGGTGGCGCTGGGGACGGTCATAGGCTCCATGCGTCTGACTGAGGGCATAGAGGCTGATCATAGCGCATGTTGAATGTGTGCTGACTGGAGGGCTGCACAGCAGCCCCAGCCCTTCACTGCGCAGGCGCGCCGTCGACCACCTTGAAGCGCAACACCCCGATCACCTGCCCGTCCTCGGTCAGCACCCTCACCTGCCACTTGCCCACCGGATTGGGCGGGAAGTTCTGCTTGTGGGTCCAGGCCCGGTAGCCTTCCTTGCGCCCGCCGTGGATATCCAGGGCGATACGGTCCACTTCCTTACCGTCCAGCTGCCACACATGGTAGATGCGCTCGTTCAGGCCACGGGGCGCGTTGATGGCGGTATAGGCGTAAAGTCCGCCGCTGCGGATGCGGCTGGCGGCCACTTCGTCCAGCGAGGCGCCCGGCTGGCGGTTGAGCACTTCGGTGCTGATCGCCACGTCGGTCATCCACAGCGTGGCCGGCGGTACCCAGGAGCGCAGCAGCCAGCCGCCGCCACCGACCGCCAGGGTCACCAGCACCAGGGCCACGCCGCGGCGCCAGTTGTTGATCGGGAAGCTGCTGGCCAGGCTCGGGAACGACAGCACCATGGCGGCGATCAACGCCAGCTTGAAGCTCTGCGCGGTGGTCAGGTGGAGGATGATCGGCAGCGCCGTGAGCATCGCGGCGAACAGCGTCAGGGTGTGCAGTGCGAGGAACAGCCAGCGGCGTGGCGCCAGCCACTTGTGGTACAGCGGGTCGACGATCGAGATCAGCCCGGCGGCGCCGAGCAGGCCGGTGAAGATCAGCTGGCCGCTGTTCCAGGTGGTGGTGATGAAGAAGAACGGCAGGACGAAGAACAGGCTTTCCTGGTGGATCATCTGCGTCGCGAAGCGCAGCAGGGGCTGCGGGATTTCGCGCTTGAAGGTGCGGGCGAACAGCTCGGTGAGGGTGTTCTCGAGCATCAGCCAGATCCAGCTGACCAGCATGACGATGGCGATCCAGCTGGCCAGGCCGGCCTGGCGGTCGACCAAGATGAAACTGCCGATCCCCGAGAGGAAACCGTAGAGCGCGATGATGCCGGGGTAGCGTTTGAGCAGTTCGATGATGCGCAGGATGAAGCCGGGGATCGGGGGCATGGGTTTAAAACAGGAAGAGGCGTGTTCGAGGCGTCCGGGACGTGGACGCTGTTGGCTGACAGGATACCGCCGAATCACGGCTCCCGTGTAGCACCACTGGGGCGCTTGGCCAGCACGCGGCGCCGACGGATCAGCCCCGCAGCCAGGATCAGCCCCAGCAGCAGCGCCACCAGACCATACAGTTCGTCATACCCCAGCAACGGCTTCTCGATGCGCAGGTACCCCGGTTCCTTGAGCAGTTCGCGCAGCGCCGCGTCGGCTTGCTTGAGGCTGACCTGGCGCAGTTGCCGCACCGGATCGGTGAAACGCCCGTCCTCGTAGGCGTTGAGCGCCCCCCAGTAGTAGTCGGCGAGCGCCGCGTTGCCCTGGGTGGTCCAGCTTTCCCGGGCAATCGCCGCTTGCTTGATCCGGGCGAAGGTGTCCGGGTCCAGACCGTGCTTGCGTAGGTGGTCGAACAGCTCCCCGAGCACCTTCAGCGCCGCGTCGAGGTCCTGGCGCTCAAGGTCGGCATTGAGGCTGAGCATCCCACTGTCGCCGAAGCTTTCGCGTTGCACCGACGGGCCATAGGACAGGCCGTGACGCAGGCGCAGCTGGTCGTACAGCGCCCAGTCCAGGTAACGCGAAAGCAGCTCGAGGGTCTGGTCATGGCCCTCTTCCAGCGTCGGCTCGATGAACAGCCAGTGCAGCTTGACGTTGTCGCCCAGCCAGCCGCGGGTCAGGTCGCGGCGCTGCTCGGCCTGCTGGCTGATGCTCTCCAGGTTGCGGCGTTCCCCGGGTTCGGTGGCCGGCAGCTCGCCGAAGGTGCGCTCCAGATAGGCCGGCAGCAGGCGGTCGAGGCCGCCGACGACGATCAGCGACATGTTGTTGGCCACGTACCAGTGCTCACGCAGTTGCCGCACCTGCTCCAGGGTCATATCGTCGAGGCTGGAGCGCTCGGGGCACTTCAGGCCCAGCTCGGTGGCCAGCTGGTCGCTGGCCGGGTGGCCGATGTCCTGGCGGTCGAGCCAGCGCTGCAGGCGGCCGTAGTGCCCGCCGTCCTCGCGTTCGATGATCTTCTTCGCCGTGGCCAGCGCTTTTTCGTCGATGCGGGTGTCACGAATGATCGCCAGCAGCAGGTCGAGCACCTTGCGCTGGTTGCGCGCCGGGGCCTCGATGACGAAGGTGGTGTCGGCGCTGCTGGTGAAGGCGTTCCATTCCCCGCCCAGGGCCTGCATGCGCTCTTCCAGGCCGCCCTCGCCCGTCTCGTCGATCCCGCTGAACAGCAGGTGCTCGAGCAGGTGCGGCAGTTCGCGCTGGTCGCAATCGAAGTCGTCCAGGCCCACGCCAACCACCAGGCGGATCGACACATGGTCGCGCTCGTAGCCAGACTTGAGGATCACTTGCAGGCCGTTGGGCAGCAGGTAGCCCTCGACCCGCGAGCGGTCGAGGGCGAGCGTGGGCAGGCTGAGGATCAGCAGGCAGGCGAACAACAGGCAACGCATAGGCGAGCTTCGGTCTCCGGGGTGTCTGGGCTCAGGGCTGGCGGGCTTCGTCCGGCACGCTGTCGAGCATCAGCCCGCCGGTATCGGTGCCGCCCAGTACCACATAGGCACTGCTGCAGAACAAAGAGTTCAAACGCTTCATGTCGGCAATGAGCTCCAAGTGTAGCGAACTGGTCTCGATGCTCTGCACCACTTTACGTTGCAGGCGGCTGACATGGGCATGGGCCAGACGCCGTTCCTGGGCGCGGAAGCGGCGTTTCTCGCGCAGCAACTGGTGCGCGCTCTGCGGGTCGGCGCTGAGGAATACCGAGAGGCCCAGGCGCAGGTTTGCCAGCAGCTGCTCCTGCAGTCCGGTCAGTTCCTCGAGGCCGACCTGGGAGAACTCCCGACGCTGCGAAGTCTTCTGCTGCTGGACCTTGCGCAGCATGCGCTCGATCAAGTCGCTGGCCAGCTTGAGGTTGATCGCCAGCTCGATGATCTCCGCCCAGCGCCGGTTGTCCTGCTCGCCAAGATCCTCGCGGGGCATCTGTGCCAGGTACAGCTTGATGGCGTTGTACAGGGCCTCGGCGTCCTCGCCCAGGGCACGCACCTGTTGTGGCATGGCGGTCTGGGTGCCGCGTAGGGCGCCGAGCATGGCGTCAAGCAGGCTGTCGACGATATCGCCCAGGCGCAGGGTTTCGCGCACGGCGTTGGCCAGGGCCAGGCTGGGCGTGTTCAGTGCGGTCGGGTCGAGGTGGCGTGGCTGGTGGTGGCCGTTGCCGTTGTCGCGCTCGGGCAGCAGGTAGTTGCACACCCGGCCCATGGGGTTGACCGTCGGCAGCATCAGCAGGCAGCGCAGGGTGTTGTAGAGCAGGTGGAAGCCGATCACCAGCTCCTGCGGGCTGAAGCTCAGGCTGTCCATCCATTCCACCAGCGGGTGCAGTATCGGGATGATCAGCAGCAGGCCGATGATCTTGTACAGCAGGCTGCCCAGCGCCACCCGGCGCCCGGCGCTGTTCTGCAGGCTGGTGGTGAGGAAGGCGAGCAGGCCGCTGCCGATGTTGGCGCCGATCACCAGGCCGATGGCCACCGGCAGGCTGATTACCTCGGCGCCGGCCAGGGTGGCGGTGAGCAGCACGGCGGCCAGGCTGGAGTAGGAAATCATGGCGAACAACGCGCCAATCAGGGCGTCGAGCAGGATGTCTCCGGTCAGCGAGGCGAACAGTACCTTGACCCCCTGGGCATGGGTGATCGGCGCGGCGGCGTGGACGATCAGCTGCAGCGCCAGGATGATCAGGCCCAGGCCGATGCCCACCCGGCCCAGCTGGCCGGCGCGGGTCTGCTTGCGCGAGAGGAAGAAGATCACCCCGAGGAAGATCAGCAGTGGCGACAGCCAGGACAGGTCGAAGGTCAGCACCCGCGCCATCAGCGCGGTGCCCACGTCAGCGCCGAGCATGATCGCCAGGGCCGGAGTCATGGCCATCAGGCCCTGGCCGACGAACGAGGTGACCAGCATGGCGGTGGCGTTGCTGCTCTGCACCATGGCGGTTACCAGGATCCCGGCGATGAACGCCAGCGGACGTTTGTTCATGTTCTGGCCGAGCACCCGGCGCAGGTTCGAGCCATAGACCCGCAGGATACCGGTCCGCACGATATGGGTGCCCCACACCAGCAATGCCACGGCGGAGAGCAGGTTGAGCAGAGTCAGCATGGTCGGGCCCCCTTTTTTCTTCTATGCCCCTGTGCGGGGCCAATGGGTACAACGGTGAGCCTGGCCCGGGGGTGGGCTGGTTTTTTCAGTGCTCACTGAAGCTTTAGTTGTTTTGCGCGATGGGTGCCAGCTTGGCATGACTGAAATCTATTTGAAACACGGGTGCCTGTAGGAGCGGCCTTGTGTCGCGATAGGGGGCGCTCCTACAGGGACGTGGATGCGAAAAGGGCCCCGAAGGGCCCTTTTGTACTGCGCTCCTGATCTTACTGACCGGGAATGTCCTTGCGCAGTTTCACCGGATCGTGCTCCTTGCCCTTCTTGCGCGCCAGCGCCGTGCGCATGCGGATGTTGATCGCTTCAACCGCCAGCGAGAAGGCCATGGCGAAGTAGACATAGCCCTTCGGTACGTGCACGTCGAAAGATTCGGCGATCAGCACGGTACCAACGACGATCAGGAACGAAAGCGCAAGCATCTTCAGCGACGGGTGCTTGTCGATGAAGTCGCTGATGGTGCCGGCGCAGAGCATCATCACCAGCACCGCGACGATGATCGCGGCGATCATCACCGGTACGTGGGAGACCATGCCCACCGCAGTGATCACCGAGTCCAGGGAGAACACGATGTCGATGATGGCGATCTGGATGATGGTGTAGAAGAACTTGCCGCCCGCCCCTTTCGGCGCGTCCGCGCTCTCGTCCTCGCCTTCCAGGCCGTGGTAGATCTCCTGGGAGCTCTTCCACAGCAGGAACAGGCCGCCGAAGAACAGGATCAGGTCGCGCCCGGAGATGCCCTGGCCGAGCACATGGAACAGGTCGTCGGTCAGGCGCATGACCCAGGTGATCGACAGCAGCAGCATGATCCGCGTGACCATGGCCAGGGCCAGGCCGAAGATCCGCGTGCGCGGCTGCATGTGCTTGGGCATGCGGCTGACCAGGATCGAGATCATGATGATGTTGTCGATCCCGAGCACAATCTCAAGCGCGGTGAGGGTGAAAAAGGCAACCCAGATTTCCGGGCTGGTCAGCCATTCCATGTGTATTCCTTCGAGCGTTAAAGGCAAAGCGCCCAAGAGGCCGGGCGCTTTGCAGTTGGATGATGCGCTTGTATTACAGACTGCTGAACAGCGGGAAAGTCCCCAGTGCCAGCGCGCCGGCCATTATGCACAGGCACACCAGCACTGCCCACTTGAGGGTGAAGCGCTGGTGGTCGCCGAACTCGATGCCGGCCAGGGCAACCAGCAGGTAGGTGGAGGGTACCAGCGGGCTGAGCAGGTGCACCGGCTGTCCGACGATCGACGCGCGAGCCATTTCCACCGGGGTGACGCCGTAGTGGCTGGCGAACTCCGACAGCACCGGCAGCACGCCGTAGTAGAAGGCGTCGTTGGACATGAAGAAGGTGAACGGCATGCTGACGATCGCGGTGATCACCGCCATGTACGGGCCGAACGCTTCCGGGATCACCGCCAGCAGGCTCTTGGACATGGCGTCGACCATGCCGGTGCCCGACAGAATGCCGGTGAAGATGCCGGCGGCGAAGATCAGCCCGCTGACGGCCAGCACGCTGGAGGCGTGGGCGGCGATGCGGTCCTTCTGCTGCTGCAGGCACGGGTA
Organism: Pseudomonas mosselii; assembly: GCF_019823065.1. Classification (NCBI taxonomy): domain Bacteria; kingdom Pseudomonadati; phylum Pseudomonadota; class Gammaproteobacteria; order Pseudomonadales; family Pseudomonadaceae; genus Pseudomonas; species Pseudomonas mosselii. The sequence goes on from NZ_CP081966.1 coordinate 180,578, forward strand.
GTTGACGATCATGGCGATGCTGAAGGCAATCATGAACAGCACCGGCAGCGGCAGCACGCCGGCGATCAGCGCGACCATCAGCGCTGCGGTCAGGGCACCGTTGAACCAGATCAGTTTCGGCCGGCGCGCTTCGGGGAACTGCGACACGCTGATCTCGCTGTGGTCGATGTCGTCGGTCGGCAGGTGCAGCTCGCCCAGGCGGGCACGCTCGCGCTTGCCGTACCAGTAGGCGATGGCCAGGATCGCCGCCACGCCGAAGGCCATGGCCGGGATCATCGGTACGAAGATGTCCGACGGGTCCACGTGCAGGGCGCTGGCGGCGCGGGCGGTGGGGCCGCCCCACGGAGTCATGTTCATCACTCCGCCGGCGAGGATGATCAGGCCGGCCATGATCCGCGGGCTCATGCCCAGGCGGCTGTACAGCGGCAGCATGGCGGCGCAGCAGATCATGTAGGTGGTGGCGCCGTCACCGTCGAGGGACACCACCAGGGCCAGCACCGCGGTGCCGACCGAGACTTTCAGCGGGTCGCCCTTGACCAGCTTGAGGATCTTGCGCACGGCCGGGTCGAACAGGCCGGAGTCGATCATCAGGGCGAAGTAGAGAATGGCGAACATCAGCATCACGCCGGTGGGCGCGAGCTTGCTGATGCCTTCGAGCATCATTGGGCCGATCTTGGCGGAAAAGCCACCGAACAGGGCGAACAGGATCGGTACCAGGATCAGCGCGATCAAGGCCGACAGGCGCTTGGTCATGATCAGGTACATGAAGGTGATGACCATGGCGAAGCCGAGGAAGGTCAGCATGGCGGTACTCCAGGCGTGGCGCGGCGAAAGGAAGGACGATTCGGGCGGATCAGCGCGTCAGGCGCTGCGCGAGGAGCAGGCGGAGGGATACTGCGAGAAGGCGGGCACAGGAAAACATCAGAATCACCATTGTTGTTGTTGATTGGGCCGGGGCGCGGAGGTTTCCGGGTGCCCTGGCTGGCCGGTCTGCTGCCGGTGGTGGCGCTATCCTATGTGGGCAAGCTTTCAGCCAGCTTTCGCCTGCGCTCAGGCGACGGGAGGTCATTTCGATGGTGGATGTCGTGGAAGGCGGGTGTCATTGCGGGGCGTTGCGCTACCGGCTGCAGGCCGATCTGGGCGATGTCGCCCATTGCCATTGCTCGATCTGCCGGCGGGTCAGCGGCGGTACGCTGGTGACCTGGGTCACCCTGCCCCTCGCGGGTTTCCAGTGGCTGGCGGGCTCGCCCCAGCGCTACATGGCGCCGCAGAGCTGCAGCCGGTATTTCTGTGGCAACTGCGGGGCGCACGTGGCGCTGGTGACCGCGCATAGCCCTGAAACGATCGATGTGACGGTGGCGACGCTGGATCACCCGGAGCGGGTGCCGGCCAATCGGCATATCTGGGTGGGGAGCCGGTTGCCATGGTTGCAGGTGGATCAAGGGTTGCCGGAGGAGGACGAGGAAAGCCTGTAGGGCATTGTGCTACCTCTGTTCGGCCTTATCGCCATGCGCTAGGGCAGCTGCAACCCCCCGGCCGCCTTGTGCAACGCCCGCAGATGCTCGCCCACCTGCTTGATATTGGCCTCCACGGCCTTGATCTCCCTGCCCCGTTCCGGCCCCAGCAGCGCCCTCACCTGCTGGTCCAAGTCGGTGCTCAGCCGTAGCAGCTGCGCCTGGCGCTCGCTGCTCACCTGCTCCAGCTGCTTGCGCTCGGCAGGCTGCGGCAGGCCATAGCCCCCTGCCCCCAGCAATTCCGCCGGGCGGCTGAGGAAGCCGCTGTTGGCCAGCATCGCCTGCAAGGTTTCGTTGGCCTTGTCGAAGCTGCCGTCCTTGAGCGCCCGGCCATTCAGGTAGCGTTGCTTGACCTCGTCCTGGGCCAGCAGCAGCTGGCGGCGCAGGCCGGCCTGCTCGAGCAGCAGCAAGGCCGCGCTGGTACGCAGGTCGGCGCGGTCGAACCATTGGCGGCGCTGCTCGGCGTCCAGCGCCAGCCAGTCTTCCACGCTCGTCTGCTTGATCGGCAACTGCTTGCGCAGCACCTCGAACATTGCCTGGTAGCGGTCGCGATAAGAGTCGAAGCGATAACCCAGGCGCAGTGCCTCCCGCGGGTCGTCGAGCACGTGGGTATCGGCCAGTCCCCTGCCCTTGAGTACCTCCAGCAAGCCGTTGGGCATGATGCTGTCAAGGTCGTTCAGGCGCGGGTTGCCGGTGCCGCTGCGCAGCAGCTTGAGCGATTCCACGGCGCAGTTGTTGGACAGGAAGTAGTAGTTACCGTCGTAGCTCCAGTGCATCTCGGCGGCCTGGCGCACCAGGTTCTCGATCTCGCCGCGGCTGAGCTTGAGCGGCACCGAGGCCAGGCTGCGCAGCTCGGTCTTGGTGTATTCGTCGATCACCTGCCCCAGCGGCAGCACGAACAGCCGCGAGGGATAGGCGCCGGTCAGGCCGTCCCAGCTGGACAGCTGCACGTCGTTGACGAAGGCGCGGTACGACAGCACCAGGCTCTGGTCCAAGTCCAGGCGGCAGGCTGGACCGCGCGGGCGGCCCGGGGCGCAGATCACCAGGCGCAGCATGCTGTGGCCCCAACGGCTGACCCAGTTCTGGTTGGCTTCGGCCAGCAGGTAGTCCACCTCGTAGACCCGCTCCGGGTCGATCTCACCCAATGGCTGGCGGGCGAAATCGTTGCCGGCATTGAGGAACGGCAGGCCCCTGGCGCAGGTGTCCTGTTGCGGCGCCCAGCCGAAATGGTCGCGCAGGTACTGGTTTAGCGCAGGGCGACGGCAGCCGTAGCTCGGGTCGAGGAGGAAGTATTCCATGTTGACCGCGATGAACTCTTTCGGGCTGCTCAGCTCGTAGGCGTCCGGGCTGCGTACCAGCTGGCCGTTGTGCTGCTCGCGCTCGCCGCGCCGGCCGACGTACTGTGGCCAGCCGGCCAAGTCCAGCAGGCGCGGGTCGTCGCTCAGGGTAAAGCGGCGTTCGGCCTGGCCACGGCAGTCCTGCGGCAGCCCGACCTTGCCCAGGGCGCCTTGCTGGCGCTTGCAGCGGCTGATCAGCTGGCGCTCGGCGTCCGGCCACAGGCGCGCGCGGTCATAGATATGGGTGAGTTCGTGGAGCACGGTGGCCAGCAATTCCTCGCGGACCGTGCCGTGGGGACGGTTGGTCTTCTCGCGGGCGGCGCTGCCGTCGACCAGGCCCGGCAGCAGGCGCCGGTTGAGTTCCAGGCTGGCCACCGGAGAGGCCTGGCCGTAGGCGTCCTCGGGCATGCGCTCGGTCCAGCCGACCAGGATTTGCCGGTCCAATTGCTGCTTGAAGCGCGGTGGCAGCTTGGCCATGGCTTCGTCGAGCAACGTCTGGGTCGCCTGCTGTTGTGCAGGGTCGAGGCCGTCGCGCTGCAGCACCAGCTGCAGGTCGGCCAGGGCGGGCGTGCCGAGCAGCGTCAGGGCGCAGCCCAGCAGCCAGGCACGCACGCGCTTCACAGGGCGAGGATGGCTTCGGCCAGCACCTGGTCGCTGGCGTCACGGGCCTCGGGGACGCGGGCGCGCAGGGTGTCGAAGGCGGCCTCGAGCTGGGCGCCGCGGATATCACCGTTGCTGGCGACGAAGCTGGCGGCGTCGTCGTGGGCTTCACGCACCACTTTCGAGTCGCGGATCGAGGTGGTGGTGTCGGAGGTGAAATCGATCGAACGGCCAAAGGCGCGGACGATGATGTTGCTGGTGGCCACCAGGGTGTGGGCCTGGGCCAGGTCGGCGAGCAGCAGCATGCCGAGGGTGGCGGCGATCAGCGGTTTACGCATGGAGCATCTCCGGAAGTACAGGGGAGTCGAATGTAGTTATTGGACGAGAATCGCTTCGGCCAGTTCACGGTCGCCGACGCAAGGCCGGGCCAGGTCCTGGTGCAGCATGTCCAGCGCCGCCTGCAGGCGCGCGCCACGGATCCGGCCGTCGCTGGCGACGAACGCGGCGGCGTCGTCACGGGCGGCGGCGACCAGCTTGTGGTCGAACGGCGCGGCGGTAACCTGGCTGGTGACGTAGCCGCTGATGACCAGGCTCTGGGTGGTGGTATCCATGGCCTGGGCGCTGCTCATGCAGGCCAGGGCGAACAGTGAAGGCAACAGGTAACGCATGGGCGGTCTGGCGATGATCTCGGGCTGCGAAGGCTACCCCGGATCCACGGGCGGGGCCAGTGAATCCGGGCGGTGCGGGGCTCAGATGGCGAGGATGGCGCGGGCCAGTTGCGCGTCGCTGGCCTGCAGCTCCGGCAGTTGCTGGCGAATATGCGCGAACGCGCTCTCCAGCTTGGCGCCGCGAATGGCGCCGTCGCTGCCAACGAAGCTGGCGGCATCGTCACGGGCGGCCTTGACGATCTTGTCGTCGCGGAACGAGGAGGAGATGTCGGAGGTGGCGTCGGTGGAGGCGGCTACTGCGCCTACCACAGCGTCGGTGGTGACGACGAAGCTGGTGGCATTGGCCGCGCCGGCGAGCGACAGCAGCAAGGCGGCGCCAAACAGGTGATAACGGGACATGGTCGGGGACTCCTGCACAGGGTCTGGATGGTTCTGCTTATCGGACGCTCGCTTGGCTCGTCACGGTACTTTTCTCTGCCAGGCGCGTAAGACAAGCGTAACACGTGCTGGTTCGGCCATTTGGCTCGAGAAAAGATCACAAATAGTAACTGTACCTGTCGATTTGTAAGTTATAAAAACTGTTATGTTTGGTCGTGCGAATGCTCTAGTCCGGGCCTTGAAACAAAAAAACCCGCCGCAGTTTCCTGCAACGGGTTCTTGTGAGTTTGCGGTGCCGGCCTGGGCCGGCGTCCGGCGCTTAGCGCCAGAACGGCTTGCTCAGCTCTTCGTAGCGCTGCGACTCGCTGATGCCGGCGTCAGCCAGCAGGCGGGAGTCCAGGCGTGCCAGCTGGCGGCGGCTGGCCATGCGGCGCTGCCACAGTACCAGGGTGGACAGGACGCGCAGCGGCAGGGCGGCGTTGGAGGCTTGGGCTTTTTCGAAAACCAGGTCGGAACTGAGGGTACGTTCCATGATGTGTCATCCTTCCGCTTGTGGCGGCATTAGGGAGTGATTTAACTGGTGCCCATCTTCCTCTTCTCTCGTCCAGAACAGTAGGTACAGTTCAGGTGTATTGTGAGGGGGCAGTTAACTGTTGGAAGGGACTGTTGCACTTGTTATTGGCAAAACTGTACTGGTGTGCGCTTTTTTGGTGCGGTTTTGTGGAGGTAGTAGGGAAGTGATGAACAGAAAGTGATGTTTATGGCGGTACAGTAGTACAGTTTTAGACGGTTTTTACTTCAAGGTGTTCGACGGTACAGTTGCAGCGCCAGGTACTTGTCCGCCATCACGTGATCCCCAGCGCCCCCAAACCCCTCAAACCGACACCGCCGCCCCCCGCGCCCGCTCTGCCTTGCCCAGCAACCGCTTCATCCGCCATTCAAAGCCGAACGTCAGCGCCACCGCCGCGCAGGCCAGGCCCAGCGCCAGCCCCCACCAGATCCCCTGCGCGCCGCCGCCGAGGTTGAAGGCGAACAGCCACGCGCTCGGGGCGCCTACCAACCAGTAGCACACCAGGCCGATCAGGAAGGTGGTCTTGGCGTCCTTCAGACCACGGATCGAGCCCATGGCGATGGTCTGCACGCCATCGAACAGCTCGAACCATGCCGCCACCATCACCAACTGTACCGCCAGCATGAAGATCGCCGCGAAGGCCGGGTCGTTACGGTCGATGAACAAGCCGACCAGGACGTCCGGCAACAACCAGAACAGTGCGGCGAAGGCGAACATCAGCGAGGCACCGAAGCCGATACCCACGCGCCCGGCGCTGCGAGCCGCCAACAGGTTGCCGGCACCATAGTAGAGTCCGACGCGCATGGTCACCGCATACGAAAGGCCGGTCGGGACCATGAATGCGGTCGAGACGATCTGCAGTGCGATCTGGTGCGCCGCCAGTTCCGTGCTGCCCAGCACGCCCATGCACAGGGCGGCGAAGGCAAACAGGCCCACTTCGACCATATAGGTACCGCCAATCGGCAGGCCCAGCCGCCACAGCTCGCGCAGTGCCGGCAGGGAAGGGCGCGACAGCCCCTTGCGCAGCGGGTAGGCGGCATAGGCCTTGTGCCAGCGAATATAAAGCGCGAGGGCGATGGCCATGCCCAGGGTCACCACGGCGGTGACCAGGCCGATGCCCATCAGCCCGAGCTTGGGCAGGCCGAACATGCCCTCGATCAGCGCATGGTTGAACAGGTAGTTGAACACTGTGCCCACCAGGCTGATGACCATCACCGGGGTTGAGTGACCCAGGGCGCTGGTGAAGCCGCGCAGGGCCATGAAGGTCATGTAGCCGGGGAGGGCGAGCGGCAGCAGGGTGAGCAGCTGCATCGCCGAGTCGACGTTCTCCGGCTTCTGGCCGAACAGCAGCAGCACTGGCTTGAGGTTCCACATCACCAGCGCCGAGACCAACGCCAAGCCCCAGGCCAGCCACAGGCCGCTCTGGGCCAGGCGGGTGACGCCCTCGGTGTCGTTGGCGCCCTTGCGGATCGCCACCAGCGTGCCGACCGCGGCGATCACACCCAGGCAGAAGATCGACACGAACGAATAGCTCGCCGCGCCCAGGCCGCCACCGGCCAAGGCCTGAGGGCTGATGCGGGCCATCATCAGGGTGTCGGTGAGTACCATCAGCATGTGCGCCAACTGCGAGGCGATCAGCGGCCCGGCCAGGCGCAGCAAAGCCTTGAGTTCAGTGGTGGGCGCGACATGCATGGGGGCGGTCCTTCTGGATGAGTCGGGGAAGCGAGCCGTCGATTCTGAGGCCTCGGTCAGCTTTGCACAAAAGGATAAATGCGATCACAGGCATGAGCCTGACTCATGGATGTATGATCCTGTGCATCCGACCTACGCCCCGCCTAACAGGTGCGCCATGACCCGCCAACTGCCTCCGCTCTATGCGCTGCGCGCATTCGAAGCTGCCGCCCGGCTCAGTTCGTTCACCCGTGCCGGTGAAGAACTGTCGATCACCCAGAGCGCGGTCAGCCGGCATATCCGCACCCTTGAGGAGCATTTCGCCTGCCGCCTGTTCATACGCAGCGGGCGAAGCCTGCAACTGACCGAAGCCGCGCGCATGCTGCTGCCCGGTGTGCGCGACGGCTTCGCGTCGCTGGAGCGGGCCTGCGATACCTTGCGCGGCGAGGACGACATCCTGCGCATGAAGGCGCCCTCGACCCTGACCATGCGCTGGCTGCTGGCGCGCCTGAGCCGTTTTCGCCACCTGCAGCCGGGCAACGAGGTGCAGCTGACCAGCGCCTGGATGGATGTCGATCATGTCGACTTCAACCAGGAGCCGTTCGACTGCGCGGTGCTGCTCAGCGATGGCAGCTTTCCGGCAGACTGGGAGGTGCGCCGGCTGTTCTCCGAGTTGCTGATCCCGGTGGGCGCGCCGGAACTGCTCGATGACGCGCCCTGGGACGAACGGCGCCTGGCGGGCATCGAACTGCTGCACCCTACGCCGGACAAGCGTGACTGGCGTGCCTGGCTGGCGCGCATGGGGCTGACCGACAAGGTCTCGCTCAAGGGCGGGCAGGTGTTCGATACCTTGGAACTGGGCATGATCGCCGCGGCACGGGGCTATGGGATCTCCATGGGCGACCTGCTGATGGTGGCCGAGGACGTGGCCCAGCGCCGGCTGAGCCTGCCCTGGCCGACTGCGGTGGCCAGTGGCATGGACTACTACCTGGTGTGGCCGCGGACCCGGCCGGGCGGGGAGCGGCTGCGCAGGTTGAGTGTGTTCCTGCAGGAGGAGGCGGCGGCAATGGACCTGCCGGTTGTGCAGGTACTGTCGGCGCAAGGTTGATAACCATCGCGGGCCACAGCAAGAAAACGTTTGCGAATATCCCGGTCCAGCACTCAAGTATTTCCTACAGACGCCGATCAACTTGCACCAGCGTCCCGGAAGAGGACGCGATTCCCCGTCGATATGCAGCGGGCGGTCAGCGTGATCAGGACGATCCCGGCCTCTTGCCAGGAGCCTTGCCATGTCTCAACCGCGTGCCCGAATCGCCTCGCAGCTCGGGATCGCCCTCGCCATCGTGCTGGCGCTGGTGATCACCGGTAGCACCCTGTTCGCCCTGCGTTCGCTGGACGACGCCAACCTCACCACCCGCCAGGCGCATCTGGCCAGCGAGGCGCGGCTGCTGGCCGACCAGCTCGACACCTTCCACGGCTCGCTCAAGGACAACACCCAGCGCCTGAGCGGCCTGTTCGAGCGCCGATTCGCCTCGGGGCTGGCGCTGCACGCCGGTGAGACGGTCAATGTCGCCGGTGCCGCGACACCGGCGCTGTACCTGGGCGACCACCTGCTGAACAACGATTTCCGCCAGGTCGACGAGTTCCAGCAGATGACCGCCGGGGTCGCGACCCTGTTCGTGCGCAGCGGCGACGACTTCGTGCGTATCAGCACCAGCCTGACCAAGCAGGACGGCAGCCGCGCCATCGGCACCCAGCTCGATCGCCAGCATCCGGCCTACGCCAAGCTGATGGCCGGGCAGACCTACGTCGGCCGCGCCGTGCTGTTCGAGCGCAACTACATGACCCGTTACGTGCCGGTGCGTGACGGCGGTGGCCGGGTGATCGCGGTGCTGTTCGTCGGCTTCGACTACACCGATGCGCAGAACGCCCAGTTCGCCAACCTCAAGCGCTTCCGCATCGGCCAGACCGGCTCGCTGGCGTTGCTGGACGAGCAAGGCAAGTGGCTGGTGCCGCCGGCCGAGGTACGTGACGGCGAGGCGGCGGCTCAGGTAGTCAAGGCGCTGAAACCGGGGGCAGGGCAGTTCTGGGCCGGTGCCGGCGAGCCGGTGTTCAGCGTCACCGAGCCGTTCGCCGAGGGCCCGTGGACCGTGGTGGCAAGCATGCCCGAGGGCGAGATCCGCGACGTGACCTGGAGCGTTGGCCTGCGCCTGGCCATCGGCAGCGTGCTGGCGATGCTGCTGGCCGTGGCCGCCACCCTTTGGTTGCTGCGCCGTAAACTGCGCCCGCTGGGCGACCTGGTGCGCCAGGCCGAAGCCCTCGGCGCCGGCGACCTGAATGCTCGCCTGAGCGTCACCAGCCATGACGAGATCGGCCAGCTGGCCCGCAGCTTCAACCAGATGGGTGAGGCCCTGGCGACCATGGTCGAGCATATCCGTGCTGCCTCCGACCAGGTCAGTGGCCGTGCCCGCTCGTTGTCGGGCCTGTCGTCCGGTGCCTGCGAGGGCATGGACCAGCAGTCCGGCGAGATCACCAGCATGGCCGGCGCGGTGGAGGAGTTCAGCGCCACGTCGATGAACATCGCCGACAACATGGCCGGCACCGAGCGCATGGCCCGCGACAATGCCCAGCAGACCCGCATCGGACGCAGCGCCATGGATGAAGCCTCGGTTTCCCTGCGGCAGATCGCCGAGGCCTTGGGTGGCACCGCCAGAGTGATGGACACCCTGGGCGCCCGTTCGCAGGAGATCGGTGGGATTGTCGGCGTGATCACCTCGATCGCCGAGCAGACCAACCTGCTAGCGCTGAACGCCGCCATTGAGGCGGCGCGTGCCGGCGAGCAGGGTCGTGGATTTGCCGTGGTCGCTGACGAAGTTCGTGGCTTGGCCGCGCGCACCCGCCAGGCCACCGACGAGATCTCGGGCATGATCGCCAGCATCCAGCAGCAGACCGGCCATGCCATCAGCACGTTGGAGCAGGGCAATCAGCTGATGCAGGAAGGCCTGGCACGCAACGACAAGGTGGCCGAAGCCCTGGCGCGCATCGACGAGCAGAGCCGGGTGGCGGGCGAGCAATTCGCCGTGATCAGCACCGCGACCCAGGAGCAGAGCAGCACCGCGACGGTGCTCAGCCGCAACCTGCAGAGCATCGCCCAGGCCAACAGCGAGCAGCGTGATGTGGCCAATGAACTGGCCATGACGGCCCGCGAGCTGGAGGGGCTGGCGGGGCAGTTGCGCCAGGAAGTGGATCGGTTCCGCACTCACCGCTAGTGCACTGGGGCTGCCTTGCAGCCCTTGCGCGACACAAGGCCGCTCCAGGCGAGCGCGTTCCCATGTAGGAGCGGGCTTGTGTCGCGAACGGGCCGCAACGCGGCCCCAGCGGTTTCAAATACTACAGCGTCCCCAGCCCCAACGCCTGCGCACACGCCTGCAACGACCGGCGCTCGCTCTGCGCATACAGCGCCAGCTCATCCTGCACCTGCAACCCCAGCGCCTGCTCGAAGGCCTCGCGGTTGGCGTTGCTGCCATAGTCGGCCTGGCCATCGTCCCCCAGGTTGGACTGGAAGATCCCCGCCGCGCTCACCGGCAGGAAATCCTCGTACACCAGCGCCTCGAAATGCACGTGCCCGGCGTCGATCAACCCCTGCAGGGTGGTCGGGCGATCCTGTTGCCCGCGCTCGGCCAGGCCTTTCTCGGTGGCGAAGTAGCGAAAGTACGCCAGCCCCTGCTCGCGCATCTGCCCCAGGTCATCCGGAAACTCGGCGAAGTGCTCCGCGAGCAGCGCCCTGTATCGCTCGGCATTGGCCTCCGCCGGCGCGCCGCCCAAAGCTTCACGGGTCGCATCCAGCAGCCGGTCGTACAGCTGGCGCCCCTTGGGCGTCAGCGCCGCGCCGCGCTGTTCGATCTCGCCGAAACGCGCCGTGTGGCTGCCCTGGGCATCACTGAAGGCGACCTTCTCCTGCAGGGCCTTGAAGCTGGTCTGGCGCAGCAGGATCGGCTGGCGCCGGGTGGGCGGCCCCTCGACCACGGCCTTGGGCGGAATACCCTTGGCCGGCATGCCGAGCTGGATCGCGTCGATGTCCAGGGTGCGCGGGGTCAGGTGGTTGATATGCGGGCCTTTGAACGCCACCACGTCGGCGATCAGCCGGTGCTGGTCGTGCAACTGCTGGTACTGCTCGGCGCTGACCGTGGCGTCCTGGTGCCAGCGGAAGGTGTGCAATGCCTCCTGGACGAAGGCCTCGGCATCGCTAGTGTCCAGGCCGCCGTCGCGTTCGCATTGGGCGATCAGCTCGAGCACGCGGGGGGTGAAGATCTGCCGTTGCTCCAGGATGCCCCGGGCCAGTGCGCGCAGTTGCGGGTTGTCGATCAGCTCCAGGCGCAGCAGCGAGGTGAACACGCGGAACGGGCTGATGTGCAGCGACTGTTCATGCACGGCGCGAAACGCGGTGGAGTGCACCGGCACGCCAGCCGAGCTCAGGTCGTAGTAGCCGACCGGCTGCATGCCCATCACCGCGAACAGGCGGGCGATGGTGGCCAGTTCCTCGGCGGTGCCCACGCGGATGGCGCCGTGGCGTTCCTGGTCGAGGCGTTCGATCTCGCCGGTCCAGCGCAGGGCCTCGGCCACCTTGGGCTGTGCGGCCATGACCTGCTGGTTGGTCTCGCTCACCAGCTCAAGCAGCGTGCCGTACAGGGGGACTTCCTGCTTGTACATGAGCGACATGGCGGCAGAGAACTGCGCGCGGATGCTGTCGGGGCTGACGAAATCATGGGCGGGCATCGCAAGCTTCCTGGGTGAGTGGAGGACACTTACATGAAAACTGGGAATGGAGCTGGCGTACAAGCGAAAAAAAGTGCGGGTTTCATTCCATAATTGATCGACCTTGAGGACCATGGGGCCGCAAAGCGGCCCCGGCAATCTCAAGCCTGCAACTGTTCGCGAACCCACTCCACCAACGCCCGCACCTTCGGCACTTCCGCCGCATGCTCGGCATACGCCAGATAATGCGCGCCACTGCTCTTCATCGCATGGTCCCAGGCCAGCACCAGGCTGCCCTCGGCCAGCTCCCGGGCCACCAGGTACCGCGGCACCAGCGCCACCCCGCACCCCGCCTGCGCCGCGCTCAAGGCCATGTAGAAGGTGTCGAAGCGTGGCCCGTGGTAGCTGTTGTCGGTGTGCAGCCCTTGCTCCAGGAACCACGCGTGCCAGGCCTCCGGGCGCGAGGTGCTCTGCAGCAATACCAGCTCCGCCACCGCGCCCGCGTCAGGCAGCGTGCGGCCTTGCAACAGCTCCGGCGCGCACACCGGCACCACCTCTTCGCCGAACAGCTCGACGCAGGTCGCCCCCGGCCAGGTGCCCTGGCCATAGAAGAACACCACGTCGGCCGACCCCTGCAGCAGGGAGAACGGCTCCATCTCGTTGCGGATATCCAGGTGGATGTTCGGGTGGCGCTTGCCGAAGCCTTTTAGGTGCGGAATCAACCAGCGCACGCCGAAACTCGGTTGAGTGGCTACCTTCAATACTTCGGTCTGCGAGCCATAGCTCAGGACATAGCGGCTGGACATGTCCACCTGGGTAAGGATCTTGTTCACCTCGGCCAGGTACAGGCTGCCGGCGGGGGTCAGCTGCAAGCGTCGACGGATGCGCAGGAACAGGTGGTGACGCAGCATCTCCTCGAGCTGCGCCACCTGCTTGCTCACCGCGCTCTGGGTCAGGTGCAGCTCCTCGGCGGCGCGGGTGAAGCTCAGGTGGCGGGCTGCGGCCTCGAAGCACTGCAGGGCGGTCATGGACGGAACCAGGCGTTTGGACATAAGCGGTCTCGGCGGCTGAAATCATTACCTGGCGGAATGATATGCGGAATAAAGGTCGTTTGTTGCACCTGTGTAATCGGATTAATACTGACCCACATCCTTTTCCACCCCTTCACCCGATGAAAGGAGAAGCACAATGGTTGCTGCATTGCTCGAGCGTCTTGGCGTTGCCGCCGCGGCTCACACCCAGGGCGACTACCCTGTTCACACCCCGATTGACGGCAGCCGCATCGCCTCGGTGAAACTGCTCGGCAAGGCCGACACCATTGCCCGCATCGACCAGGCGCAACAGGCCTTCGAAACCTGGCGCAGCGTGCCGGCCCCACGTCGCGGCGAGCTGGTGCGCCTGTTCGGCGAGGTGCTGCGCGAACACAAGGCCGACCTCGGCGAACTGGTCTCCATCGAAGCCGGCAAGATCACCCAGGAAGGCCTGGGCGAAGTGCAGGAAATGATCGACATCTGCGACTTCGCCGTCGGCCTGTCGCGCCAGCTGTACGGCCTGACCATCGCCTCCGAGCGTCCGGGCCACCACATGCGTGAAACCTGGCACCCGCTGGGCGTGGTCGGGGTGATCAGCGCCTTCAATTTCCCGGTGGCGGTATGGGCGTGGAACACCGCGCTGGCGCTGGTGACCGGCAACGCCGTGGTGTGGAAGCCATCCGAGAAGACCCCGCTGACCGCCCTGGCCTGCCAGGCACTGTTCGACAAGGCCGTGAAGGCCTTCGGTGATGCGCCGGCTGGCCTGGCGCAACTGGTGATCGGTGGTCGCGAAGCCGGCGAAGCCCTGGTCGACGACCCACGCGTGCCGCTGGTCAGCGCCACCGGCAGTACGCGCATGGGTCGTGAAGTCGGCCCGCGTGTCGCGGCGCGATTCGGCCGCAGCATTCTCGAGCTGGGCGGCAACAACGCCATGATCCTGGCCCCGAGCGCCGACCTCGACTTGGCCGTGCGCGGCATCCTGTTCTCCGCCGTCGGCACCGCCGGCCAGCGCTGCACCACCCTGCGCCGTCTTATCGTTCACCGTTCGATCAAGGACGAAGTGGTCGCCCGCGTCAAAGCCGCCTACGGCAAGGTGCGCATCGGTGACCCGCGCAAGGACAACCTGGTCGGCCCGCTGATCGACAAGCAGTCGTTCGATGCCATGCAGGGCGCGCTGGCCAAGGCCCGCGACGAGGGTGGCCAGGTGTTCGGTGGCGAGCGTCAGCTGGCCGACCAGTACCCGAACGCCTACTACGTGTCGCCGGCCATTGCCGAGATGCCGGCCCAGAGCGACGTGGTCCGCCACGAGACCTTCGCGCCGATCCTCTACGTGTTGGCCTACGACGACTTCGAAGAGGCCCTGCGCCTGAACAACGAGGTGCCGCAAGGCCTGTCGTCGTGCATCTTTACCACCGACATTCGCGAGGCCGAGCGTTTCCAGAGCGCCTCGGGCAGCGATTGTGGCATCGCCAACGTCAACATCGGCACCAGCGGCGCGGAGATCGGCGGGGCGTTCGGGGGCGAGAAGGAGACCGGGGGCGGGCGTGAGTCCGGGTCGGACGCGTGGAAGGGCTACATGCGCCGGCAGACCAATACCGTGAACTATTCGCGTGAGTTGCCGCTGGCGCAGGGCATCGTGTTCGACTGATGATCGTGGGCGGGGGCTGACGCCCCCGAATCGCGACACAAGGCCGCTCCCACAGGGTTCGGCGCGATTCCTGTGGGAGCGGCCTTGTGTCGCGAAAGGGCTGCGAAGCGGCCCCAGAGGCAATAAGAACAATTGCTGGAGCCGGCCATGTCCGAACTGCGTCAAGAATGTCTGTGGGAACACGTCACCCAGCCGACCGTCGCCGCCCAGGCCCTGGCCGGCGAGCACAAGGCCGATGTCTGCGTGATCGGCGGCGGCATCACCGGCTTGTCGGCGGCGATCCACCTGCTGGAGCAGGGCAAGTCGGTGATCCTGCTGGAAGCCTGGAAGATCGGCCACGGCGGCTCCGGGCGCAACGTTGGCCTGGTCAATGCCGGCACCTGGATCCGCCCCGACGACGTCGAGGCCACCCTCGGCCACAAGCAGGGCGCCCGCCTGAACAAGGTGCTCGGCGAGGCCCCGGGTGAAGTATTCGCCATGATCGAGCGCCTGGGTATCGACTGTCAGGCCCGGCATCAGGGCACCTTGCACATGGCGCACAACGCCACCGGCATCGCCGACCTCGAGGCCCGCCACCAGCAGTGGACCCGGCGCGGCGCCGACGTCGAGCTGCTGACCGGCGCGCAATGCCAGGAATACTGCGGTACCGACAAGATTGCCGCCGCGCTGCTCGACCGCCGCGCCGGCACCATCAACCCTATGGGCTATACACAAGGCCTGGCCGCCGCCGTGAACCGGCTGGGCGGCAAGCTGTTCCAGCAGTCCTCGGTCGATGGCCTGGAGCGTGATGGCGACGCCTGGCGAGTGAAGACCGCACGCGGCGCGGTGCGTGCCGACAAGGTGGTGATCTCCACCGGCGCCTACACCGAAGGCGACTGGAGCAACCTGCAGAAGCACTTCTTCCGCGGCTATTACTACCAGGTCGCCTCCAAGCCCCTGCATGGCGCCGCCGCCGACAAGGTCTTGCCCCATGGCCAGGGCTCGTGGGACACCCGCACCGTGCTCAGCAGCATCCGCCGCGACGACCATGGCCGCCTGCTGCTCGGCAGCCTCGGCCGGGTCGACAACAAGCCGGCCTGGTTCGTGCGCAGCTGGGCCGACCGTATCCAGAGCCACTACTACCCGGCGCTGGGCAAGGTCGAGTGGGAGATGCACTGGACCGGCTGCATCGACTTCACCCCGGATCACCTGATGCGCCTGTTCGAACCGGCGCCGGGGCTGGTGGCGGTGACCGGCTACAACGGGCGCGGCAACACCACCGGCACGGTGATCGGCCGGGCGTTTGCCGAGTTCCTGCTCAAGGATGATCCGGACAGCCTGCCGATTCCATTCTCGCCGATGAGGCCGGTGAGCGCGCCGTCGTTGCGCACGGCGTTCTACGAGTCGGGGTTCTCGCTGTATCACGCGGGGCAGTGTCTGCGGGTGGTGTTGTAATCGCTATCGCGGGGCAAGCCCGCTCCCACGCTGTGCAGGCTGGATAATCCTTGGGGCAACCAGGAACGTGGGAGCGGGCTGGCCCCGCGATTGGCTCACTTATGCAACCAGCTCAGGAACCCACCTTTCTTCACCACCGCCGGTTTCTGCAGCAGCAGTGACTCGCGCTTCTGCCGGCGGAACCGCTGCAGCTTGGTCAGCGCCGACTTCACATCACCACTCTCGGCCAGGCAACCGCGCACCTGTTCCTTGTCGATGCGATAGAGCATGCAGCCGCTCAGGGCGCGGAACTCGACCGGCGAGGCCTCGTCGTCCACCAGCCCCTCCAGCCCCAGCACCTCCCCAGGCCCCATGCGCCCGCCTTCGATCAACCGCTCGCCATCGCGTACCGAGGCCAGCACCACGCCACGGCTGATCAGCAGCACATGCTCCGAGCGCTCGCCGATACCGAGGATGACCTGGTCGGCCAGGTACTCCACCGTGGTCATGCGCTGGCTCAGGGCATCGCGCTCTTCGTTGCTCAGTGAGCGGAACACCCGCACTTCGTCCAGCAGTTCGCGCTGGCGACTGCGCACGGGGGCGCCAAGCTCGGTGTTCCAGGTCACGCCGCTGGCCTCCAGGTGGCGGTGGGCCAGGTCGAACAGCTGGTTGCGCACCTCGGTCTTGCGCGACATCTCGGCGATAAAGCCGCTGGCTTCGTACTCCACCGACTCCAGGCTCGAAGCTTTCACCGTGACCTTGGGCGCCGGCTTGTCGAGCAGGATGCTGGTGCCCTGCAGGGTCTTTTCCAGCGCATCGAACACCCGCTGCGGACGCACCTTGGCCGGCACCACCACGCTGATCGACACCCCATGCACCTCGGCCGGGCGGCTGAAGTTGAGGATCTTGGCCTTGGCCGCGACTGAATTGGGGATGACCGCCAGGCTGCTGTTGCCGGTGATCAGGCGGGTGGCGCGCCAGTCGATGTCGACCACCTTGCCCTCGGTGCCGTCGATCGAGATCGAGTCACCGATCTGGTAGGGCCGCGTGGTGTTCAGCACGATGCCGGAGAACACGTCGGCCAGGGTGCTCTGCAACGCCAGGCCGATGACGATGGCCATCACCCCGGAGGTCGCCAGCAGGCCCTTGACCGGCAGTTGCATCACATAGGCCGCCGCCGCCACCGCCGCGACCAGGAAGATCAGCGCCCCGAACACATCCTGCAGCAGGCGCCCGCCGTGGCTGCCGCGTGCCACCAGCAGCAGGCCGAACACCACCGTCACCGTGCGCGCGGCGAACAGCCACCAGCCGATCGCCAGCACCGTGGCCATCAGGTTGCGCGGCACATCGTCGGCCCAGGGCGGCGGTTGCAGCGGGCTCATGCCCGCCGTCAGCAGCACCGAGCTAAACACCAGGAAGCACACCAGCCGCGTGGCGATGCGCCAAGCCCGGTGGTGCAGCGGAATCAGCTGCCAGAGCAGCAGGTCGAGCAGGATCAGCAAGGTGCCGAGCAACAGCGGGTATGACTGGATGAACGCCAGCATGGTGGTCTCGGTGCGGGGGAGGGCTGTGGGTAGTAATAGAGCAGGTTGGGGTAGCGGGCAATGGCTGTCTGCGGGTATCGCAATCGCGGGGCAAGCCCGCGATAAGGCCAGAAAACGTGGCGCCTATCCATCGTTCGTAAAATAGAACGCTACAGCCAAATTTCGCTATCTACCGCCACAAAGGTTCCGGTTTTAATCTTCTCCCATCAACGCGAAACACCCACCCCACTGAAGATCGAAACCCAAGGAGCACCGGCAATGAACAACTTCAAATACAACCGCCTGAACAAAGACGACGCCGCCGTACTGCTGGTCGACCACCAGGCCGGCTTGCTGTCCCTGGTCCGCGACATCGAGCCGGACCGCTTCAAGAACAACGTGCTGGCCCTGGCCGACCTTGCCAAGTACTTCAACCTGCCGACCATCCTCACCACCAGCTTCGAGCAAGGCCCCAACGGCCCGCTGGTGCCGGAGCTGAAAGAGCTGTTCCCGGATGCCCCGTACATCGCCCGCCCAGGCCAGATCAACGCCTGGGACAACGAAGACTTCGTCAAGGCAGTAAAGGCCACTGGCAAGAAACAGCTGATTATCGCCGGCGTGGTGACCGAAGTGTGCGTGGCCTTCCCGGCGCTGGCGGCTCTGGAAGAGGAATTCGAGGTGTTCGTGGTCACCGATGCTTCCGGCACCTTCAACGAAATGACCCGCGACGCGGCCCACAACCGTATGAGCCAGGCTGGCGCGCAACTGATGACCTGGTTCGGCGTGGCCTGTGAGCTGCACCGCGACTGGCGCAACGATGTCGAAGGGCTGGCGGCGCTGTTCTCCAACCACATCCCGGACTACCGCAACCTGATCACCAGCTACAACGCCCTGACCGCCGGCAAGTAAGCCGCCGCCAGCCTGGCACCCGCGAGGGCGATGGTGCCAGGCAAGGCAGCACACCCATCCAATCCAGCGCTCGTCTGCTGTTGCACAGTGGATGCAGGCCAGCTCATCTCCAGGGAATGACAGCGATGAACACCGCAACCGAAGGCAACCGCAGCGTCGTCACGCTGGTGATCCAGCACAAGGTCCGTGCCCAGGCGCTGGCGCGCTACGAAACCTGGCTCAAGCGCGCCGTGACTACCGCTCGTCAACAGCCCGGTCATCTGGACGTCAATGTCATCCGCCCGGACGACGGCGGCCGCCACTTCACCACCGTGGTGCGCTTCGCCGACGCCGGCCTGCTGCAGGCCTGGGTCAACTCTGCCGAGCGCCAGGCGCTGATCAGTGAAGTGCTGCCACTGCTGGAAGACGGCGACCAGACCCAGGTGCACGATGACCCGGAGTTCTGGTTCACCCCGCCCAGCGTCGGCGCCGCGCAACCGCCGCGCTGGAAACAGGCCCTGCTGACCTACCTGGTGATCTGCCCGATGACCCTGGTCATTCCCCAGCTGCTGGCGCCGCTGTTTGCTCGCTATCCGCTGCTGGGTGGCCAGATCACCGGCAACTTGGTCACCAACCTGTTCGTCATCCTACCTGTGGTGTTCTACATCATGCCCTGGGTGACGCGCCGCTGTGCCGGCTGGTTGCGCCGCTGAGCGCCCGCCGTGATCCATTGCTAGCCTTCAACCGCCTGCCGATCACCCACCCGGACGGAGAGCACCATGAGCCAGGACCCTACCGACCAGAGCCGCCGCAAGTTCCTCGCCACCAGCACCGTGCTCGGTGCCGCCGGCGCGCTGTGGAGCGCATTGCCGTTCACCGATTCCGCCCGTGCCGCCCTTTCAGGAGATCCCATGAACGCCGACCTCATCTTGTTCAATGGCAAGTTGCACACCGTTGATCGCGAGAAACCCAACGCCAGCGCCGTCGCCATCAAGGACGGCAAGTTCCTCGCCGTGGGCAGCGACGCCGAAGCCATGGCCCACAAGGGGACCGCCACGCAGATCATCGATCTCAAGCAGCGCACGGTGATCCCCGGCCTCAACGACTCGCACCTGCACCTGATTCGCGGTGGCCTGAACTACAACCTCGAACTGCGCTGGGAAGGCGTGCCGTCGCTGGCCGACGCCCTGCGCATGCTCAAGGACCAGGCCGAGCGCACGCCGACCCCGCAGTGGGTGCGCGTGGTCGGCGGCTGGAACGAGTTCCAGTTCGCCGAGAAACGCATGCCCACGCTGGAAGAGATCAACCAGGCCGCGCCGGACACCCCGGTGTTCCTGCTGCACCTCTACGACCGTGCGCTGCTCAACCGCGCCGCGCTCAGGGCGGTGGGCTACACCAAGGACACGCCCAATCCCCCAGGCGGCGAAATCCAGCGCGACAAGTTCGGCAATCCCACCGGCATGCTCATCGCCCGGCCCAACGCCACCATTCTCTACGCCACCCTGGCCAAGGGGCCGAAGCTGCCGCTGGAGTACCAGGTCAACTCCACCCGCCAGTTCATGCGCGAGCTCAACCGCCTCGGGCTGACCAGCGCGATCGATGCCGGTGGCGGCTACCAGAACTACCCGGACGACTACCAGGTGATCCAGGAGCTGGCCAACAACGACCAGTTGACCGTGCGCATTGCCTACAACCTGTTCACCCAGAAGCCCAAGGAAGAACTGGCTGACTTCAAGAACTGGACGCAGAAGGTCAAGCCGGGCGACGGCACCGACTTCTTCCGCCACAACGGTGCCGGCGAGATGCTGGTGTTCTCCGCCGCCGACTTCGAGGACTTCCTCGAGCCGCGCCCGGACCTGCCGCAGACCATGGAGCAGGAACTGGAGCCGGTGGTGCGTCACCTGGTCGAGCAGCGCTGGCCGTTCCGCCTGCACGCCACCTACGACGAGTCGATCTCGCGCATGCTCGATGTGTTCGAGAAGGTCAACCGCGACATCCCGTTCAATGGCCTGCCATGGTTCTTCGACCATGCCGAAACCATCACCCCGCAGAACATCGAGCGGGTCCGGGCATTGGGCGGTGGCATCGCCATCCAGGACCGCATGGCCTTCCAGGGTGAGTATTTCGTCGAGCGTTATGGCGCCAAGGCCGCCGAACACACCCCGCCGATCAAGCGCATGCTCGACATGGGCGTGCCGGTGGGGGCGGGGACAGATGCTACCCGGGTCTCCAGCTACAACCCGTGGACTTCGCTGTACTGGATGGTCAGCGGCAAGACCGTCGGTGGGCTGGAACTGTATCCGCAAGGCCTGAGCCGCGAGACCGCGCTGCAGCTGTTCACCCATGGCAGCGCCTGGTTCTCCAGCGAGCAGGGCAAGAAGGGGCAGATCAAGGTCGGCCAGCTGGCGGACCTGGCGGCGCTGTCGCTGGACTTCTTCAGCGTCGATGAAGAGGCGATCAAGGGCATCGAGTCGGTGCTGACCATCGTTGATGGCAAGGTGGTGTACGGCGCCGCCGAGTTCGACAAGCTTGGCCCTGCGCAGGTGCCGGTGTTGCCGGAGTGGTCGCCGGTGGCCAAGGTGCCGGGGCACTGGCGCGCCGGTGCGCCGATGGCGGCGGCGCTGCACCAGTGCGTCGGGCCGTGCGGGGTGCATGCCCACAGCCATGAGAAGGCGCGGCATTCCAGTGTGCCGGTGAGTGATTACCAGGGCTTCTGGGGTGCGTTGGGTTGTTCCTGCTTCGCGTTCTGATGGCCTGATCGCGGGGCAAGCCCGCTCCCACCGAGACTACAGGGCTTCGTGGGAGCGGGCTGGCCCCGCGATGGCGTGCTACGCCATGTCGCTGATGGCGAACTCCTCCGCCAGATGATCGATCAACGACCGCACCGACGGCAGCAACCCCCGCCGTGACGGGAAGATCGCATGCACGATGCCGCAACGCGGATGCCAGCCTGGCAGCATCTCCACCAACCGCCCCGCCGCCAGGTCCTCGCGCACTGCCACCCTGGGCAGGTGCGCGATCCCCACGCCCGCCACCACGAAATGCCGCAGCGCGAACAGGTCGTCGGTGACCATCCGTGGTTTATGTGGGATCACCAGGCTGCGGCTCATGTCCTCACCCTGGAACAGCTCCCACTGGTATTCACGCTGGGCGCCGCCCCAATGGACGCTGGGTAGCTCGCTGAGCTGCTGCGGATCAAAGCCTTGCGCAAGCTGTTCGAGAAACAACGGGTGGCCGACCAGGCACTGGGTGCTGTTGCTCAGCACCTTCATCACCATGTCGGTGTTCTCCAGCGGCGGGAAACGCACCCGCAGTGCCACGTCAAAGCCCTCATGCAGCAGGTCGACGCGGCGGTTGGTGCTCTCGATGAACAGCTCCACCTGCGGGTACTTGAGCATGTAGCGGGTCAGCATCGGCCCGACCCAGGAGTTGAGCAGGGTGGTCGGGCAGCTGATGCGCACCAGCCCGCGTGGCTCACTGCGGTTGCGCTCGATGATCTCGGCGGCGCCCTCGGCCTCCACGCGCATGGCCAGGCAGCGGTTGTAGTAGGCCTGGCCGATCTCGGTCAGCGAGCAGTGCCGGCTGGTGCGGTGCAGCAGGCGCACGCCGAGGCGTTCCTCCAGGTCGGCGATGCGTCGGCTGAGCTTGGACTTGGGCATGTCCAGCGCCCGCCCGGCCGGGGCGAAGCCACCGTGCTCGACCACCTGGGTGAAGTAGTAGAGGGAGTTGAGGTCTTCCAAGGGGCGATCTCCGCAGCGCGCCGGGGACAATGGCTCGCAGTCTACCGGGCGATGGTCGCCCTTATCCAACTCCCTTCAAGCCAATGTTGCTCAGGACGACTCGATTCCCTCCAGCATTGCCTCCGTCAGGCCTTCGGCCATCTCGATGCCATGCAGGCTGGCCCACAACAGGCTCCTGCCGGTTTCATCCATATGCTCCAGCGCCTTGTAGCCGACGTTGTAGGCACTGCGCAGGTACTCGGCGACATGCACCAGGGCGTCGTGGGCGTTGATATTGGGGTTGACCGCGAACAGCGGTGGGTGGCCGGCGTCGCATTTGCCGAAGGGGTGGTGGCGGGTGTCGGGGAGGGGTGGGTCGGGGACGATTTTTTTCATGGTCAAACTCCGATAGAAATTGACCGGCACCGTCCGTTTCCACGCGAAGGGTGGCGGCTGTACACGGGGTGGAAACCCAGGTTATCGGAGAACCCCGGCAGGCCTTGTGGCCTCCCGCGTACAGCTGCCGTTACGACAGATAATCCGATAACCAACCAGCCGGGTTTCCACGCCCGATCGCTGAACCGACAGCGACCCGGTCAGCCTAGAGGGCATGATTTTCCCGGACAATCAGAAGGGTATCGACAGACTTTGTAGGGTATTTCTTGGGCTGCAGGCTGCCCAATAGGAAAGGTTTTCAGATCACGTAGGACATGGCTGAGTTCGGCAGATTCGAGCGTTTTTTGAACACGTTCCTTCGAGCTTGTCGGAAGCTTCTCGGTTGATCTGCACTGCCGCTGTTGTATGGTTTCAGGCGAGCGCGAAACCAGTTGCTATCCAGTGGCGAGAACTGGCGTAGGAACCCCGTTGGTGGCTGGATCATCAGCGGAGGGTGAGACCTCGATCTGCCGTTTGAACTGGGGGCCGCTTTGCGGCCCTTTCGCGACACAAGGCCGCTCCCACAGAGATCGCGATCTCCTGTAGGAGCAACTGTCTGGCTCAGGTCCCTCAATCTGGCGCGATCGCTGTGGGAGCGGCCTTGTGTCGCGAAAGGGCTGCGTAGCAGCCCCAAGATTTCAAGACGAAGTGACAACTATGCACAACCCACCCCACCCCGGCGAAGCCCTGCGCGAAGACGTACTGCCCGCCATCGGCATGAACGTCTCTTCCCTGGCCCGCCACCTTGGCTATCCACGTGGTCAGTTATCCACAGTGCTCAACGGCCATGCAGCCATTTTAGCCGACCTGGCCTATCGCCTCGAACTGGCCGGTCTTGGCAGTGCCAGGCAGTATCTGGCCGAGCAGGCGGCTTACGACCTGTGGCAGGCCGCGCACCGCGAGCATCCACCCATCGAGCGGCTGGCGTTCGCCTGAGCGTCAGTCCTCATCCGACGCAAACAACCGCTCCAGCTCCACCCGCGCCTCCTTGGCCGTCTGCATCACCTTGGCCCGGTCGTCGCGCACATGCCCCTGGGCCTCCAGCACCTGCTCGTCATGCTCGGTGAAGCGGGCGATGCGATCCGCCGCCTGCGCTTCCGTCAGCCCCAGCCCGACCAGCGCCCGCCGGCTCATCTCCAGGCTGGAATGGAAGGTCTCGCGAATTGGCTCGGCGCCCACGTCCACCAGCTTGTGCACATGCTGGCGGTTGCGCGCCCGGGCGATGACCTTCAGGTGCGGGTACAGGCGCTTGACCCGCTCCGCGGTGCGGGTCGCGGCCTCGGGGTCGTCGATGGTGATGATCACGTACTCGGCTTCGTCGACCTTTGCCGCATGCAGCACCTCGGTACGCGACGGATCGCCGTAGAACACCGGCACCTGCTCGAACATGCGGGTCATCTCGATGGTGTCCACCGAGGTTTCCAGGGCGACGAAGGGGATCTTCTGCGCCCGCAGGATGCGCGCCACGATCTGGCCCATGCGGCCCATGCCGACGATCACCACCCGTGGCGTGCCGGCGTCGATCTGCTTGTATTGCTCAGGTACTTCCCGGGCGGGTTGCGGACGCTTGAGGGCGCGGGCGCAGCCGATCATCAGCAGCGGGGTGAGGGCCATCGACAGGGTGATGGTCATCAGCAGCAGGTCGTAGGTCAGGGTGTCTAACAGGCCCTGGTCCTTGCCCAGCTTGAACACCACGAAGGCAAATTCGCCACCGGCCGCCAGCACCATGCCCAGGCGCAGGGCGCTGGCGCTGTTGAGGCCCCCGGCGATGCGGCCGACGCCGATCAGCAGCAGCAGTTTCACCGCGATCAACAGCACGGTCATGCCCAGCAGCACCAGCGGCATTTCCAGCAGCAGGCGCAGGTTGGCGCCCATGCCGACGCTGATGAAGAACAGCCCCAGCAGCAGACCCTTGAACGGCTCGATCTGCGATTCCAACTCGTGGCGGTACTCGGAGTCGGCCAGCAACAGACCGGCGAGGAAGGCGCCCAGGGCCATGGAAATACCGGCTTCCTCCATCAGCCAGGCAGTGCCGATCACCACCAGCAGTGCGGTGGCGGTGGACACCTCCGGCAAGCCGGTGCGGGCAACGGTGCGAAACAGCGGGCGCAAAAGGTAGCGGCCGCCGACGATAACGATGGCGATGCTGGCGAAAACCTTCAGGCCATGTTCGAAGCTGTCGCCGTGGCTGGTGTCCGGGCCGCTGGCGGCCAGCAGCGGCACCAGGGCGATCAGCGGGATTGCGGCGATGTCCTGGAACAGCAGGATGGCGAAGGCCAGGCGGCCGTGGGGCGCGTTGAGCTGCTTGCTCTCGGCCAGGCTCTGCAGGCCCAGGGCGGTGGACGACAGCGCCAGGCCCAGGCCGAGCACGATGGCCGCCGGCAGGCTTTGGCTGAAGCCGAACAGGGCGATGGCGCCGAGTGCCGCGCCGGTCAGCACCACCTGCGCGGTGCCGAC
Organism: Pseudomonas mosselii; assembly: GCF_019823065.1. Lineage (NCBI taxonomy): Bacteria > Pseudomonadati > Pseudomonadota > Gammaproteobacteria > Pseudomonadales > Pseudomonadaceae > Pseudomonas > Pseudomonas mosselii. Next base: position 205,186 of record NZ_CP081966.1, read on the forward strand.
GCCGAACACGGACTTGCGCATCAGCCACAGGCGCCGGGGCGACAGCTCCAGGCCAATGATGAACAGCAGCAACACCACGCCCAGCTCGGAGATGTGCGCGACGCTCTCGGTGTCGCGGATCAGCCCCAGGGCCTGCGGGCCGATGGCCACGCCGGCCAGCAGGTAGCCGAGCACGGCGCCCAGTTGCAGGCGCTTGGCCAGGGGCACGGCGACCACGGCGGCGAGGAGGAAGATGACGGCGGTTTGTAGAAGGCTGCCTTCGTGTGGCATTGCTCGGACTCCTTGAACTGCGTGCGGCAGCGTTTGATGCAACAGCTTATGTCATCGATGAAAGAGGCGGGCATTTTCGGGCGGGGAGCGAAACAGGACAATCCTGGGGTTACAGGAAGCAGCGTTCTGAAAGTAGGACCTTTGCTGAGTCAATCGCGGGGCAAGCCCGCTCGCACGCAAGGTAACTGACCTTCGTGGGAGCGGGCTTGCCCCGCGATCAACTGCTTACTGCAGATGGTCTTTCAGCGCCTGCGCCGCCTGGTCCATGGCACTGCGCACACTGGGCACGGTGCTCAGCACATTGAGCAGGCCGTAGTCATGGATCAGGCCGTTGTAGCGCACGGCGGTCACCGGTACCCCGGCGGCGTCCAGCTTACGGGCATAGGCTTCGCCTTCGTCGCGCAGCACGTCCATCTCGGCGGTCTGCACCAGGGCCGGCGGCAGGCCTTTCAGCTGCTCGAGGCTGGCGCGCAGCGGCGAGGCGTGGATATCGTCGCGCTGGCGCGGGTCGGTGGTGTAGTTGTTCCAGAACCACTGCATCATGTTGCGGGTCAGGAAGTGGCCTTCGGCGAACTGGTTATACGACCCGTTGTTGAAGTTGGCGTCGGTCACCGGCCACAGCAGGGCCTGGAAGCGCAGCTTGGGCGTGCCGGCCTCCTTGGCCTTGATCGCCACCACTGCGGCCATGTTGCCGCCGACGCTGTTGCCGGCCACCGCCAGGCGGCTGCCGTCCACGCCGATCTCCTTGCCGTGCTCGGCGACCCAGCGGGTGGCGGCATAGGCCTGGTTGATCGCGGTGGGGAACCTGGCTTCCGGTGAGGGCGTGTAGTCGACGTAGACCGCCGCGGCACCAGAGCCTACCACCAGGTCACGGATCAGGCGTTCGTGGGTGGGGTAGTCGCCCAGCACCCAGCCGCCGCCGTGGAAGAACATGAACACTGGCAGTTCACCCTTGGCGCCTTCAGGCCGCACCACACGAATTTCCAGCGGCTGGCCATCGGCCTGGATGGTCCGACGTTCGACGCGGATCCCCGACAGGTCGACCTTCACCCCGGCCTGGGCACCGCTCAGCACCGCACGGGCATCCTTGGGCGCGAGGGTTTCAAGCGGCTTGCCGCCACCTGTGGCCAGGGCCTCGAGGAAGCCCTGGGTGGTGTGCTCGACGCCAGGGCTGCCGGCGGCGAAGGCGCTGTTCACGGCGAGGGCCAGCAGGCCGGCGGTCAGGGTGTGGGACAGTTTCATGTTCTAGCTCCTTCAGGGGTCGAGTCGTGGCTCAGTTCTGGTTGGCGAGGACGGTGGGTTGCACGTAGCTCACGGCGCGCAACTGGCCGCTGCTGTCGCGGTAGGTCAGGGTGGCGGTGCTGGCCTGGCCCTGGGCGCTGGTGGGTGCATCGATGCTGATGACCTTGGCGATGTCCAGATCCATGCCGTAGTGGTACGGGGTGGCTTCGCTGGCGAAGCTGCCGGCGCTGGTGCCGAGGGCCAGGGTGGTAACGGTAAGGGCGAAGGCTTTGCGTAGGGTCATGATCGTTCTCCGGGTTCTGCTGAGTGGGGGCGACTGCTTGCTGCTTGAAGTGAATATTGCGCGCAAATATTTAGCGTGCAAAATATATTTCCGCTATGACGCTGATTGAGTGCGTCTTGGCTAATTCCTGGAGGAGATCGCCCAGCCCTTCGGGCTGCGCTGTCGCGCAGGGAACTTGTCCCCCTGTGGGAGCGGCCTTGCGTCGCGAAAGGGCTGCGCAGCAGCCCCAGCAATTTCGATGGTGGCTCGGAATCTGAGGCCGCTGCGCGCCCTTTTCCGACCGGCCCTACGCCTCGGCAAGGCCGCTTTCTCAGGGGGCAGCATCAAGTGCCGGGTCGGTACTGCAACGCTTCCGCCAGGTGCGCCCTGGCGATGGATTGCGCGCCCTCCAGGTCCGCCAGCGTGCGGGCGACCTTCAGCAGCCGGTGCGCCGCCCGCAACGACAGTGTCAGCCGTTCGCAGGCCTGCTCCAGCCAGGCCTGGTCAACCGGCTCCAGCGGGCAATGCCGACGCAGCCCCTTGAGGTCGAGGAAGGCGTTGGCGCAGCCCTGCCGGCGCTGCTGCAGCGCCCGTGCCTCGGCCACTCTCTGGCCAACGCTGGCGCTGGTCTCGCCACTGGGCTGGTGGGTCAGCACGGTACTTTCCCGGGCTACCGTCAGGTGCAGGTCGATACGGTCGAGCAGTGGGCCGGACAGCTTGTTGCGGTAGCGCTGAACTTGTTCGCTGCTGCACCGGCAGCGGCCGGTGGGGTCGCCCAGGTAACCGCAGGGGCAGGGGTTCATGGCCGCCACCAGCTGGAAGCGCGCCGGGAAGCGCACCCGGTCCTTGGCCCGGGCCACCACGATCTCGCCGGACTCCAGCGGTTCGCGCAGCACCTCCAGCACCCGCCGTTCGAACTCGGGCAGTTCGTCGAGAAACAGCACGCCATGGTGCGCCAGGGTGATCTCGCCGGGTTGCGGCCGGCTGCCGCCGCCGACCAGCGCCGGACCTGAGGCCGAATGGTGCGGATGGCGGAACGGCCGCTGTGGCCAGCTATCGAGCGGGGCGTGGCCGCTGACCGAGCGGATCGCCGCCACCTCCAGTGCCTCGCGCTCGTCCAGCGGCGGCAGCAGCCCGGGCAGACGACTGGCAAGCAAGGTCTTGCCAGTGCCCGGGGGACCTGTGAACAACAGGTTGTGCGCACCGGCCGCGGCTACCAGCAGGGCGCGCTTGGCCGCGATCTGGCCCTGGACTTCGCTGAGGTCCGGATAGGGGCGTTGCTCCAGCAGCAGGCCATTGGCCGCGTAGGGAGACAGCGCGGGCTGGCCGTTCAGGTGGGCCACCAGCTCGCGCAGGTGCCCCATCGCATACACCACCAGGCCGCTGGCCAGGCTGGCCTCCTCGGCATTCTCCCGTGGCACCACCAGCGCCCGACCCGCATCCCGGGCGGCCAATGCCGCAGGCAGCACGCCCTGTACCGGGCGCAAGGCGCCCGACAGGGCCAGCTCACCCAGGCATTCGATATCGTCGAGGGTGGCCACCGGCACCTGGCCATTGGCGGCGAGGATGCCCAGGGCGATGGCCAGGTCGTAGCGGCCACCGTCCTTGGGCAGGTCGGCGGGGGCGAGGCTCTGGGTGATGCGCCGGGCCGGGTAGTCCAGGCCGGAGTTGACGATGGCGCTGCGTACCCGGTCCTTGCTCTCCTTGACCGTGGTTTCCGGCAGGCCGACCAGGGTAAGCGTGGGCAGGCCGTTGGCCAGGTGGGTTTCGACGCTGACGGCGGGGGCCTGCACACCCACCTGGGCGCGGCTGTGGACGAGGGCGAGGGACATGGGCACTCCGTGTTTGCGTGTAAGGGGCCGCGTCCTGCGGCCCGGCAAAGCTTAGTGGTGCTCCTGGGGAGGCGGACGAGAAGAGTGCATCGAGTTTTGTCCGGCCCGCCTCCATGGCTGTCGGCACCTGCCTGGTTTCATGAGGCAGGTCGCGCACTCATTCGAACACGCCGCGCAAGGTCAGCACGAAGTTGCGCGGCTCGCCGTAGTAGTTGCCGTACTCGGACGTGCCGACGCTGGCGTAGTACTTGCGGTCGAACAGGTTGTTGCCGTTCAGGGCCAGGGTCCAGTGATCGTCGACCTTATACTCGACCATGGCGTCGTAGACCGCGTAGCCGCTCTGGCTGAAATCGAACGGAGTTTCACCCACGGTGTTCCAGTTGGCGTCGAAGCGGTAGGCCTTGCCTTCGACGTAGCTGGCGCTCTGGGCGGTTACCCCGGCGCCGACGCGCCATGCCGACCAGTCGCCCGGCAGGGTGTAGACCGACCAGAGCTTGAACAGGTGCTTGGGCGTGACGGTGGTGTACAGCGTGTCCTCGCTCTTGTCGTCCATCAGGTTGAGGGTATAGCCGGCGATTACATCCCAGCCCGGCAGGACTTCGCCGGTGGCCTCCAGGTCGATACCCTTGCTGACCACCTTGCCCTGGCCGATGAAGCAGCAGGAGGCGCTGTAGCTGAACGGTGTGTCGGGGTAGGCGGGGTCCTTGATCGCCTGGTGTTCACGCTTGGTGTAGAACAGCGCGGCGCTGAGGTTGAGCGCGCCATCGAACAGCTCGCCCTTGATCCCGGTCTCGTAGGTCTTGCCGGTCATCGGGTCGAGGGAGGTGCCGGACTTTTCCGGGCCCTTGAGTTTCTGCGCCTGGGGTTTGTAGATCTCGGCGTAGCTGACGTAGGTCGACCACTGGTCGTCGAGCGCGTAGATCAGGCCACCGAATGGCACCAGGGTGGTCGGCTCGCTGTGCGAGACCTGGTCCTGGCGAGCCCAGTCCCCGGAGCCGTCGCGGTTGCGCGTGGCGTAGGCCTGCTCGAAGGTATAGCGCTGGGCGCGGGCGCCGATCACCAGCTTGAGCGGGTCGGTCAGCTGCAGGCGCAGGGTGGAGTAGAGACCGTACTGCTTGCGCTTGTTGGGGTAGTAGTCGCGGTAGAAGGCATGGTTGGTGGCCTCGGTCGGCAACGGTGTCGACTGCGGGTCCCACAGGTCGATCATGCCGCCCAGGCCGACCTTGCCCTGGGCCGCGCGCCAGCGGCTGGTGACCTCCTGGTAGTCGCCACCCACCAGCAGTTCGTGTTGGCGGCCGAAGGCGTCGAAGGTGCCGGAGAGGTTGACGTCGAACACCGACTGCTTGCTCCAGCTGGAGACATAGCTGCCCCACCAGTAGGGGCCGGTATTGCTGTTCTCGTCAACGGAGCCATAGGGGATCACGCCTTCGGTGGAGCCTTCGTTGTACGAATAGGTGTAGGAGGTGTTGAGCTTCCAGTCATCGGAGAAGCGATGGTCGAGCTTGGCGAACAGCTCGCGGGTGTAGCTGTCGTTCCAGGCGCTGTTGGTGGTGTACCAGGTGTGCCGCGGCAGTTTCAGGTCGCCGCCGGTGCTGTAGCGCGGCAGGCCGTCGCCCACGCCGTTTTCATGGACCTTGTCGTAGCTGCCGCCGAAAGTGAGCATGGTGTCGTCGCTGACGTCGGCCTCGAGCACACCATAGAAAAACGGCCGTTCGGTGCTGCGGTTGTCGAAGAAGTACTGGCGGTCCTGGTAGGCGACCACCATCCGTCCACGCAGCTTGCCGTCGAAGGCCAGGGGACCTGTGGCATCCACTTCGCTGCGGTAGTTGTCCCACGAGCCCGCCGAGGCTTCGAGCTTGAGCTGGTAGTGATCGAGCGGGCGCTTGCGCACCAGGTTGACGATGCCGCCCGGGTTGCCGGTGCCGCCGAGCAGGCCGCTGGCGCCGCGCAGCACTTCGACATGGTCATAGGCGGCCAGGTCGTACTTGCGCTGGCTGTAGAAGGTGCCCAGGCCGTTGCCGATGTCCATCGGTGCCGTGCCGTCGATCTGCAGGTTGTCGATCGCAAAGCCACGGGAGATGAATTCCTGGGTGTTGAAATTGACGTTGCGCAGGGTGATGCCGGGGGTGAATTTCATCGCGTCGTCAAGGCTGACCATGCGCCGGTCCTCGATCAGCTGGCGGCTGACCACCGATACCGACTGCGGGGTGTCCTTCAGGCTTGTCGGGGTCTTCGAACCGACGCTCACCAGCCCGGTGGTGTAGGAGCGCGTGCCCTCGGTGGCCTGGCCCATGCCTTGACCCTGAACCTGCGTGCTGCCGAGTTCCAGGGCGCCGCCACCGCTGGCGGCGAGCTGCAGCGCCCAGCTGCCGTCGGCGGCCTGCACGGCCTTGAGCCCGGTACCTTCGAGCATCAGGTACAACGCCATGTCGGTGGGCAACTGGCCGCGCACCGGCCTGGCCTGCTTGCCCTGCACCAGCTGCGGGTCGTACGGCAGGCTGATGCCGGCCTGCTCGGCGAAGCGGTTGAGTGCTTCGGCCAGTGGTGCGGCGGGCAGGTCGTAACGGCGCAGCGGCTGTTCGGCCAGCACGGGGTGGGCCAGGCCGATGCCGGCGCCAAGTAGCAGGGCCTGGGCGAGCAAGGTGGGGCGGTAGCGGGACAGCAGATCCATCGAAAGCTCCTGGGAATTGGCAGGTGTTTTTCCTGTTTGTCGAAGGAGCGGGGAAAACCCGTAAACGAGAATCGATTTTCTTTACGCCGGAAGGATGCGCACCCACAACGCGGTGCGCCATTGCAGGCGCACCGGCCAGGTGTGGGCCAGGCTGCGCAGGGCATTGTCGGTGTCGTCGAGCTGGAACACCCCGGAAACACGCAGGCCGGCCACCGCCGGGTCGCAGCCGACCCAGCCTTCGCGCTGGCGGGCCAGGGTATCGGCCAGTTCGGCCAGGGGCATGTCGTTGGCGATCAGCAGGCCACGGGTCCAGGCCGAGCCCTGGGCCTGGGGATTGGCCAGGGGCTGCGCGCCATGGTGGTCGATGCGGTACTGCTCGCCGGCCTTGGCCAGTTGCTGGGCTCGCCCGGGCACCTGGATCGCGACCTGGCCCTGGTCGATGGCCAGGCGCGTGTTGCCGCGCGCCTGGCAGACATCGAACGCCGCGTCGAACGTCCACAGGCTGGCCTCGGCGCTGGTCACACACAGGGGGCGTTGCCGGGTGTCGCCCTGCACGCGGACATAGACCTGCCCTTCAAGCAGTTCGACCCGGCGTTCGGTCGCGCTGAAGCGCACGTTGACCGCGCTGCGGCTGTTGAGCTGCAGCTCGCTGCCATCGGCCAGCTGGACATGGCGGCGTTCTGCGGTATGGGTGCTGTAGTCGGCCAGGCTCAGGCGCCAGGGTGAGTGTTGCAGTGCCGTACCGCTGAGGCCCAGCCCCAGCAGGCCGAGGGTGAGCAGCTTGAGGGCCTGCCGGCGATCCGCCCGCTCGGGCGCCGTCAACGCACGCAGGGCAACGCCCTCGGGCAGCTCGCGGGCCTGGCTGAAGCAGGCCTGGGCTTCCTGTAGGGCCTGCCAGGTGGCTTCATGGCGCGGGTCGCTCTGGCGCCAGACCAGGCAGGCGGCACAGAGTGCCGGCGCATGCTGCGCCGACTCGAGCCTGACCAGCCAGCCGATGGCCTGGTCGAGCACGTCGTCGCTCATGGTTCCAGCCTTGCCAGGTAGCAGTGGCGGATGGCCTTGACCATGTACTTCTCGACACTGCTCAGGCTGATCCCCAGGTGATGGGCGATTTCCTGGTAGCTCATGCCTTCCAGGCGCGACAGCAGGAAGGCCATGCGCACCTTCGCCGGCAGGCCATCGAGCATGGCGTCGATCTGCATCAGCGTCTGGAGCAGGATCAGCTGGCGCTCGGCCGAGGGCGCCTCGGGCTCCGGCAGGCTGGCCAGCGCCTGCAAGTACGCGATCTCCAGCTTGTGCCGGCGCTGGCGGTCGATCATCAATCCTTTGGCCACGCTGCTGAGCCAGGCCCGCGGTTGGCGCAGCGTCGGGATCAGCTCCGGCCGGCCGAGCAGTTGCACGAAGGTGTCGTGGGCCAGGTCGGCGGCGTTGTCGGCATGTTGCAGGCGTCGCCGCAGCCAGCCCAGCAGCCAGGCGTGGTGATCCTGGTACAGCGCATCCATGGCCTGGCGCGGCGGCGGAAGTGAGGGTGAGGGCACGACGAGCCTCTCCTGCAAAAGGAATGAGCGAGATGCAGATGGGAATCGCTCTCAATCCTACGGGGTTTGCAGTCGTGTGCTCAAGAGGTAGTCAGTCCTTTGTGGGCTTGTCCCGCGAGGCAATCACCGCGTTGCATGGCACCGGCATTGCCGGTGTTCGCGGGGTAAGCCCGCTCCCACGTGTACAGTCCTGGCCCCCAGAGCGAGAGGGTGCCGATCGTCAGGTCAGTGTGACCGTGGCTGCCTGCCACAGATCACCGGAATCCCCGAACCCCGCGCCCGTGCCAGCAGCTCCTCGGTATCGTCCCCGCCCGGCAGCGCCAGCACCAGGTCGGGCCGGCTGTCGCGCAGCATGAAGACGTTGCGCAGGCGCTCGGCCAGCTTGCCGTGCAGCTGCCAGTTGGGCGGGTAGCGCACGATGTCGGCGCCCTGTTCGCGGGCCCAGCCTTCGATCTCGCCACCCAGGTGCTGGCTGCCGCCGTGGATCAGCACCCGGATCGGTTGCTGGCGCTGGAGGGCGTCCAGCGCCTGGCGGCAGCGTTGGCTGTCGGCGTAGTTGCGCCCCGCGCAGATCAGTACGCGCATGCTCACCCCCTCAGAACCACTGGCCGAAGCGGCGGATGTACAGGGTCTTCATGCCCTGGGCCACCAGGCAGTAGCCCAGCAGGGTGGCGGCCAGCCACGGGAAGTATTCCCACGGCAGTGGCACCAGCCCGACCATCGCCCCCAGCGGCGAGAACGGGATGTAGATGCCCAGGCACATGACCAGGCCGGTGGCCAGGATCACCGGCAGCGCCGCGGTGCTCTGGAAGAACGGCACCTTGCGGGTGCGCAGCATGTGCACCACCAGCGTTTGCGACAGCAACCCCTCGATGAACCAGCCGGACTGGAACAGCGCCTGCATTTCCACGCTGTTGGCGGCGAACACGTACCACATCAGGGCAAAGGTGGTGATGTCGAAAATCGACGAAGTGGGGCCGATCCACAGCATGAAACGACCGATGTTGCGAGCATCCCACTTGCGTGGCTCACGCAGGAATTCCTTGTCCATGCGATCCCACGGTAGCGACAGCTGGGAGAAGTCGTACATCAGGTTCTGCAGCAGCAGGTGGATCGCCAGCATCGGCATGAACGGGATGAACGCGCTGGCCACCAGCACCGAGAACACGTTGCCGAAGTTGGAGCTGGCGGTCATGCACAGGTACTTCATGATGTTGCCGAAGGTTTCGCGGCCCTTGAGCACGCCTTCTTCCAGCACCATCAGGCTCTTTTCCAGAAGGATGATGTCGGCCGACTCCTTGGCAATGTCGGTGCCGCTGTCCACCGAGATGCCCACGTCGGCATCGCGCAGCGCCGGGGCGTCGTTGATGCCGTCGCCGAGGAAGCCCACGGTGTGGCCGTTGGCCTGCAGCGCCTTGAGCACCCGCGATTTCTGCAACGGAGTGAGCTTGGCGAACACCGTGCGCTCTTCGACCAGCGCCTTGAGCTGGATGTCGTCCAGGCGCTCGATGTCCTGGCCGAGCAGCGGCTGGCCGGGTTCCAGGCCCACTTCGCGGCAGACCTTGCAGGTGACCACCGGGTTATCGCCGGTCAGCACCTTGACCTTCACCCCCATCTCGCGCAGGGCAGCGATGGCCGGGCCGGCGGTTTCCTTGGGCGGATCGAGGAAGGTCAGGAAGCCGCGTATCACCAGCTCGCGCTCGTCATCGGTGTGGTACTGGGGCTTGCCGGCGGCGGCCGGAATGTCGCGGGTGCCGACCAGCAGCACGCGAAAACCGTCCTGGTTGTAGGCGCTCGCGGTGGCCAGCAGCTGCTGGCGTCGCCTGGCGTCCAGGGCGACCCGCTGGCCGGCTTCTTCCACATGGGTGGCGATGGCCAGCATTTCCTCGACGGCGCCCTTGCTCACCAGCAAATGATCGCCCAGGGCATCCTGGACGATAACCGACAGGCGCCGGCGGATGAAGTCGAAGGGCAGCTCGTCGACCTTGGCGTAGGCATAGGGTGGTTGGAAACCCTGGTCTGCGCCGGCAAAACGCAGCACGGCCTGGTCCATCAGGTTCTTCACGCCGCTCTGGTGGTGGCTGTTGAGCCAGGCCAGTTCCAGCAGGCGCGGGTCCTTGTGGCCGCTGGGGTCGACGTGGTGCTCGAGGATGATGCGGTCCTGGGTCAGGGTGCCGGTCTTGTCGGTGCACAGCACGTCCATCGAACCGAAGTTCTGGATGGCGTTCAGGCGCTTGACCACCACCTTGCGCCGGGCCATGGCCACGGCGCCCTTGGCCAGGTTGGCGCTGACGATCATCGGCAGCATTTCCGGGGTCAGGCCCACGGCCACGGCCAGGGCGAACAGGAAGGCGTCGCTCCAGTCGCCCTTGACCACGCCGTTGAGCATGAACACCACTGGCACCATCACCAGCATCAAGCGGATCAACAGGCGGCTGACGCTGTTCACCCCGCGGTCGAAGGCGGTCTGGCTGCGCGAGCCGACGATGGCCTTGGCCAGCGAACCGAAGTAGGTGCGCTTGCCGGTGGCCACCACCACGGCGCGGGCGCGGCCGCTGACCACGTTGGTACCCATGAAGCCGATGTTGGGCAGATCCAGCAGGCCGCTTTCATCGTTGGCGTTGTCGGCTGCGGACTTCTGCGCGACGTGACCGAGGGTGTCGTACTTCTCCACCGGCAGCGCTTCGCCAGTCAGCACGGCCTGGCTGATGAACAGGTCGCGGGACTCGATCAGGCGGATATCGGCGGGGATCATGTCGCCGGCGGCCAGTTGCACGATATCGCCGGCCACCAGTTCGTTCATCGGCACTTCGCGCAGGCGCGCCGGCTGGTCGTGGCGCTCGCGGCGCAGCACGGTGGCGGTGGTGCGGACCATGGCCTTGAGCGCATCGGCAGCCTTGCCCGAGCGGTACTCCTGCCAGAAGCGCAGCAGGCTGCTGAGGCTGACCATGGTCATGATGATGATGACCTTGGTCAGGTCCGCTTCTTCCAGGTCGCCTGCGCGTACCGGCAGCCAGTAGTCGGTGACGAAGCTGATGCCGGCGAGGGTGAGCAGCACGTAGATGAAGGGGTTGTGCAGGGCCTTGAGCAGTTGCACCAGGGCCGGTTGCGGCTTGTCATGGGCAACCTGGTTGGCGCCGTCGCGCTGCAGGCGCTTGGCGGCTTCGTGCTCAGTCAGGCCCAGCTCGCTGGCGTCGAGGTTGGCCAGGGTCACGGCCAGGCCGTTGCGTGCCTCGCGGGCGGCGCGCATCGACAGGCGGGCATCGTCGCCGGCTTTGCTGCGGGTGTTGCGGTCTTTTACGGTCATTTGGCTGTGCTCCTGCCGCAGGAGGCGGCACGACACACAGTCGACTCACGGTAGGGAAGGTGAGTGAACGTGTCCCGTGTCGCAATGATTCAAACAATGAAAAACGTGGTTTTTCCGACGTTTACGTGTTCGCTGGCGAATGCCGGAAATTAGATCGGCAGCGAACTTTCGACTGGCTGATTCCATGGTCGGTTAATTCCTTTGCTAAATGGCGGGCAATAGAACGCCAACAAACTTTAATTATTTAAAGTTCGGAAGTTTCTGACGATCTATATGGCGTCAGTTCAGCGAACGGACAGCATCGCGCGCGTCACTGAAGGCAGTAACGGGCGCGCTATCGACTGGGCGGTTCCAGGGACGAGGACAGGCCCCAGCCGAGGACAGGACGGTGCGGGGCCTTGGGCACACAGGTGCGCAGGCGAGGGGTGGCGATATCGAGGTTCATGAGCTTGCCTCCGACCGGGCGGGCACCCGGGGCGGCAAGCTACGGCGGAGCAACAGGCTCTGGCGCGGCTTGCCCGACCTAGGGGCGGGCCCGGAGTTCCGGTTCAAGTGCCTGGCGGCCAAAGGCTGCCAGACAGCGACTAGATACTGTGTCCATTGAATTCTTCGTGAGTTGAAATAAAGGCCCGCTTTTCGGGGCGGGTGAACTTTATGCAAAGCATAGCGGGGAAGTCAACCGGGAAGGCGTAACTTAAATATGTTTCATCTGCTGGGCGGGGAATTAATGCAATACCTTGCGCAAGTGTTATCGCAGGGCAAGCCCGCTCCTGCCTGGTCAAGGCAGAAGCGGGCATTCGATCAAGGCTTGGCGCCCAGGATGATGTGCGAGGCCTTGACCAGCGCCACGGCCTGCTTGCCGACGTTGATGTTGAGGTTGTGCAGGCTGGCCATGGTGACCACCGCGACCAGCTTCTCGCCGCCGCCCAGGGTCAGTTCGACCTCGGCATTCACCGCGCCTGGCTTGATGGCGCTGACCGAACCTTCAAAGACATTCCGGGCACTGACTTTCATGGCTAACACTCCCTGTATCGATTGTTAGTCTGCGGCGGGCGGCGCCATCCGTGCTTCCAGCTCGGCAACCTGCTTTTCCAGGGCCTCCAGGCGGGCGCGGGTGCGGGCCAGCACCACCATCTGGCTGTCGAACTCCTCGCGGCTGACCAGGTCGAGCTTGCTGAAGGCACCCTGCATCAGCACCTTGAACTGGCTTTCCAGTTCGGCGCGGGGCGCGGCGGTGTCACCGCTGAACAGGCGCGAGGCCTGGTCGCTCAGGGCATCGAGGAAGGCTTTGGGCGCGAGCATGTCTGGTATACGCTGATCACTGAAAGGGCAGCAGTGTAGCACGGGGCTCCGGGCCACTTGCGCTGCACGCTTTTCGCGCAGGGCGGCCAAAGGTAGCGCACCGATTTTGTGCGCTTTTTCCTTGCTGGCGATTGGCCAATCCCTGCCGGTTCACGCAACTACCTGTTTTCCCGTGACTTACGCTAACTGGCAAGGTTTCTGCAAAGACCTGAGCGAGCCATGCACTGATGCAGTCCCTTGTGACCAGGCAGTGCGCAGGCGGAGCCGGAAGGTTCTTCGTCACAGCCGGATCGTGCGTCGGCGGGGAGGATGGAGCCGACGACGCGTTACAAAGCCAGGCGCTGCGCTTAGACTTGAGACGGGTTTGTTTTCCTGGGGCAAGTCCACCAAATCGGGAGAGAGTTTCATGAAGCTAGTCACTGCCATCATCAAGCCGTTCAAGCTGGACGACGTGCGCGAGTCGCTGTCGGAAATCGGCGTGCAGGGCATCACCGTGACCGAAGTCAAAGGCTTCGGCCGGCAGAAGGGTCACACCGAGCTGTATCGCGGCGCTGAATATGTGGTCGATTTCCTGCCCAAGGTGAAGATCGATGTCGCCATCGACGACAAGGACCTCGATCGGGTGATCGAAGCCATCACCAAGGCGGCCAACACCGGCAAGATCGGCGACGGCAAGATCTTCGTGGTCAATCTGGAGCAGGCGATCCGCATCCGTACCGGCGAGACCGATACCGACGCGATCTAAGCGCCAAACCAAGCCTCACCAAACCCAACGCCCCAGGAGAAAACAACATGACTCTGCGCAAGATCGCAGGGCTAGGAGCCCTATTGTCCCTCGTAATGCCAGGGCTGGCCCTGGCCGAGGAAACTGCCGCCCCCGTGCTGAACTCCGGCGACACCGCCTGGATGCTCACCTCGACGGCACTGGTCCTGTTCATGACCATCCCGGGCCTGGCCCTGTTCTACGGCGGCATGGTGCGCTCGAAGAACGTGCTGTCGGTGATGATGCAGTGTTTCGCCATCACCGGGTTGATCAGCATCCTGTGGGTCATCTACGGCTACAGCCTGGCTTTCGATACCGCTGGTATGGAAAAGGGCGTGCTCAACTTCAATTCCTTCATCGGTGGCTTCTCCAAGGCCTTCCTCAACGGCGTCACGCCGTCGGGCCTGACCTCGGCCACCGCGCTGTTCCCCGAGGCGGTGTTCATCACCTTCCAGATGACCTTCGCCATCATCACCCCGGCGCTGATCGTCGGTGCCTTCGCCGAGCGCATGAAGTTCTCGGCAATGCTGATCTTCATGGGCGTGTGGTTCACCCTGGTCTATGCGCCGATCGCGCACATGGTCTGGAGCGGTGACGGCGCGCTGATGTGGGACTGGGGCGTGCTGGACTTCGCCGGCGGCACCGTGGTGCACATCAACGCCGGTATCGCCGGCCTGGTCTGCTGCCTGGTGCTGGGCAAGCGCAAGGGCTACCCGACCACGCCGATGGCCCCCCACAACCTGGGCTACACCCTGATGGGCGCGGCCATGCTGTGGATCGGCTGGTTCGGCTTCAACGCAGGTTCCGCCGCCGCGGCCAACGGTACCGCCGGCATGGCCATGCTGGTGACCCAGATCGCCACCGCCGCCGCCGCCCTGGGCTGGATGTTCGCCGAGTGGATCTTCCACGGCAAGCCAAGCGCACTGGGCATTGCCTCGGGCGTGGTCGCCGGCCTGGTCGCCATCACCCCGGCCGCCGGCACTGTCGGGCCGATGGGCGCCCTGGTGATCGGCCTGGTGTCCGGCGTGGTCTGCTACTTCTGCGCCACCAGCCTCAAGCGCAAGCTGGGCTATGACGACTCCCTGGACGCCTTCGGCGTGCACGGCATCGGCGGCATCATCGGTGCACTGCTCACCGGCGTGTTCGCGGCACCTGCCCTGGGCGGCTTCGGCGCGGTCACCGACATCGCCGCGCAGTTCTGGATCCAGGCCAAGGGCGTGATCTTCACCGTGGTCTACACCGCCATCGTCACCTACGTGATCCTCAAGGTCCTCGACCTGGTGATGGGCCTGCGGGTCAGCGAAGAAGAAGAGTCGGTCGGTCTCGACCTGGCTCAACACAACGAGCGCGGCTACAACCTGTAACCGCGATGCTGGAAAACTTGCCCGGTTCGCCGGGCATTTTTTTGCCTGTAATTTACCGTTTGGCCTGGGGCAAACGGTTTCCCTGCGCTGATCGCGACCCGGGGTTAAAACTTACAAGCCATCGGGTGTTTCTGGTGCTTTGCTTTTTCTGCGAGCGCGCTAGAATGCGCGCCGAAGGAAGCTGGACGAGTAGTCCACACACTTCGCTACCCTTTGCTAGGCTTGCCAATAGCCTGTGGCCAGCAAGGGCTCAAACAATTTTGTCAGGCCTTGCCAGGAGCAGGGCCTGCAGGGTGCCGGGCCCCCCATGAGGGGGTGGACACCCAGGGCAGTGGCCAATCCACGGCCAGTTGAATTTTCACTGGAGGCTGCCGGTCTACGGCTGCACCGGTCTATAACTAACCTGCTTTTCGCAAGTCATGAGGTAGAACATGAGCGACGACGATCTGGAAAATGATGACCTCGAAGTAGGCGACGAAGACGAGGCTGATGACGGCCTTGAAGCGGCCGCTGACGACGGCGCGGAAGACGCCGGCGACGATGACAGCAGCCCGGCTCCTGCGGCCAAGGGCAAGTCCAAGGCGGCGGTCTCGGTAGACGAGATGCCGAGCATGGAAGCCAAGCAGAAAGAGCGCGATGCGCTGGCCAAGGCGATGGAAGAGTTCCTGTCGCGCGGTGGCAAGGTGCAGGAAGTGGAGGCCAACGTGGTCGCCGATCCGCCCAAGAAGCCGGACAACAAGTACGGCAGCCGCCCTATCTGAGTGGCTGAACGCAAAAAAGCCCGCCGTCGCTGCGGGCTTTTTTGTGCCTGTCAGGTTGGCACGGTCTCTGTAGGAGCATTGCCTGAAGATGTGGGATGGGGAATGTGAAGCCAGTCAGCGCCAGCGCGACAGCACGTCGGGCAACTGCGACAGCCGCTGAATCTCCGCATCCGGCGCCTGTTCGCCGCTCCAGGGCTTGTGCTGCGGGTTGAACCATACCGCCCGCAGCCCGGCGCGCTGGGCGCCGGCGATGTCGTCACCCGGATGGTCGCCGACGTGCACCGCCGCCCCTGCGTCCACCTCACCGCGCTTCAGCGCTTCGAGGAACGGTGCCGGGTCCGGCTTGCCTATCCCTAGGTCCTCCGCGCACAGCGCGAAGCGGAAGTAGTCCGCCAGGCCGAGCCTGCGCACGTCGGCATTGCCGTTGGTGACCACGCCGAGGGTGTAGTGATGGCGCAGGATCTCCAGCACCGGCTGCACCTCGGGGAACACCTCGACCTGGTGCCGGGCATGCAGGAACACCTCGAAGCCCTCGTTGGCCAGCTCCCGGGCGTGCTGTTCGCTGTAGCCGACCTCTTCCAGGGCGTGGAACAGCACCCGTCGGCGCAGGGCGCTGATGCGGTGCTTGAGGCCCGGTTCGGCCTGCACCAGGCGTTCGCGGATGGCGAACAGGTGCTCGACCGGCACGCCGCCGAGGATCGGCGCGTTGGCTTCGAGCCAGTCGCGCAGGACGACTTCGGCGCTGGCGATGACCGGCGCGGTGTCCCAGAGGGTGTCGTCCAGGTCGAAGGTGATCAGCTTGATGCTCATGAGTCCGTGTCCTTGCTGCGTTTGGCCCGAGGGTGGGCGCTGTCGTACACCGCAGCCAGGTGCTGGAAGTCCAGGTGGGTGTAGATCTGCGTGGTGCTGATGTCGGCGTGGCCGAGCATCTCCTGCACCGCGCGCAGGTCCTGGGACGATTCCAGCAGGTGGCTGGCGAAGGAATGGCGAAGCATGTGCGGGTGCAGGTGCTGGCCGAGCTCGCGCTCGCCGGCGGCCTTGACCCGCAGCTGGATGGCGCGGGGGCCGAGGCGCTTGCCCTGGCGACTGAGGAACACCGCGCCGTCCCGCGGGCCGGCGATGCCGCGCAGCTTGAGCCACGCCTGCATCGCCTCGCGGGCCTTGCGGCCGACCGGCAGCACGCGGCTCTTGCCGCCCTTGCCGTGCACCTGTACCAGCCCGGCGGCCAGGTCCAGGTGTTCGAGGTCGAGCCCGGTCAGCTCCGACAGGCGCAGGCCGGACGAGTAGAACAGTTCGAGGATCGCCTGGTCGCGACGGGCAATGAACTCGTCGTCGACGCCGCCATCGAGCAGTTGCAGGGCACGGTCGGTGTCCAGCACCTTGGGCAGGCGCCGTTCACCCTTGGGCGGCGCCAGGCCGTTGGCCGGGTCGTGCTGGCAATGGCCTTCGCGGTTGAGGTAGCGGTACAGGCCGCGCACCGCCGAGAGCAAGCGCGCCAGGCTGCGCGAGGACTGGCCGTGATGGTGCTGACGGGCGACCAGCTGGCGCAACTGCTGGACCTGCAGGGCGCTCCAGCCGGCGATGCCCTGGGTGTTGCAGAATTCGATGACTTTCTCGAGGTCGCGGCGGTAGGCCAGCAGGGTGTGCTCGGACACCTGGCGCTCGTTGCGCAGGTGAGCGCAATAAGCCTCCAGCTGGCGTTCCATCAGCGTACCGAGCGCAGCGTCTGGGTGAAGCGCGGCACCACGCGGCCAAGCACTTCGGCGATGTAGCTGAGGAACAGGGTGCCGACGCTGCTCTTGTAGTGCTGCGGGTCGCGGCTGCCGATCGCCAGCACGCCGTGCAGGCCCTGGTACTCAAGGGTGGCCACGGCGCTGGAACCGACTTCCTTGTGCTGGGCATCGCCGAACAGGAAGGCCAGTTCATGCTCGCGCAGGCTGCCGCTGATGGTCTTGCCGCCGCCGATCAGCCCGCCGATGGCCTGCTGCGCCTCGGCCCCGGATACCCAGCGGCCCACGGGCGCGGCGTTCTCGCCGAACAGGATCAGGCTGACGAAGGGCACCTGGAATTCCTGGCGCAGGCTGTCCTCGACCGCCATCACCACCTCTTCGAGGGTACCGGCGTCGAGCAGGTCGAGGATCAGCCGGCGGGTCTTGTCGAACAGCCGGTCGTTGTCACGGGCCACGTCCATCAACTGCGACAGGCGATGGCGCATCTCGATGTTGCGGTCGCGCAGCAGCTTGAGCTGGCGCTCCACCAGCGACACGCTGTCGCCGCGCTGATGGGGGATGCGCTGTTCGAGCAGCAGCTCGTCGTGCTCGGCGAAGAAGGTCGGGTGGGCGCGCAGGTAGGCGACCACCGCTTCGGCATCGAGCTCTCGGGCCTGCGGGGATGCAACGTTAGGCTGATCGGTCATGGCGGATACTCGCTTAGAGACGAACTTGTCCTTCGAACACGCGGACGGCGGGGCCGGTCATCAGCACCGGCTTGCCGGGGCCGGCCCACTCGATGCTCAGGCGGCCGCCCGGCAGGTCGATGGTCACCGGCGAGTCCATCCAGCCCTGGCTGATCGCCGCCACGGCCGCGGCGCAGGCGCCGGTACCGCAGGCCTGGGTCTCGCCGGCGCCACGCTCCCATACCCGCAGGTTGGCGCGGTGGCGGTCGACCACCTGGATGAAGCCTGCATTGACCCGCTGCGGGAAGCGCGGGTGATGCTCGATCTTCGGGCCCAGCTCATGGACCGGCGCACTGCGCACGTCGTCGACGCGCAGTACCGAATGCGGGTTGCCCATGGACACCGCGGCGATCTGGTGCACCTGGCCATCGACTTCCAGCGCATAGCTGATGGCCTGCTCGTCGGCGATGAACGGGATCTCGGCCGGGGCGAAGCGTGGCGGCCCCATGTCGACGCAGATCTGGCCGTCGTTGCGCACATCGAGCTCGATGATGCCGCCCTTGGTCTCGACGCGAATGCGCTTCTTGGCCGTCAGGCGCTTGTCCAATACGAAGCGAGCGAAGCAGCGCGCGCCGTTGCCGCACTGCTCGACTTCGGAGCCGTCGGCATTGAAGATCCGGTAGCGGAAATCCACATCCGGGTTATTCGGCGCCTCGACGATCAGCAGTTGGTCGAAGCCGATACCGGTGTTGCGGTCGCCCCATTGCTTGGCGTGCTTGGGTTGGATGTGCGCGTGCTGGCTGACCAGGTCGAGGACCATGAAGTCGTTGCCCAGCCCGTGCATCTTGGTGAAACGCAGCAGCATGGGCTCACTCCGGCAGCAGGCTTTCGCCGGCGAACAATTCGGCGACGGTCTCGCGGCGACGCACTTCGAAGGCCAGGTCGCCATCGACCAGCACTTCGGCGCAACGGCCACGGGTGTTGTAGTTGGAGCTCATGACGAAACCATAGGCGCCCGCCGAGCGGACGGCCAGCAGGTCGCCCTCGGCCAGGTCCAGCACGCGGTCCTTGCCCAGGAAGTCGCCGGTTTCGCAGATCGGGCCGACCAGGTCGTAGGCCCGGCCTTCACCTTCGCGGGGCTTGACCGCGCTGACGTCCATCCAGGCCTGGTACAAGGCGGGACGGATCAGGTCGTTCATGGCCGCATCGATGATGGCGAAATCCTTGTGCTCGGTGTGCTTGAGGTATTCCACGCGGGTCAGCAGCACGCCGCCGTTGGCGACGATGTAGCGGCCCGGCTCGAACACCAGGGCCAGGTCGCGCTCGCCGACGCGCTCGCGAATGGCGGCGATGTAGTCGGCCAGCAGCGGTGGTTGCTCGTCGCGGTAGCGCACGCCGACACCGCCGCCGAGGTCCAGGTGGCGCAGGTGGATGCCGCACTTGGCCAGGCGGTCGACCAGCACCAGCAGGCGGTCGAGGGCGTCGAGGAAGGGCTCGACGGTGGTCAGTTGCGAGCCGATGTGGCAGTCGACGCCGACCACATCCAGGTTCGGCAACTGCGCGGCACGCACGTAGATAGCCTCGGCGTCGGCGATGGCGATGCCGAACTTGTTCTCTTTGAGACCGGTGGAAATGTACGGATGGGTGCCGGCGTCGACGTCCGGGTTCACGCGTAGCGAAACCGGGGCCGTCTTGCCCATTTCGGCGGCAACGACCTGGAGGCGCTCGAGCTCGTCGGTGGACTCGACGTTGAAGCAGTGCACGCCCACTTCCAGAGCGCGGCGCATGTCGTCACGGGTCTTGCCGACCCCGGAGAACACCACGCGATCGGCGCGCCCGCCGGCGGCCAGGACGCGCTCCAGCTCACCGCCGGAGACGATGTCGAAGCCTGCGCCGAGGCGCGCCAGCAGGTTCAGCACGCCCAGGTTGGAGTTGGCCTTGACCGCGAAGCAGACCAAGTGCTCGACCCCTTGCAGGGCGTCGGTATAGCTGCGGTACTGGGCCTCGATATGGGCGCGCGAGTACACGTAGGTGGGCGTGCCGAAGCGTTCGGCGATCGCCGTCAGGGCCACCCCTTCCGCGAACAGCTCGCCGCCGCGGTAGTTGAATGCGTCCATGGGATTTCCTTACTGCGCGGGCGACTCTTCTGGCTGCTCTTGCGGCTGCACCAGCACCGGTTGCGGCTGGACAGGCTTGGCATGCTGGTGCGATTTGCGCGGGCCTTTGCCGTCCTTGCCGTCTTCAGGCAGGTACAGGGGGCCTTTCTGACCGCAGGCCGAAACGAGGCAGGCAACCGCGACCAGCGCCGCGAGGGAGGAAATCAGGCGTTTCATGGGTGAAATCCTTGGAAATATGCAGTATTGCGCCCGAGTATACCGAGCGCCCACCTGATTGCCTATGCAAGGGTCAGCCCCGCTCGGCGGGCATGGGCGACCGAAGGACATGCGGCTTTTTCTTACCGCGATTAGCTTGTAGCTTGAGGCGTTCGCCCTTATCGTGCCCGGCTTGCGTGTGTACAGCCATTTTTCGAGGTCCCTGCAATGAGTTTGAGCGAAGCGCGTTTCCACGACCTGGTCGATGCGACCCAACAGGCCCTGGAAGACCTGTTCGATGAAAGCGGCATGGACCTGGACATGGAGAACTCCGCCGGCGTTCTCACCGTCAAGTTCGACAACGGCAGCCAGCTGATCTTCAGCCGCCAGGAGCCGCTGCGCCAGCTGTGGCTGGCGGACAAGTCCGGCGGCTTCCACTTCGACTACGACGAAGAGAGCGGCAAATGGGTCTGTGAGAAGAGCGAAGAACTGCTGGGCGAGATGCTCGAGCGCATCGTCTGGGAACGCGCCGGCGAGAAGCTGGACTTCGACGAGATCTGAGATGAGCGACCTGCCCCGGCCACCCAAGCCGCTCTACAGCAACGTGAGCCCGGCGGTGCCATCACCTTGTATCAGCATATGTCGGCTGGATGAGCACAAGGTCTGCACCGGCTGTCACCGCCATGTCGAGCATATCCGCGAGTGGCGCTCGGCCGATGACGAGCGGCGCCGGCAGATCTGCCGCGAGGCGCTGGCCCTGAAATCGCGAGCACCGGCATAGGCACAACGAAGGTGTGGGCTTGAGTATTTGCCCCGCTGTGGTAGTGTCAGGGTCTGCGTCGATGACGCCACAGTATTTTGCAAACCCCGCCCTTGGGCGGGGTTTTGCTTTATCTGCCTGTTGAAAATTGCCTGTTCAAAGGAGTCTGACTGGATCATGAGCACCAAGCCTTCCCTCATCCTCACCCGCTTGGACGTGCAGCGTCTCGAGCGCCTGCTCGACGACCTCGATGAAAGCACCCCAGGTGTGCTCGCCCTGCAGGACGAGCTGGACCGTGCCGAGCAGGTGGTCGGGCATGAAGAGGTGCCGGCCGGCGTGGTGACCATGAATTCGCGGGTGCACTGCCGAGAGAGTGCCAGCGGCAAGGATTACCACCTGACCCTGGTGTACCCGAAGGATGCCGGCCCCGAGGGCAACGTATCGATTCTTGCGCCGATCGGCTGCGCCCTGCTCGGCCTGTCGGTGGGCGACCAGATCGACTGGCCGGCGCCGGGCGGCAAGACCCTCAAGCTGGAGCTGCTGGCGGTCGAGTACCAGCCGGAGGCGGCAGGGGATTTCGATCTCTGATACTGCGCATTCCCCTGTAGGAGCGGCCCGTCAACGCCGAGAGAGTCAGGGCTCCAGCCGCGCCTGCAACTGTTCCAGCCCATCGTTGAGCGCCTGCTCCAGCTCGCGCTTGTAGCGCAGGTACAGGCTGGTGGACCCCTGCTCGTCCTCCAGCAGCTCGGACAGGTCGAGGTCGGTGATGTAGCAGCGGTAACGGCCGCTGCTGCGCCGCTGGCCCAGGATCTGCCGGGCGACCACGGCATACAGCTGGTCGCCATGCTCCAGTTCGGAAAACTCCTGCTGGTCGCAGTAGAGCGTGACATGCACCCCGTCGCCGGTACCCGCCTGGAGGATCGCCTGGACCTCGTAGTAGGCCTGGTTCTGGCTGTCCATTGGCGTCTGTCGCGGCTCCAGGCTGCGTGCCTTGCCGAGGCCAGATGGCAGCAACTGGTAGTAGAGGATATCCAGCGACGCCAGCGGCAGGCTGTCCAGGGGCAGTTGGGCATCGCGGCGCATCAGCATCGATTGCAGGAA
This sequence comes from Pseudomonas mosselii, assembly GCF_019823065.1. Taxonomy (NCBI): domain Bacteria; kingdom Pseudomonadati; phylum Pseudomonadota; class Gammaproteobacteria; order Pseudomonadales; family Pseudomonadaceae; genus Pseudomonas; species Pseudomonas mosselii. The sequence goes on from NZ_CP081966.1 coordinate 227,066, forward strand.
GCGTTGCAGCGGCAGCAGCAGGTGCTGCTCGTCCTGCAGCGGCAGCCGTTGCTGCCAGAGCGCGTTGTGCTCGTCGAGCACATACAGGTCGGCCCAGCCTTCGAACAGCCGGTAGAACACCTGGATACAGCCGGGGCGGCCCTGGGCCAGGACCAGCGGCAGGTCATGGTCCTGCAGGGCATGGGCGTCCAGGTGCAGCGGGCTGTAGCGGCTGCGCTCCTCGCCGAGGGCCGCCAGCACCGCGTCGTGGTCGGCGAGGCTGGCCAGGGTGATCTGCCCGGGCTGCAGGTCGAGGATGTGGGTGTGCTGGGCCACCTGCAGCAGGTAGCGGTGATTCAGGCCCTGGTCGAGCAGCAGCTGCACGGTGTCGAAGATGTCCTCGACCCGTTGGCTGATAGCCTGGGCGCGGTTGTGGCAGTAGCAGCGCACCCGCACCCGCGGGCGGTGGCTGCGCAGGCCCAGGCTGTTGAGGAAGTCGCGCAGGCAGCGCACCAGCGCATGCTCGCCATCGTAGCGCTGCACCAGGACCTCGTTCCAGCTGTTGAGGGTGATCTGGTCGAGGGTCAGCACCAGGTTCTCGCGCACCCCGGCGTAGCTCAGCGAGTCGGTGCGCTCGGTGGTCATCAGGATGTTCAGGTCGCGGTGATGGCGCAGCGGATCGACCCCGACATTCACCAGCAGCAGGATCTCGTCGGCCACGCTCGGTTGCAGCAGGCGCACCTCGCTGACCGTTTCCAGGGGCAGGGGGATGCTCTGTTGCAGGCTGCCGATCAGGTTGAACAGCTCGAACTCGCTCAGGTCGCTGGCGCCAGGGTGCAGGGCCAGGCGTGTGCCGCTGTCGATCACGCCGTTGCGATGGGCCCAGGTGAGCAGCTCGAGCAGTTCGCGGCAGCGCTTGATCGGGCTGAAGTGCTCCCACTCGTGCACGCCGAGGTTGCCGTTGTACAGGCCCCAGTGGTGGGTGCCCGGCTCCTTGCGGTTGGGCGAGTGCACCAGGGTCAGGGTGTCTTCGGCCAGGTCCGGGGCGATGCCCGGGTTGATCACCTCGATCTTGCCGGCCCGTCGCTCGAAGGCGGCGTACAGGCGCCGGCCGAGGACGTTGAGGTCGCGCTGGTCGGCGCGGCTGTTGGCGTTCTGCTGGCGGGCGAACTGGGTCAGGAAGCGGTAGCTGTGGTTCAGCTCGGCCACCAGCTCGCGGCGCTCGACCGCCACCTGGCGCACTTTCCACTGGCTGCGGCTGTCGAGCAACGCCAGCTGGCGCTCGTCCCAGCCCCATTCCTCGGTCAGGCGCCCGAGCAGCTGGCGCTGCCAGCCGCCGCTGCGGGTGCGGCCCAGGTCGCTTAGCTTCTTGTTCACTTTCAGGTACAGGCTGCGCCGCACCAGCTCCAGGCGCGTCGATTCGCCACGCTGAAGCAGGTAGCGTTCGATGCGCCGGTAGACCATGACGTAGGGGTCGAGCTCGTCCAGGTCCAGCTGGTTGGCGAACACGGCCTGCTTGTAATCCAGGCTCAGGCAGCGCACCTGCGGGTGTTCGCTGGCGTAAGCTTCGGTGAGCAGCAGCTTGAGCAGCGATTTGTAGGGCGAGTCGATGCCCTTGAACAGCTGCCACAGCCCAGCACCGACATACTCGCCAGGCGGTATGTGCGCCAGGTTGCCGAGGTCCAGGGCGTCGGTGATGCGGATGAAGCGCTTGGCCAGCAGGGTCTGGGTAAAGTCCCGGTAGTTATGCTCCTGGTACACCGGCACCAGCCACCACAGCGGCGTACGCCCGGCCAGCCAGATGGCGGTGCGGTAGAACTCGTCGAGCAGCAGGTAGTGCTGGGTGGTGCCGCAGTCGTCGGAGCTGAGCTGGCTGTCGCGCTCGCCCCGGACGAAGCCGCGTGGCTCGATCAGGAACAGGTGCGCCTCGGCGCCCTGGCTGGCGGCCCAGGCTTCGAGCAGCTGGCATTTGCGGCGCAGGTCGGCCAGGGCCTGCTCGTCCAGGTCGGGGGCGTGGCAGACCCAAAGGTCCATGTCACTCTGCTCGGCCTGAGCCAGGGTGCCCAGGCTGCCCATCAGGAACAGGCCGTGGATTGGTTGCTGCGGCTTGCCGTGGCGCGGTTTGTAGGTGAACGAGCGGGTCAGGCGCTGGGCCTCGGCCAGCAGGTCGCTGTCGGGCTCGAAGCCGGATACGCCGGCGGGGGTGGTGCCCGACACATAGCCCGGCAACAGCGGGTGATTGACGTGGAAGAACAGCGGCAACAGGGTGAGGACCAGTTGCTGGCGCGTGGACAGCCCTTCCATGGCCCGTGCCAGGCGGCCCTGGTTGATCTTCAGGAAGCGCGCGCGCAGCTTGGACAGCTCCTTACGGTCGATGCCTTGGTCGAGATCGGGGCGGATTTCATGGGGGTGGTACATTGCGCACTCAGGCAGGCCGGGGGAGCACTGGCGAGTTTAGCCTGAGTGGGGCGCTCGGATAAGGGGTTGCTGGGTTTTTGACGTCAGATTTGCAGCGCCTGTGCAAGCCATCGACGGTAAGCCCGCTCCTGCAGGTCTGCCGAGCTGCAGGAGCGGGAGCAGGGGTTCAGGCCGGCTGGGCGGATTTTGATTTGAGGATGGTCAGCAAAAGCCGGACGCTCTCAGCAGCATCGTTACCAAGGCTGGTGAGGTAACCGCCATCGGGTTGGTCGGTGAGCCCTTTGTCATGCAAGCGCTTGGCAGCGGCGACCAGGGCGGGGGAGGCGTCGCTGCTAACCTTGATGCCTTCCTGGTGGTTATCCAGGTTGAACTGAGAAAGGACTTCCAGTTCGGCGATCAGTTCGGGGGTAAAAGGCATGGGCAACTCCTGACTTCGAGACAAGGATGGAAGTCAGGAGTGTAGTCAGGCTTATTCGATGTCGCCTTGATCCGCCTCAGGTGGCAGCTCCGGCAGGGCCCGCAGGGCGGTTTCATACCATTCGGTGTTGAACGGACGGTCTTCGTCGAGCATGGCGTCGATTTCGATGGCCAGCACATGGGCCATGAGATTGAGGATGTCCTCGCGCTCGTAGCCGACCAGGGTCAGCTTGTTGAAGGTGGCCTTGGCCGCCGCGGGTTCGCCGCTTTCGATCTGGTTCTCGATGGCCTGGGTGAGGGTAGCCTCGGTGAAGGCTTCTTCGTCGTTGCCGTCGATCTCGTCGTGCTCGCTCATGGCGGTACTCCTGTGGTGAAGCGCATAGTGTGCCATGTCTGGGTTGGCAATGCCCGGCCATCAACGCCGAGCATGCCACTGGTCAAGGGCCGGGCAGGGGGCTATAACAGCCGGGCCAACCCCATACGGCCTTGGAGGCTGTCTCAATGCTCAAGCTTCATGGATTCGCAGTCAGCAACTACTACAACATGGTCAAGCTGGCCTTGCTGGAGAAGGGCGTGCCCTTCGAGGAGGTGCCGTTCTACGGCGGTCAGTTGCCTCAAGCCCTGGCCATCAGCCCTCGCGGCAAGGTTCCGGTGCTGGAGACCGAGCACGGTTTCATCAGCGAGACCGGAGTCATCCTCGACTACATCGAGCAGACCCAGCCGGGCAAGGCGCTGCTGCCGGCCGATGCCTTCGGGCAGGCCAAGGTGCGCGAGCTGCTGCGGGAAATCGAGCTGTATATCGAGCTGCCGGCGCGTACCTGCTACGCCGAGGCGTTCTTCGGCGCGGCGGTCGAACCGCTGATCAAGGAGCGGGCGCGGGCGGACCTGTTGGCGGGCTTCGCCACCCTCAAGCGCAACGGGCAGTTCCAGCCATACGTGGCCGGTGAGCAACTGACCATCGCCGACCTGATGTTCTGCTTCTCGGTCGACCTGGCCTGCGCGGTGGGCAAGAAGGTGCTCAATATCGACTTCCTGGCGGATTTCCCGCAAGCGAAGGCGCTGTTGCAGTTGCTGGGCGAGAACCCGCACATGGCGCGGATCGTGGCGGACAAGGATGCGGCGATGCCGGCGTTCCTGGAAATGATCAAGAGCAAGCGCTGACTGGCGTCGGGGCCTTTTGCTGGCAAGCCGGCTCCCACGGATACAGCGAAGCGCTGAGGGCTGTGTGATCGGAGTGGGAGCCGGCTTGCCGGCGAAAGGGCCGCAAAGCGGCCCCTGACTGCTTAGCGAGAAGCCAGCAAGGCCTTGCCGCGCGCGACGGCCGCGCGCACCTGGGCCGGCGCGGTGCCGCCGATGTGGTTGCGGGCGTTGACCGAACCTTCCAGGGTCAGTACGGCGAACACGTCCTGCTCGATCTGGTCGCTGAACTGGCGCAGTTCGTCCAGGCTCATCTCGGCCAGGTCCTTGCCGGTATCGACACCGTACTTCACCGCATGGCCGACGATCTCGTGGCAATCACGGAACGGCAGGCCGCGGCGCACCAGGTAGTCGGCCAGGTCCGTGGCGGTGGAGAAGCCGCGCAGGGCCGCTTCGCGCATGATCGCGTGCTTGGGCTTGATCGCCGGGATCATGTCGGCAAAGGCACGCAGTGAGTCGCGCAGGGTGTCGGCGGCGTCGAACAGCGGCTCTTTATCTTCCTGGTTGTCCTTGTTGTAGGCCAGCGGCTGGCCTTTCATCAGGGTCAGCAGGCCGGTCAGGGCGCCGAACACGCGGCCGCTCTTGCCGCGCACCAGCTCCGGCACGTCTGGGTTCTTCTTCTGCGGCATGATCGAGCTGCCGGTGCAGAAACGATCAGGCAGGTCGACGAACTGGAACTGGGCGCTAGTCCACAGCACCAGCTCTTCGGAGAAGCGCGACAGGTGCATCATCGCGATGCTCGCCGCCGAGCAGAATTCGATGGCGAAGTCGCGGTCCGAGACGCTGTCCAGCGAGTTGCCGCCCACGGCCTCGAAGCCCAGCAGCTTGCAGGTCAGTTCGCGGTCGATCGGGTAGGTGGTGCCGGCCAGGGCGGCGCTGCCCAGGGGCATGCGGTTGGCGCGCTTGCGGCAGTCCACCAGGCGCTCGTAGTCACGGCTGAGCATCTCGAACCAGGCCAGCAGGTGGTGGCCGAAGGTCACCGGCTGCGCGGTCTGCAGGTGGGTGAAGCCGGGCATGATGGTCTCGGCCTCGCGCTCGGCCTGCTCCAGCAGGCCCTGCTGCAGGCGGGTGATCTCGGCCAGGATCAGGTCGATCTCGTCGCGCAGCCACAGGCGGATGTCGGTGGCCACCTGGTCGTTGCGGCTGCGGCCGGTGTGCAGCTTCTTGCCGGTGATACCGATGCGGTCGGTCAGGCGCGCTTCGATGTTCATGTGCACGTCTTCGAGGTCGACGCGCCAGTCGAAGGAGCCGGCCTCGATTTCGCCCTGGATGGTCTTCAGGCCATCGATGATGGTGTCGCGCTCGGCATCGGTGAGGACGCCGACCTGCGCCAGCATGGTGGCGTGGGCGATCGAACCCATGATGTCGTGGCGGTACAGGCGCTTGTCGAAATCGACCGAGGCGGTGAAGCGGGCGACGAAGGCGTCGACGGGCTCACTGAAGCGGCCGCCCCAGGACTGATTGGTCTTGTCGGTGCTCATGGATTCACTCGTTGAAGGCGTGAACGGAAAAAGTGCGCCGATCATAGCAGGGTTGCGCCCGCCGCCGCAGGGCGCTGGTCGCGAGAATCGTCCCGTTACAAGGGGGGGCGGCATATTCAACGATTGAACGGCAGTGTTCCACGGAGCGTCTACAGTTGGACAAAGGACTGGCGGTGAATCTGCCAGACCAGTGAATCTTTGGCCTTCGCACCGGTCTGTAGCGTGACCGCGTTTCGGTCGCCCCACACTTGTCTACGCTATACCCGTGCGAGACTCACTCAGGAATCCAGCGCAATTATGAATGTCCTGATCGTTGATGATGAACCCCTGGCCCGCGAGCGCCTGAGCCGGCTGCTTGGCGAGCTGGAGGGGTACACCGTGATGGAGCCCAGCGCCACCAACGGCGAGGAGGCCCTGACCCTGATCGAAAGCCTCAAGCCCGATGTGGTGCTGCTGGATATCGGCATGCCGGGCCTCGATGGCCTGCAGGTCGCCGCCCGGCTGTGCGAACGCGAGTCGCCGCCGGCGGTGGTGTTCTGCACCGGCGACGATGAGTACGGCAGCGAAGCTTTCAGGGACAGCACCCTGAGCCATGTCGACAAGCCCATCCAGCCGCAGGCCCTGCGCGACGCCCTGCGCCGGGCAGAAAAACCCAACCGGGCCCAACTGGCCGCGCTGACCCGCCCCGCCAGCGATGCCGGTGGTGGCCCGCGCAGCCATATCAGTGCCCGTACCCGCAAAGGCATCGAGTTGATCCCCATTCCCCAGGTCATCTACTTCATCGCCGACCACAAGTACGTCACCCTGCGCCATGAGGCGGGCGAAGTGCTGCTTGACGAGCCGCTCAAGGCCCTGGAGGACGAGTTTGGCGAGCGTTTCGTGCGCATCCACCGCAACGCGCTGGTTGCCCGTGAGCGCATCGAGCGCCTGCAGCGCACGCCGCTGGGGCATTTCCAGCTCTATCTCAAGGGCCTGGACGGCGACGCCCTGACCGTCAGCCGCCGCCATGTGGCGGGGGTGCGCAAGATGATGCAGTCCTTGCACTGAATACCTGTTCGTAGCGTGGGAGCGGGCTTGCCCCGCGATGAGGTGTTGCCCGCCATCGCAATCGCGGGTCATGCCCGCTCCCGCGTGGCGCTTTGCTGATCTGAATCTGCGGGCACACCCAGAGGAGCTGTTATCATCGACCGCATTTCTCTGGATCGGTGCGCTTCATGTCCACTCGCGAAATCCGCATTGCCACCCGTAAAAGTGCCTTGGCCCTGTGGCAGGCCGAATACGTCAAAGCCCGCCTGGAGCAGGCGCATCCTGGTCTTCTGGTGACCCTGGTGCCGATGGTCAGCCGCGGCGACAAGCTGCTCGACGCGCCGCTGGCGAAGATCGGCGGCAAGGGCCTGTTCGTCAAGGAGCTGGAAACCGCCCTGCTCGACAACGAGGCCGACATCGCCGTGCACTCGATGAAGGACGTCCCCATGGACTTCCCCGAGGGCCTGGGCCTGTACTGCATCTGCGAGCGTGAAGACCCGCGCGACGCCTTCGTTTCCAACACCTTCGCCAGCCTCGAGGCCTTGCCGGCCGGCAGCATCGTCGGCACTTCCAGCCTGCGCCGCCAGGCCCAGTTGCTGGCGCGCCGGCCCGACCTCGAGATCCGTTTCCTGCGCGGCAACGTCAACACCCGCCTGGCCAAGCTCGATGCCGGCGAGTACGACGCCATCATCCTCGCCGCCGCCGGCCTGATTCGCCTCGGCTTCGAGGACCGCATCACTGCCTCCATCAGCGTCGATGACAGCCTGCCGGCGGGCGGCCAGGGCGCGGTGGGCATCGAATGCCGCAGCGCCGACGCCCAGATCCATGCCTTGCTGGCGCCGTTGCACCATGCCGACACCGCCGATCGGGTGGTGGCCGAGCGCGCCCTGAACAAGCGCCTCAATGGCGGCTGCCAGGTGCCGATCGCCTGCTACGCGGTGCTCGAAGGCGAGCAGCTGTGGCTGCGCGGCCTGGTTGGCCAGCCCTCCGGCGGCACCTTGCTGGTGGCCGAGGCCCGGGCGCCGCGTGCCGATGCCGAGCGCCTGGGTGTGCAGGTCGCTGAAGACCTGCTCGGGCAGGGGGCCGAGGCGATCCTCAAGGAAGTCTACGGCGAGGCCGGCCACCCGTGAGCCCCTGGCGCCTGCTGCTGACCCGCCCTGAAGAGGACTGTGCGGCGCTGGCGCAGACCCTGGCCGACGCGGGCATCGCCAGCGCCAGCCTGCCGTTGCTGGTGATCGAGGCGATCGCGCCGGCCCCTGAGCAGTTGCAGCGCCTGCGGGCGATCGCCGAGGCCCACGCCATCATCGTGGTCAGCAAACCGGCGGCCCGCCTGCTGCTGGAGCAACTCGCCCAAGCGGGAGTGACGCCGCCGTTCGCCGGCTGGTTCACGGTGGGCGAGGCAACCGCGCGGATCCTTCAGGAGCGCCGGTTGCAGGTGGCCTTCCCGGCTGTCGGCGACAACAGCGAAGCCTTGCTCGCATTGCCCGCCCTGCGCGAGGCTATCGCCGTGTCGGCACCCCGCGTCCTTATCGTGCGCGGCGTCGGAGGTCGTGAACTGCTGGCCGAGCGTCTTGCCGAGCAAGGTGCTAGTGTCGATTATCTGGAATTGTATCGCCGCTGCCTGCCGCACTACCCTGCCACGACCCTCGCCCAGCGCATCGATGGGGAACGCCTCAATGGCTTGGTGGTCAGCAGTGGGCAGGGTCTGGAACACTTGCAGCGACTGGCGGGTGCGGATTGGCCGCGGTTTTCCCGCTTGCCGCTGTTCGTGCCCAGCCCCCGGGTGGCCGAGCAGGCCCGAGCGCTCGGGGCGAAAGACATTGTGGATTGCCGTGGCGCCAGCGCCGCGGCCTTGCTGGCAGCCGTGCAGCGAACCGCTGCGCCTGCCCCTTAAGGCGCTAAGCTAGAGAGCTATGCGCCACCATGCAAAGGATGGATACGTGAGCGAAACTGTCTTGTCCAACACTGAACAGCCCGCGGCGCCCGAGGCGCCGCAATCCGCCACCGCCAAGCCCGCCCGACGCTCCGGCAACGGCCTGGCGCTGCTGGCCCTGCTGCTGGGCGCCGCCGGCGTCGCGGTCGGCGGCTGGAGCGTCTGGCAGGTCCGTCAGCTGCAAGGCAGCGAGCAAGGCCAGGGCGAACACCTGCAAGCCCTCAATCAACGCGCCGACGCGCTGCAGCAGCGCGAGCAGCAGCTCAGCGCGCAGCTGGCCAGCTTGCCGGCAGCCAGTGAGCTGGAAGACCGCCGGCGCCTTGTGGCGCAATTGCAGGGCGACCAGCAGCGCCTGAGCCAGCGCCTGGAAACCGTGCTCGGCGAAAGCCGCAAGGAGTGGCGCCTGGCCGAGGCCGAGCACCTGTTGCGCCTGGCCACCCTGCGCCTGTCGGCGCTGCAGGACATCACCAGCGCCAAGGCGCTGGTCGAAGGTGCCGATGAGATCCTCCGCGAGCAGAGCGACCCGGGCGCCTTCGCCGCCCGCGAGCAACTGGCCCGCAGCCTGGCGACGCTGTCCAGCACCGAGCAGCCGGATCGCACTGGGCTGTTCCTCAAGCTCGCCGCGCAGCGTGAACTGGTGCAGCAGCTCAGCGCCCAGTCGCCGGAGTTCGACAGCAAAGCCGACGCCATGGGCGCGCTGACCGCCGATGGCGACGGCGCCAGCCGCTGGTCGCAGTGGTGGGCGGAGATCTCCAAGTACTTCCAGATCGAGTTCAATGCCGACGACAACGTCCGCCCGCTGCTGTCCGGGCAGTCGCTCAACCAGCTGCGCCTGGCCCTGAGCCTGACCATCGAGCAGGCGCAATGGGCGGCGCTCAACGGCGAGGCCAAGGTCTATGCCCAGGCCCTGGACGACGCGCGCAGCGTGTTGCTGGCCAACTTCAACCCGGACAACCCGCAAAGCAAGGCGATGCTCGACAGCTTCAACCAGCTGGCCGAACAGCCGGTGTCGGTGGTCACGCCTGACCTGAGCGAGAGCCTGGCCGCGGTGCAGGCCTACATCCAGCGTCGCCACCTACCGGCCGCCGCCGAGGGGGCCAAGCCATGAAGCGAGTGTACCTGCTGGCGGTGCTGGCGATCGTCGTTGCCGCGGCGCTGGGCATCGCGATTGCCAAGCATAGCGGCTACGTGCTGATCGCCTACGGCGGCTTCCGCTATCAGTCCGGGCTGTGGGCGGCGCTCGGCGCGCTGGTTGGCATCATCGTGCTGCTGTTGCTGCTGCGTTACCTGGTCGGCCTGGTGCTGACCTCGTCCGGGGTGGTCAACCCGTGGTCGCGGCGCAACCGCAGCCGCCGTACCCGGATCGCCGTCGAACAAGGCCAGCTGGACCTGGCCGAGGGGCGCTGGGCGAGTGCCCAGCGCCACTTGCAGCGTGCCGCCGAGTCCGACCGCCAGCCACTGCTCTACTACCTCGGTGCCGCTCGCGCCGCCAACGAACTGGGACGGGTGGAGGAGCGTGACAACCTGCTCGAACGCGCCCTGGAGCGCCAGCCCCAGGCGGAGCTCGCCGTTGCCCTGACCCATGCCCAGTTGCAGATGGACCGGGGCGAGAGCGAGGGTGCGCTGGAGGCCCTGCAGGCGATGCAGGAGCGTCACCCGCACAATGCCCAGGTGTTGCGCCTGCTGCAGCGCCTGCACTTGGAGCGCGGTGACTGGCCGGCGTTGATCCGCCTGCTGCCGGACTTGCGCAAGCACAAGGTGCTGCCCGCGGCGGAGCTTGCCGACCTGGAGCAGCGCGCCTGGGGCCAGAACCTGGGCCTGGCGGCGACCCGTGGCGAGGATCCGCAGACGGCGCGCCAGGCGCTCGAGCGCGCCTGGCAACAGCTGACCAATGCTCAGCGTCAAGAGCCGCAACTGGTGTCTGCCTATGCCGAACAGCTGCGTCAGGTCGGTGCCCAGGGCGAGGCCGAGCAGGTGCTTCGCGGCGCGCTCAAGCGCGGCTACGAAAGCCACCTGGCACGCCTGTACGGGCTGGTGCGCGGCGACGATCCGGCGCGCCAGTTGCAGACGGCCGAAGGCTGGCTGAAGGAGCATCCGCAGGACCCGAGCCTGCTGCTCACCCTCGGCCGGCTGAGCCTGCAGAACCGCTTGTGGGGCAAGGCGCGTGATTATCTGGAGAGCAGTCTGCGCATGGAGCGCAATCCGGAAACCTGCGCCGAGCTGGCACGCTTGCTGGCCGGGCTTGGTGAGACCGAGCGCAGCAATCAGCTGTTCCAGGAGGGCCTGGGGCTGCTGGATGAGCGCCTGCTGGCGTTGCCGCTGCCGGAGGGTGTTCGGGCCTGAGGGCTCAGTGGCCACGTGACGTACTGTTGCGCATCGCGGGCATGCCTGCCGGTGCAGGTGCGATGTTTTGCCAGCGGCGTGTTGCATTTTCTGATGAGCGATGACTCAAGACGCGCCCTCTGCGGGGAGGGCGTTGAATCTTCCTTCCTTCGCGTCGGAATATTCCCACGCTCCACAAAAATGATTCTCTAGCCATTCAGCGACTTGTCTGCACTGTAGCGCCTTGATACAAAGCGCTCCTTTCCTCTACCGTTTCAAACCACTTCCTTCATTTTCGGATCACATCTACCCATGTCGCTGGCCTGCTTGCGCAGCTCGTTCCTTCCCGCCTTCCTGGCCGCCGTAGTGGTGCTGGTTGCGTCGTTCCGTCTCGAGAACGTGGTTGGCCTGGATCCCTGCGCGTTGTGTTTCAGCCAGCGCCTGATGCTGGGCTGTTTTGCGCTGACCTGCCTGGTCGCCACGCTACACACCGGCGCCCGCCGCTGGCATGCCCGGCTGGCGCTGCTGTTCGCGTCGGCTGGCGCCTTGCTGGCGGGGCGGCATGTCTGGCTGCAGGCCGAGCCGCTGCCGGTCAGCGGTTGCCACCTGCCCCTGGCGCACCTGGTCGAACGCCCGTGGAGCGAGATTCTGCAGGCGTTCCTGCTGGGCAGCCCGGACTGCGTGTCGGTCAACTGGAGCTTCCTCGATCTGACCCTGCCGGAATGGAGCCTGCTGGCCTTCCTGTTGCTGGCGGCGGTGCCGTTGTCGTGGCTGGTGCTGTATCGATTACGCCAGGACGCGGCGGGTTGATCCACGGCAATGCACCGGGCATTGCGCGACCAGCGGTGGCCGGCAACGGGATTAAACGCTTGTATGAACTTTGTCTGCTGCGTACCTTGAAGGGCAGGTCGCGCGGGAATAATCTCGCAGCACGCTTACCGAAAATACAACTGCTCGATGCCGTTTGCTGACGTCACCTTTGTGCCACGGTGTTGTGTCGCGAGGTGCAGCGGCATCTACCCAGAAGGGAAGAGATCGCCATGCTCGATAGTTGCCAGAACGCCCAGGAACGCTGGGGCGGTGTTCACAAGCTGATCGATCGTTGGCTGGAGGAGCGCCAGGAACTGGTGCAGGCCTTCCGCGCGTTGCGCGATGCCAAGCCGGCCTTTGCCGACAAGCACCACAACGGCGGATTCTGCGAGGTCCTCGTCGACTACGTCTCGGCGTGGCACTTCGAGGTGTGCGAACAGCTCATCAGCGAGGCCAAGGCTTTTGGCGACGAGCGTGCGCTGGAGCTGGCCGAGGAAATCAACCCGCGGATCAACGACATCACCCAGATCGCCCTGGCCTTCAACGACCACTGCGCCAAGGGCGAATGCACCGACACCGAACGCTTCGCGGAAAAGCTGGGCAAGCTCGGAAGCCTGTTGCACGAGCGTTTCGAGCTGGAAGACTGCCTGATCGAAGTGCTGCACAACGCCCACAAGCAAGAGGACGCGGTGCAGGCCTGATTCAGTCGGCCACGTCCAGCAGTTCGATCTCGAACACCAGTGGGGTATAGGGTGCGATCAGGTCACCCGCACCGTCGGCGCCGTAGGCTTGCGCCGACGGGATCACCAGGCGCCATTTCGCCCCCGCCTTCATGCGTGGCAGCGCCACCTGCCAGCCCTCGATCACCGAGTCCAGCTTGAACCATTGCGGTTGCAGGTTCTGGTCGAACACCGTGCCATCCGGCAATTTCCCTACATAGCGCACCTGCACGCGACCGCTGGCCTTGGGTTGTGCGCCGCTGCCGCTGGCCAGCTCGCTGTAGAGGATGCCCTCAGGCAGTTCGCGTACCCCGGCCTTGGCCCGTTCGCCGGCGATGAAGCGTTTTTCCGCTTCCACCAGCTTGTCCACCTGGGCCTGTTCGGCGGCGGCGTTGGCTTGCGTCTCGTGCTGTTCGAGGATGGCCTGCATGCGTGACTTGGCAATGCGGGGCGGCTGGCCCTGATAGGCCTGGCGCAGGCCTTCGACCAGGGCGTCGAGCTGCAGGCCGGGGACTTCCTGGCGCAGGCGCTCGCCCAGGCTGGCACCGAGGCTGTAGGCCAGGTCGCTGTCGTTGGCGGGGGCGGTTTCGGCGTTGGCCAGGGCGAGTGGCATCACCAGGCACAGGCCCAGAGTCAGATAACGAGGCATGAACGGTTCCTGCGGCAAAGAGCGCAAAGTATGCCAGCGTTGTTGGGCGAAGATGTGTAAATATCGGCAGTGCACTAATGGGCAACTACACTTGTTTCCAGCTGCAAGACAACAACTTTGCCCAGGCATGCAACGCGGCGCTACTGAGACTGTCAACATGCCCTAGCGGCGGTAGCAGCAGAAGCATAGTATGAGCCGCACTCTCGTCAGCCAGGAGGTAAACCATGTCGGCCAAGAAGAAAGCAGTCAGTACGCCGTTGCACCTGCTCCAGCAACTTTCCGGTAGCTTGCTCGAACATTTGGAAGATGCCTGCTCCCAAGCGCTGGCGGATGCCGAGAAACTGTTGGCCAAGTTGGAAAAACAACGTGGCAAGGCCCAAGAGAAACTGCACAACGCTCGTTTGAAGTTGCAGGACGCCGCCAAGGCCGGTAAAGCCAAGGCTCAGGGCAAGGCGCAAAAAGTCGCCGGAGAACTTGAGGACTTGCTCGATTCGCTCAAGGATCGCCAAGCGCAAACCCGTACTTATATCCAGCAACTCAAGCGCGATGCCCAGGAAAGCCTGAAGCTGGCCCAGGGTGTCGGCAAGGTGCGTGAGGCCGCCGCCAAGGCCTTGGACTCGCGTACTGCGGCACCGAAAGCCGCCGCGAAAGCTGCAGCCAAACCAGCGGCCAAGCCTGCTGCCGCCAAGGCACCGGCGAGGACTGCTGCCGCTAAACCTGCCGCCAAGCCAGCGGCCAAACCGGCTGCCGCCAAGGCACCGGCGAGGACTGCAGCCGCAAAACCTGCCGCCAAGCCAGCGGCCAAACCGGCTGCTGCCAAGGCCCCGGCGAAGACTGCAGCCGCCAAACCTGCCGCCAAGTCAGTGGCCAAACCGGCTGCCGCCAAGGCCCCGGCGAAGACTGCAGCCGCGAAACCTGCCGCCAAGCCAGCGGCCAAGCCAGCTGCCGCCAAGGCCCCGGCGAAGACCGCCGCCGCGAAACCTGCTGCCAAGCCAGCGGCTAAACCAGCTGCCGCCAAGGCACCGGCAAAGGCCGCTGCAGCCAAATCAGCGGCCAAGCCAGCTGCCGCCAAGGCCCCGGCCAAGCCAGCAGCGGCCAAGCCCGCCGCCAAACCTGCAGCCAAGCCAGCAGCCAAACCGGCCGCTGCCAAGGCTCCGGCCAAGCCTGTAGCCAGCAAGCCAGCCGAAAACCAGCCAGCCACGCCGACCGCCAGCACCACCCCGGCGCCTGCGAACAGCGCGGCCACGCCTGCGGCAACCGCCACACCGGCTCAGTCGTCGACTTCGGCGTCCTGAAGCTCACGGGCCGCGGCGCGCAGTTGATGCAGCGCGTCGTGGTCCCGGGCCTGGTCCGGCGCCAGCCGGGTCAGCCAGTCCTGCGCGGCGCCCGCTTGCGCAGGCCACTCGTGCGCCAACGCCTCCAGGCGCTCCAACAAGGTGCGTTCAGCCTGCAACTCCAGCGCCTTCACCTGCTCACGCATCACGCTCAGTCGTGGGTCGGCCAGCGCCTGCTCGCGCCATTGCCGGCGTAGCATGCATAGCGGCGTCACCACGTCGCGTTGCCAGGGGCCGGCAAGGGCCTTCAAGGCGGTAATCCTTTGTTCATCGGCGGCCACGCCGCGGGTCTGCAACCAGGTGCCGCAGAGCAGCAGGCAGACATCGCCGCCCAGTTCCTGGAGGGCCAGGCTGGCGGCTTCGACGCCTGGCCGGGCATACAAGGCCAGGGCGTGATTCCACAGGTCGGTGTGCATGGTTTCACTCGCGCCAGTGATCGGCGAAGCTGGTAGACTCCGCGACCATCATGATCAGACTATCGAACCTCACTTTACAGCGTGGTCCCCAGCGCCTGCTAGAAGGCGCCGAGATGACCCTGCACACCGGTCACAAGGCCGGCCTGATCGGCGCCAACGGCGCCGGTAAATCCAGCCTGTTCGCCCTGCTGCGCGGTGAGCTTTCGCCCGATGCCGGCGATTGCCTGCTGCCCGGCGACTGGCGCATCGCCCACATGCGCCAGGAGGTCGACACCCTTGACCGCATCGCCGTGGACTATGTGCTCGACGGCGACGCCCGCCTGCGCAAGGTGCAGGCGGAGCTGGCCGCCGCCGAGCAGGCACACGACGGCACCGCCCTGGCGCGCCTGCACAGTGAGCTGGACAGCGCCGACGGCTACACCGCCGATGCCCGCGCGCGCAAGCTGCTGGCCGGCCTGGGCTTTACCAACGAGCAGATGGACCGCCGCGTCGGCGACTTCTCCGGTGGCTGGCGAATGCGCCTGAACCTGGCCCAGGCACTGATGTGCCCGTCCGACCTGCTGCTGCTCGACGAGCCCACCAACCACCTGGACCTCGATGCCATCCTCTGGCTGGAAGAGTGGCTCAAGGGCTACCCGGGCACGCTGCTGCTGATCTCCCACGACCGTGATTTCCTCGATGCAGTGGTCGACCATGTGCTGCATGTCGAGCAGCGCAAGCTCAATCTCTACAAGGGCGGCTACAGCGCCTTCGAGCGCACCCGCGCCGAACGCCTGGCGCAGCAGCAGCAGGCCTACGAGAAGCAGCAGGCGCAGCGCGCGCACATGGAAAAGTACATCGCCCGCTTCAAGGCCCAGGCCACCAAGGCCCGCCAGGCACAGAGCCGGATCAAGGCCCTGGAGCGCATGGAGGAGCTGTCGGCGGCCCATGTCGATTCGCCGTTCGACTTTGTCTTCCGCGAGTCGGAGAAGATTTCCAGCCCGTTGCTCGACCTGTCCGAAGGCCGCCTGGGCTATGGCGACAAGGCCATCCTCGAGAAGGTCAAGCTGCAACTGGCGCCGGGTGCGCGGATCGGCCTGCTCGGCCCCAACGGCGCGGGCAAGTCGACCCTGATCAAGAACCTCGCCGGCGAGCTTCAGCCGCTGTCCGGGCGCCTGGTGCGCGGCGAGAACCTCGCCGTCGGCTATTTCGCCCAGCACCAACTCGACTCGCTGGACGACAAGGCCAGTCCGCTGCTGCACCTACAGCGCATCGCCCCGGGCGAGCGCGAGCAGACCCTGCGCGACTTTCTCGGCGGCTTCGATTTCCACGGCAACCGTGTCGACGAGCCGGTGGTGAATTTCTCCGGTGGCGAGAAGGCCCGCCTGGCCCTGGCGTTGATCGCCTGGGAGCGGCCGAACCTGCTGCTGCTCGACGAACCGACCAACCACCTCGACCTTGAGATGCGCCTGGCGTTGACCATGGCCCTGCAGGAGTTCGCCGGTGCCGTGGTGGTGGTGTCCCACGACCGTCACCTGCTCAAGAGCACCACCAACGACTTCCTGCTGGTGGCCGACGGCAAGGTCGACACCTTCGACGGCGACCTGGACGACTACAGCCGCTGGCTGGTCGAGTACCGCCAACGCAACGCGCCGGTGAGCAGCGCGCCCGCGAACCCGGACAAGACCGACAAGAAGGCCCAGCGCCAGGCCGCTGCGGCCCTGCGTCAGCAGTTGGCACCGCACAAGAAGGCGGCCGACAAGCTGGAGGCCGAACTCAACCAGGTGCACCAGCAACTGGCCGAGATCGAGACGACGTTGGGCGACAGCGGTCTGTACGAGGCCACGCGCAAGGATGAGCTGCGCGACTTGCTGGCCCGTCAGACCAAGCTCAAGCAACGCGAAGGCGAGCTTGAGGAAGCCTGGATGGAAGCCCTGGAAACGCTGGAAAGCATGCAGGCCGAGCTCGAGGCGCTGTCCTGATGGATGCGCTGCGTTCGCTGCTGCCGGGGCAGTGGATGGACTCGTTCTGGCTGGGGCTGCAGATCCTGCTGATCCTGATCGCCGCCTTCGTCCTGCAGCGCATGGTCGCGCGCGGCCTGCGCAGCCTGGGCGAGCGCTACCCGTTGCCGCACGAGCTGATGGTGCCGGTGCGCGGCGCCCTGCGCTGGCTGATCATGGGCAGCGCGCTGCTGTTCGTGCTCGAGCGCATGGGGGTGTCCGCCACGGTGCTGTGGACGGCATTGTCGGGCTTCGTCGCGGTGGCGGCGGTGGCGTTCTTCGCCATCTGGAGCGTGCTGTCCAACCTGCTGTGCGCGGTGCTGATCTTCACCGTCGGACCGTTTCGCATTGGCGATGTGGTCGAGCTGGTCGATACCCTCGACAAGCCGGGGGTGAAAGGCCGGGTGATCGCCATCAACCTGCTGTACACCACGCTGATGGAAACGCCGGAAGCCGGTGGAGCGCTGGTGCAGGTGCCGAACAGCCAGTTCTTCCAGAAGGCCGTGCGGCGTTGGCGTGGCACTGAAGCCGCCGTGGCGGCCAAGCCTGAGGCGATGGAAACCGACTGAAGCCGCAGAATTGTCTGGTTATTTTTTCGCCAACACCTTAGCTTAGCGGTTTGCAAAAGCTGTTAGAGCGAGGTGTGCGATGTCGATGGAAACGTGGTTGGCCTTCTTTGCCGCGTGCTGGGTGATCAGCCTGTCGCCGGGCGCCGGGGCAATCGCCTCGATGTCCAGTGGGCTGCAGTACGGCTTCTGGCGTGGTTACTGGAACGCCCTGGGCCTGCAATTGGGCCTGATCGTGCAGATCGCCATCATCGCCGCCGGTGTTGGCGCCATCCTCGCCGCGTCGGCCACCGCCTTCCAGGTCATCAAGTGGTTCGGCGTCGCCTACCTCGTCTACCTCGCCTACAAGCAATGGCAAGCCCTGCCGATGGACATGAGCGACGAGTCCGGCGTACGACCGATCGGCAAGCCGCTGAGCCTGGTGTTCCGCGGCTTCCTGGTCAACGTCAGCAACCCCAAGGCGCTGGTGTTCATGCTGGCGGTGCTGCCGCAGTTCATCAACCCGCACGAGGCGCTGTTGCCGCAGTATGTGGCGATCACCGTGACCATGATCAGTGTCGACATGCTGGTGATGGCTGGATATACCGGGCTGGCTTCGCGGGTGCTGCGCCTGCTGCGCACGCCGAAGCAGCAGAAGCGCCTGAACCGTACCTTTGCCGGGCTGTTCATCGGTGCGGCGACGTTCCTCGCTACCTTGCGTCGCGCGCCGCTTTGACGCGTGATGGGGCCTCCCAGAGGCCCCATCAGCGCTGCTTGTCCACCAGCCCCTTGAGCAGATCCACCGGCAGCGGAAACACGATGGTCGAGCTCTTGTCCCCGGCGATCGACCCCAGCGTCTGCATGTAGCGCAGCTGCATCGCCCCCGGCTCCTTGCCCAGCATCTGCGCGGCCTGCATCAGCTTCTCCGAGGCCTGCAGCTCGCCTTCGGCATGGATCACCTTGGCCCGTCGTTCGCGCTCGGCCTCGGCCTGGCGGGCGATGGCGCGGACCATCGACTCGTTGAGGTCGACATGCTTGATCTCGACGTTGGCCACCTTGATGCCCCAGGCGTCGGTCTGCGCGTCCAGCACCTCGCGGATATCCGAATTCAACTGCTCGCGCTCGGCCAGCAGTTCGTCCAGCTCGTGCTTGCCGAGCACGGCGCGCAGGGTGGTCTGGGCCAGCTGGCTGGTGGCGGTGAGGAAGTTCTCGACCTGGATGATCGCCTTCTGCGGGTCGAGCACGCGAAAGTACAGCACGGCATTGACCTTGACCGAGACGTTGTCGCGGGTGATCACGTCCTGGGAGGGCACGTCGAGCACCACGGTGCGCAGGTCGACCCGGACCATCTGCTGGATGCCGGGAATCAGGATGATCAGCCCCGGGCCCTTGACCTGCCAGAAGCGCCCGAGCTGGAACACCACGCCGCGCTCGTACTCGCGCAGGATGCGCAGGGCCGAGAGCAGCAGTATGCCCAGCAGCACCAGCACGGCGCTGAATCCGAATTGCATGAACATCGTCTACTCTCCTTGCGCCGTGGGCGCAGTGGCGCTGACTTCCAGCGTCACGCCATGACGGGCGGTCACCCGCACGTGCTGGCCCGGCTGCAGCGGTGTCGCGCACTGCGCCTGCCACTGTTCGCCCTGGGCCTGTACCGAGCCGCAGAACGGGTTGTCCGCGCGTACCTGGGTCACCGTCACCAGGCTGCCCACCAGCCCGGCATCGCCGCTGACCAGGGCGCGTCGGCGCGCCTTCAGCGCCATGCCCAGCACGCCGCCGAGCAACAGCGCCGACAACACTGCCAGGCTGACGATCAGCGTCAGCGGAATGCCAAAGCCAGGGGCGTCGGTGTCCATCAGGATCACCGCGCCGACCACGAAGGCGACGATGCCGCCGAAGCCGATCACCCCGAAACTGGGCAGGAACGCCTCGGCGACCATGAACGCCACACCGAGCAGGATCAACGCCACCCCGGCGTGGCTCACCGGCAGCAGTTGCAGGGCGTACAGCGCCAGCAGCAGGCAGATGCCGCCGACCACGCCGCCGACTCCGGAGCCTGGGTTCATGAATTCGAACAGCAGGCCGTACACGCCGATCATGATCAGGATCAGCGCCACGCTGGGGTTGGTGATCACCGCCAGCAGGCGAGTGCGCCAGTCCGGCAGGTGCTCCACTACATTGGCGCCGGCGGTCTGCAGTGATGCTGGCTGGCCGGCGACGGTCAGCGTCCGGCCATCGAGCTGGCGCAGCAGGTCGGGCAGGTCAGCGGCGACCAGGTCGATCACCTTCAGCCGCTGGGCTTCGCTGGTCGACAGGCTGACCGCCTCGCGCACGGCCTTCTCCGCCCAGTCGGCGTTGCGCCCGCGCAGTTGCGCCAGGCCACGGATGTAGGCCGCGGCGTCGTTGACCTGTTTACGGGCGAGGGTGTCCTGCTCGCTGTTCGCGGCGGGCTTTTCGTCCTTGCCGGGTGCGCCGATCTGTACCGGCGTCGCCGCGCCCAGGTTGGTTCCCGGGGCCATGGCCGCCACGTGGCTGGCATAGAGGATGTACGTGCCGGCGCTGGCCGCCCTGGCGCCGCCCGGGGCGACGTAGGTGGCCACCGGCAGCGTGCTTGCGAGAATGGCCTTGATGATCTGGCGCATGGCGCTGTCGAGCCCGCCGGGAGTGTCGAGGCGGATGACCACCAGTTGCGCGCCCTGGGCCTGCGCCTGGTCCAGCCCGCGCAGGAGGTAGTCGGCGCTGGCCGGACCGATGGCGTCGTCGACGCTCAGCAGCCACACGTTGGCACCGGGCGCGGCCTGGCCGCCCGGGGCGAAGCCCAGAATCAGCAGCAACAGCAGCACGCGCCAGCGCCGGGCGATCACCTGTCGTCACCTCATGCGGACCTGTCCTTGAAGTTTAGTCGTGGCTGCCGGGCCACGGCCTAAACTTGAGGGTGGGGGCAAAACCGGAGGTGCATCATGCGTATGGCCAAGACCCTTCAGCAGCGCCTGGACCAGGCCAACTGCGACTACGACATCATTCCCCATCCCCATTCGGCCACCAGCCTGGAGTCGGCGCGCACGGCCGGCGTACCCGCCGAGCGGGTCGCCAAGTCGGTGATGCTCGATGACCGCCATGGCAACTACATCATGGCCGTGCTGCCGGCCAACCGGCATCTGGACATGACCGAAGTGCGCATGACCGGCGCCTGGCAGCTGACCCGCGAAAGCAACCTGCCGAGCCTGTTCGGCGATTGCGAACGCGGCGCCATCCCGGCCCTGGGCGATGCCTACAACATTCCCATGCTGCTCGACCGGACCCTTACCCGCCAAGGTGATGTCTACCTCGAGGCAGGTGACCACGATCACCTTATCCACATGAGCATGGAGCAATACTTGAAACTGGTGCCGCACGCCGAAGTGCGCGAACTGAGCTGATGCTCGCAACCCACGCCGGGCTGGCGTCGTGGACGACCGGCCCGGCCATAGGAGTGAATCATGGAAGCGCCGATCCACAAGTTTTCCGAACTGTTCAAGCAACTGGGCCTGCCGGACGATGCGCTGGGCATCGACCAGTTCATCACCAGTCATTCGCCGCTCAAGGGGGATGTGAAGCTGGTGGATGCGCCGTTCTGGAACGAGTCCCAGCGCTCGTTCCTCAGGGACAGCATCCTTGAAGATGCCGATTGGGCGGAGCTGTTCGACCAACTCAACGAGGCGCTGCGCCGTCCCCGCCAATAAAGCGCCGAGCGGCACCTGATGGGTGATCGGGGCGTTGCTATGCTCAGGGAAAACAAGAGGGGATGGCGCAATGAAAGATCCCTACGCACCAGGTTTCTGGTGCACCGTGACGATCCTGGGCACCCTGACCGCCGGCTACTTCTACGGTATCCGGCACACCCACACGATGAACCAGGCCGTGCAGTTTCTCTATGCCGCCGCCGCCGTGACCGCGGCGGTGGCGTTGTGCGGGCTGGCGTGGATCGCCTGGCAGCAGCTGCACCTGAACAGGCGCGAAGTCGCCCAGGGACGAACGTTGCTGACCATCTGGAACACCAAGGTCGCCCTGCGCCGGGTCGAGACGGTGTTCGACCGCTATTTCTGGGGCAGCTACTGGCACTCCGGACGCACCTTCGAGGAGGTGATGGGCGAGCTCAAGGGCACGCCGCTGGAGCAGAGCCTGGACGCCCTCAAGCGCCAGTGCCGGGAACTCGACCGGGAAGTGCACGACCACCACCATCACTGGCTGGCCAATGCCCGCGACCTGTCCAGCGTGGCCACGGCCATGGCCCGCGAGCGCTACCAGCTGGACCTGTGCGACGCGCCGGCCCGTGATGGCGGCAACACCGCCGTGCTCAACAGGGATCTGGAAGTGCTGGTGTACACCTGGTCGGCGCGCCTGCGCAGCTTCGACCATCAGCTGGACGAGCTGGAGCGCGCCTATCACTGAGCAGGGTCATTCACCGCGGATGTACTGCTCCAGTTGCAGGATCAGGTTGGCCTGTTCGGCGATGGTTTCCTTCACCAGGTCGCCGATAGACAGCAGCCCGAGCAGCTTGCCCTCATGCACCACCGGCAGGTGGCGCAGGTGGCGGTTGGTCATCAGGTTCATGCAGTACTCGAGATTCTGCTTGGGTTCAACCGTGACCACCGGAGAACTCATGATGTCGCGTACCGGCGTGGCCGCCGAGGAGCGACCCTTGAGCACCAGCTTGCGGGCGTAGTCGCGTTCGCTGACGATTCCCACTACCTGGCCATGCTCCATCACCGGCAGGGCGCCGACGTTCTTCTCCGCCAGCAACTTCAAGGCATCCAACACCGAGTCGTCAGGGTTGATGGTGTAGACGGTGTGGTGCTGGGACTTGGCTTTGAGGATTTGTTCGACGTTCTTCATACGGGCCTCTGTGGGTGCAAATGCGACGTGTCGGAGTAAATAAAGCATCCGGCACGGCGCTCTGCACGGCAATGCAGGAAACGGCATCGAGGTGATTGAAAAACGTCATCGCGGCAAGGGGCCGCAACGCGGCCCCGAGTGGGTCATCAGAGCTTCGGCATCTGCCCGATCCGCGCCACCATCTCGCTGACGACCTGCAGGTCGAGCATGAACTGCTCCACGGTCTTGAACTCGTTGTCGTTGTGCCCGGTGTACTTGACGTCCGGCATGGCCAGGCCGAACTGCACGCCGTTGGGCAGGTCGTGCACCGAGGTGGCGCCGGCGGAGGTGCCGTACTCGTGCTTCATGCCCAGGTTCTCGCTGGCCACGGCCAGCAGGGCCTTGACCCATTCGCCCTCGGGGTTGCGGTACATCGGCTCATCGAGGGTGTAGTCGAACGCCACCGGGGTCTTGCTCTTGGCCTTCCACGCATCGAGCTTGCCGGCGATCTCGCGCTTGAGGGTGTCGAGCGACTTGCCTTTGGGAATGCGCAGGTTGACGGCCAACTTCAGCGCCTTGTCATCCAGGCCGACGAAGGTCAACGAGGTGGTCAGCGGGCCCATGAAGTCGTCCTTGAAACCGACGCCGAGTTTGTTGCCCAGGTAGTCCAGGCCCCAGTTGTCGGCGGCGTAGCGAGCGGCGTCGGTGATGTGGTTGTGCTTGAGCGGCACGTCCTTGCCCAGGCCGTTGAGGAAGTCGAGCATGCGCGCCACCGGGTTGACCCCGGACTCGGGCTCGGAGGAGTGCGCCGACACGCCGGTCACGGTGAGCAGCACCTGCTTGCCGTCGACCTTGGCGTCGATGCTGAAGTCGCCGCCATGGCGTTTGACGTAGGCCGCGCCGGCCTTGTTCAGCGCCTTGGCCAGGTCGGCCGGCTTATCGCCGGTCAATGTCGCCACCGAGCTGCCGGGGATCTGGTTGGTGGCCAGGCCGCCGGTGAGGTTGATCACCTCGGCGCCTTTGCCGTCACCGGCACGCTTGGCGAAGGTGGCCATGACGGTGCCATAGCCTTTCTCGGCGATTACCACCGGGTAGCCGCCGTCCAGCGCCAGGTTGTAGTCGGGGGTGGCGTTGCGTTCAAAGTAATAAGGGATGGCGTCGCCGGTGGTTTCCTCGGTGGTGTCCACCAGCAGCTTGAACTGGCGCGCCAGCGGCAGCTTCTCGTCCTTGGCCACCTTCAGCGCGTACAGCGCGACGACGATGCCGTTCTTGTCGTCCTCGGTGCCGCGGCCGTACATGCGGTCGCCCACCAGGGTGACCTTGAACGGGTCGAGCTTGGTGCCGTCCTTGAGCTTCCAGTTGTCCGGAGTGACCGGTACCACGTCGGCGTGGGCGTGGATGCCGATCACTTCCTTGCCTTCACCGAGGGTGATCTCGTAGACGCGGTTGTCGATGTTGCGGAACGTCAGGCCGAAGCCCTCGGCCAGGGCCTTGATCTTGTCGGCGATCTTGATGAACTCAGGATTCTCGTGCTGCGGTACACCGTCCTTGCGAACGGTCGGGATCTCCACCAGCTCGCGCAGGGTTTCCTTGGCGGCCTTGCCGTACTTGATGCGGGTGTACAGGCCCAGCAGGCGGCTGATCTCGTCCTGCTGTTCGGCGCTCAACGGCTTGCCGGCCAGGTACAGCTTGAGGGTTTCGTCCAGCTTGTCGGCCTTGGCCAGGTCGCTGCCGGCCAGCTTGCCGAGGAACTGCTTGAAGTCGGCCGGGTCGCTGCCGTCGTAGGCCTTGATGATGGCGGCGGACTGCTGCTGGGAGAGGTTGGCCTGGGCCGGGATCGAGAACATGGCCACGCTGGCCAGCAGGAGCGATGCGGCGGATAGCTTGGTATATGGCATGGGGGTGCGCATTCCTTTGCAGGGGTGGAGGGTGACCGTTTACGCAAACGGAAGATGCCCACGCTATCACCAATGACCACCGGCACGGGAGAGGTGGCAATGTGCTTTTCTGCACAAACGTGCAAGCGTTCATATACGGCGCGGCCTGCAGGTTTATGATAAAAATGCGTATCATTAGCGTTTTTGTAATAACCCTCGCGTCACAAGAGAAGGATCCTCATGTTCATGTCTTACCTTGCACCCCTGGCCGGGGTGCTGGCATTCACCCTGGCCTGCATCGCGCCTGCCCAGGCTCGGGACGATGGCACCGACCACTCCGTCACCCTTGAAAAGGTCGTGCAGACCTTCACCGTGCAGCGCGACGGCAGTTTCCAGGTGGCGGTCGAATCGGTCTCGCGCATCAACGAAGAGCGCGCCATCCAGGCCAAGGCCCAGCAAGCACTGAGCTACAACCGTGGGTACGAGACCCTGGAGGTCGACCAGGCCTTCACCCAGAAGCCCGACGGGCGCAAGGTCATGGTCGACGCCTCGCAGATCAAGGAGCAGCAGGAGCAGGCGTCCACCTACGCGCCGATGTTCCAGGACTCCCGGGTCAAGGTGGTGATCTTCCCGGAAGTGGCCGTTGGCGACCGCCTGGTGCTGCGCTACAAGCGCCATCGCACCACCGCGCTGTTCCCCGGCCATTTCGAGGACCTCACCGCGGCGGAATTTCACCCCGTGGAGCAGTTCTCGCTGATCTACGACCTGCCGGCGGACCTGCCGCTGTATGCCGACGCCCGTGGTTTCAAGGCGTCCACGCCCAAGGCCGGCAAGGGCCGCAAGGTCTACCGCTGGGACTTCGTGCCGACCGACAGGGCCAGGATCGAGGCGAGCGCCGTGTCCTACCTGGACTATGGCCAGTACCTCGCGGTCTCGACCTTCAAGGACTACGCAGGGCTTGCCGCCAGCTACCAGGCGCGCGCCGACGTGCAAGTGACACCGGCCATTGCCGCGTTGGCCGGACAATTGACGGCGAACCTGCCCGACGCCCGGGCCAAGGCGCTCAAGCTCAGCGACTGGGTGCGTGAGAACATCCGCTACGTGGCGGTCTATGTCGGTGCCGGTGGCGTGGTTCCGCACGCGGCGCAGAGCGTGCTCGACAACCGCTATGGCGACTGCAAGGACCATGTGGCCCTGCTCGAGGCGCTGCTCAAGGCGGCGGGTATCGAGAGCTCGCCGGCGCTGATCAACCTCGGCAATGCCTACCAGCTGCCGAAGGTGCCGACACTCGGTGTGCTCAACCATGTGCTGACCTATGTGCCGAGCCTCGACCTGTACCTGGATTCGACCGACCCGTCGGTGGCCGCCGGTTACCTGCCGCTGATGGACCTGGACAAGACCACGCTGCTGACCGCCACCGGCGTGTTCGGCAAGACCCCGGCCACCCAGTTCGGCAAGCAGGTCGGTGAAATGCTGTTCAAGGTCAAGGACACGGGTGCCGCGGACTTCACCGGCGACTCGACCATCGAAGGCTGGGCCAGCGAGGTCAACCGCTATGGCGCCAAGACGATGAAACCGACGGACCTCGATCGCATCGTCGAGCAGGTGCTCAATGCCTATGGGCAACGGGGCAGCGGCAAGATCCTGATCCAGCCGTCGGCAGCGCCGGAGCACTTTCGCAGCCAGGTCCAGGGCCATACCGAGAACCTGGTGAACCTGCCCGGCCCGGTGGGCGTGCCAGCCCTGAGCAGCCTGGTGGGCGGCATCGCCCAGTCAGTCTATGGCTTTGCCACCGAGAACGAGCGCACCCAGGGCTTCGTCTGCATCTCCAACGAAACGCTGGAGCAATCGCGCTTCGAGTTCCCGGCCGGGGTCACCGTCCTGGCGACGCCCAAGGCCGTTGCCGTGAAGGAAGGCAGTTTCGACTACAGCGCCCGTTACACCCGTGACGGCAACGCCGTGGTGGTCGAGCGCCGCATGCAGTTCAAGCACCCGAAGGCAGTGTGCACGCCTGAGGAGTTCAAGGCGATGAAGCCGGTCATCGAGACCATGGTCCGAGACCTGCAGGGCCAGATCATCGTGCAGGGCTGAGGCCCGGAAACGCAAAAGCCCCGCCAGAGCGATCTGAGCGGGGCTTTTGCTTGCCGGCACCGGTGAAAACACACGGGTGACGGCTGATGTCATGGCGCACTCGGCGGGATTCGAACCCACGACCCCTGCCTTCGGAGGGCAGTACTCTATCCAGCTGAGCTACGAGTGCAACGGGCCGCATGATACCCATCTGTGTCGGTGGCGTCCATGGCCTTGATCTGTGGAGTTTTTTCCCGGGGGGACAGCGGGTGTCGGTCACAGTGCGATCAGCTCCGGCCGCAGCCCCTCCATCCGCTGTCCCGCAGGCTTGAGATACCCGCCATCCCCGGTGATCTGGTGCAAGACCTTTTCACGCAAGCCATGCAATGCCACGCCGGTGCGCTGGCGCGGGTGCGGCAGGTCGATTTCCACCACCGCCTTGATCCGCCCCGGCCTCGGCTCCAGCACCACCACCCGATCGGCCAGGTAGGTGGCTTCCTCGGCATCGTGGGTGACCAGCAGGATGGTGATCCCCGAGCGTTCGCGAATCGCCAGCAGTTCGTCCTGCAGCTGTTGGCGGGTCAGGGCGTCGAGGGCGCCGAAGGGTTCGTCCAGCAGCAGGATCCGTGGGCTGGCCACCAGGCCACGGGCGATGGCCACGCGCTGGGCCATGCCGCCGGACAGCTGGTGCGGATAGGCCGATTCGAAGCCGACCAGGCCCACCAGTTGCACGTACTCGTGTACGCGCCGGGCGCGCTCGCCCTGGGTGAGTGTCTCGTTGACCAGCCCCAGGCCGATGTTCTGCGCCACCGTCAGCCATGGGAACAGGCGATGCTCCTGGAATACGATGCCGCGTTCGCCGCCGATGCCGTCGACCGGCTGGCCGTCGACCCGGATCGTGCCGCTGTAGTCGGTGTCCAGCCCCACCAGCAGACGCAGCAGGGTGGACTTGCCGCAGCCGGAGGAGCCGACGATGGCGATGAACTCGCCTTCGTTGATCGACAGGTTGAAGTTGCGGATCGCCTCGAACGGCTGGCCATCGACGCTGAAGGTCTTGCCGACCCCCTCGAAACTGACCAGTGGCGGCGTGGCGTCGGGTTGGTTGGCCGCGTGCAGGGCCGGGGTGATGAAGGCGTTCATGCGGATCTCCAGCGCGTGGCGCGCGATTCGAGGCGTTGGCCGAGGTGGCCGAGCAGGGCGCCGACCAGGCCGATCAGGACCATGGCGGCCATCACCTGGTCCATGCGGAACAATTGCTGGGCGCCGATCATCAGGCTGGCGATACCGCCGTCCGAGGGCATGAAGTACTCGGCACCGATAGTGCCGAGCCAGGCGTAGATCAGCGCCAGGCGCAGCCCGGCGAAGATCGCCGGGGCGGCGCCAGGCAGCACCAGCAGACGCAGCCGGTGCGGCAGGTCAAGGCGCAGGGCCTGGGCCGCCTCGCCCAGCTGTGGCGGGAGGCTGGCGATACCGCGCTGGGTGGCGATCAGCAACGGGAAGAACGCCGCCAGCGCGACGAACACCAGCTTGGCGCCTTCACCCAAGCCGAACCAGGCGGTCAGCAGCGGCACCCAGGCGAACAGCGCCACTTGGCGCAGCGCCGACAGGCTCGGGCCGAGCAGGCGCTCGGCGCTGGCTGACAGGCCCAGCAGCAGGCCCAGCACGAACCCCGCGCCACCGCCGAGCAGCAGCCCGGCCAGGGTGCGTTGCAGGCTCAAGCGCAGGGCATCGGGCAACGAGCCGTCGAGCAGGCCCGCATACAGGCTGCGCAGCACCTCCAGTGGCGAGGTGAGGATGTTGGCGTCGACCCAACCAAGGCGGTTGGCGGCCTGCCACAGCATCAACAGCCCCGCAGGCAGCAGCAGGCTTTGCCAGCCGCGTGGCACCTGGCCGCGCAGCTGTTCGCCCGTGGCCGGTTGCGGCCAGTGCAACAGGCCGCGCTCCAGGCGCGTGAAGCCGCGATCCATCAGCGCGCCGACCAGGCCGATCACCAGGATGCAGAGGAACACCAGGTCGAGCATGAACAGTTGCCGCCCCCAGACCATCAGGTAGCCGATGCCTTCGCTGGACGCCAGCAGCTCCACGGCCAGCAGCGAGGTCCAGCCAGTGGCCAGGGCCAGCCGCACACCGGCGAGAAACGCCGGCAGCGCGGCGGGCAGCAGCAGGCGCAGGAACAGCAGGTGAGGGGGCAGGCGCAGGACGGCGGCGGCTTCACGCAGCTTGGGCTGGGCGTCGCGCACGCCGACCAGGGTATGCAGCGTGACCGGCACCACCACGGCCTTGACCAGCACCACCAGCTTGAGCAGCTCGCCGATGCCGAAGAACAGCATGAACAGCGGGATCCAGGCCAGGGTTGGGATCTGTGCCAGGGCGACGAAGGTGGGCATCACCAGGGTCTGCGCTCGCCGCGATCCACCCAGCCAGGTACCCAGCAGCAGGCCGCTGGCGATTCCCGCCAGCAGTCCCCAGGCCAGGCGCTGCAGACTTATCCACAGGTGGCCCCAGAGCTCACCGGAGCCATACTCTAGCGCGCTCTGCCAGACCAGCGACGGCGCAGGCAGGATCTGCTCGCTCATCCAGTGTTCACGGCTGGCGATAATCCACAATGCCGCCACCACCAGCGGCACGGCCCACGGTATGTAGGAGCGGCCTTGTGCCGCGAAAGGACCACGTAGCGGCCTCCATCGACGGCGCTGGCCTACGCTCAAGACTTCGCTCATCAAGGCACCTCTCAAACAAACCATTCCTTGTTTATTCGTTTATGGAATTAAAAATTCTCACAAGCGATATTCAGGAGATAAGAGCATGCGCCTGCTGCATGCGAAACCCCCGAGGCATTGCGTTTTCCTCATATTTTTCATGCGTGCTCTGCAAGCCGCCCGGCGTCCCGCATGGCGCCTCGTTTATGTCTTCTGGTTACTAAAAAATGAAGTTTTGATCTTTGTAGGTTCTAACCGGACCTGCCTAGCTTCTGGCCCATAGCGCCGGCCATCGCCGGTGGCAGCCTGCCAAGGAGCCTTGCCATGAAAACCGCCTTCCGCCATCTGCTCAGCCCGTTGCTCGCCGCCTTGTTGAGCGCCCTGCCCGTGGCAGCCCATGCCGCCCAGCCGGATGTGATCCGTATCGCCGTGCCCGACCTCAGCGCCGGCAGCAAGCCCAGCGCCGGCGGCGTGGTGGATGTGCTGCGCGACCAGCAACTGCTGGAGAAAGAGTTCGCCAAGGACGGCATCCGTATCGACTGGCGCTTCTTCAAGGGCGCCGGCCCCGTGGTCAACGAGGCCCTGGCCAACGGCCAGGCGGACTTCGCCTACCTGGGCGACCTGGCCGCGATCATCGGCAAGGCCAACGGCCTCGACACCCGCGTGTTGTCGGCCGGGGTGCGTGGGGTGAAGAGCTACCTCGGCGTGGTGCCGGGCTCGGGCATCCACAGCCTGCAGGACCTCAAGGGCAAGCGCGTGGCGGTGTTCCGCGGCACCGCCAACCAGCTGTCGTTCGCCAGCGCCCTGGCCAGCCAGGGGCTGTCCGAACGTGAGCTGAAAGTCATCAACCTCGATTTCAACGCGGCCAACGCCGCCCTGGCCGCCAAGCAGATCGACGCCACCTGGGGCCTGTCCAGCCTGCTGTCGCTGCGCGAGCGAGGGCTGGTCGAGCTCCCGGTCAACTCCCGGGACCTGAAAGGCGCCGGCAGCACCCAGGCGGTGCTGCTGGGTACCGGCGAGTTCATCCGCCAGCACCCCGACCTGGTACAGCGGGTGGTCAACGCCCAGGAGCAGGCGGTGAAGTGGCTGCGCGACGAACGTAACCGCGAGGCCTATGTGGACCTGGTGGCGAACACCGCCAACTGGCCAAAGGCGATCCTGCGCGACGACCTGGCCGAGGAGAACCTCGCCGACTACTTCGACCCACGCCTGGATGCCGGTTTCGTCGGCCTGCTGCAACAGGGCGTGGACCTGGCCGTCAAGGAGCGCCTGATCCGCCGTGGCTTCCAGGTGGCCGACTGGATCGAACCCCGTTTCATCGATGCCGCCCAGCGGCAGGACCAGGCCGTCCAGGCCGCCCGCTGACCCGACAACAACCGTGAGGAGCACGACCATGAGCAACGCCGCACTGGCCACCGCGCCGCAAACCCTGGAACTCGACATCCACCCCGTTGCCGGGCGCATCGGCGCCGAGATCCGTGGCATCAAGCTGTCCGCCGACCTCGATCCGGCCACCATCGATGCCATCCAGGCGGCATTGGTGCGCCACAAGGTGATCTTCTTCCGGGCCCAGGAGCAGCTGGACGACGTGGGGCAGGAGGCCTTCGCCCAGTTGCTCGGCGAGCCGATCGCCCATCCCACGGTGCCGGTGGTCGATGGCACCAGCTACCTGCTGCAGCTCGATGGCGCAGAAGGCCAGCGGGCCAACTCCTGGCACACCGACGTGACCTTCGTAGACGCCTACCCCAAGGCCTCTATCCTGCGCAGTGTGGTGGCCCCGGCTGCCGGTGGCGACACGGTGTGGGCCAACACCGCCGCAGCCTATCAGGAGCTGCCCGAGCCGCTGCGCGAACTGGCCGACAAGCTGTGGGCGGTGCACAGCAACGAATACGACTATGCCAGCGTGAAGCCGGATGTCGATCCGGCGAAGCTTGAGCGCTATCGCAAGGTGTTCACCTCGACGGTGTACGAGACCGAGCACCCGGTGGTGCGGGTGCATCCGATCAGTGGCGAGCGGGCGTTGCAGCTAGGGCACTTCGTCAAGCGCATCAAGGGCTATTCGCTGGCGGACTCGCAGCATCTGTTCGCGCTGCTGCAGGGGCATGTGACACGCCTGGAAAACACCGTGCGCTGGCGCTGGCAGGCGGGGGACGTGGCGATCTGGGACAACCGCGCGACGCAGCACTATGCGGTGGATGACTACGGCACCCAACCGCGCATCGTGCGCCGGGTTACCCTGGCTGGCGAGGTGCCGGTGGGGGTGGATGGGCAATTGAGTCGGACCACGCGCAAGGGCTGAGATCGTTGGGGCCGCTTTGCGGCCCTTTCGCGACGCAAGGCCGCTCCCACAGGAGCGCAGTCCCAAAGGGCTGCACAGCAGCCCCTTAGGGCTACAACTCGCTATCACAGGCAATCAACTGCCTCACCAACCCCTGCGCCAGCGCCGACAACCCATACCCCACCCGGCTCACCACCCCATAGCGGGTATAGAACGCCTCCTCCTGCTCCGGCGCCAGATCCACCAGCTTGAGGGCCACCAGGCCGTCATAGGGCCGCAGGTTCGCGCTGCAGGCGATACCGATGGTGTCCGAATGCAGCACGACATTGAGCAGCGCATAACCATGCTCGCATTCCACGCTGGGCAGAAAGTCCTGCCGCCCGCTCAAGTCACTGAGGATCTTGCGGATGTTCGGCGGGCGAAAGGTGGTGGCCAGCGGGTAATCGAACAGGTCCCGCGCCCGCACTTCGGCCAGCTCGGTCAATGGATGTTCCCGGCGACAGCAGAAGTGCCAGCGCTGTGGCCTGAGCTTGTGCACCTGGTAGTCCGGGTCGGCCTCGAACTGGCGGGTGTCGGCGACGAAGAACTCGATCTCCTCGGCGATCAGCCGCCGGTTCAGCGCCTGCCAGTTGTCCACCTGGAAGCAGGTGCGGGCCGCTGGGTACTCGGCGACGAACCGCGCCACCGCCCTTGGCACCAGCCCGCCGGCGGGGGCCGGCCCCGAGCCGAAGCGCACCACGCCGGTGGTGGCGCCGTTGAACTGGTTGATCTCGTTGACCAGGTTGTGCGCCCCGTGCACCAGCCGCCGTGAATGCTCCAGCACCAGCAGGCCCTGGCGGGTCGGCGCCAGTTCCTTGCTGGCGCGATCGACCAGGCGGCAGCCGACGTTGTGTTCCAGCGTCTGGATGCTGCGGCTGAAGGCCGATTGCGAGAGGTTCACCGCCGCCGCCGCGGCGACAAAGCTGCGGTGCTCGACAAGGGCGATGAAGTGGCGGAGCTGGCGCAGGTCGATATGCATTTTCTACATGGAAACTTTCGGTGGAATGCAATTGCTGGGAAGGGTTGGGAACCTTATAAAGGGAGTCACTTATTCCACAAAATATGAAATACAAATATTTATATCTCTTAAAAGAATAAAGCCCGTCTGATCGCGATTCGGTTCCGCCAACGGAAATGCTCGCCAGGGCCTGTGCCTCCAAGGAGCATCTGCATGTCCCGACTTTCCCGTTGGCCGGCGCGCGCGTCGGTATTCGCCCTGCAACCCTTGGCCGCTGGCGTGCTGCTGGCCGCCGCCGGCAACAGCTTCGCCGAAGAGCCGCGCTCGGCTGCGCCAGCTGTCGAGCAGGAGGCCAAGCTCGGCACCGTCACTGTCAATGCCCGGCGCCGTGAGGAGACCGCCCAGAGCGTGCCCACGCCGATCAGCGTGCTGGGCAGCGAAACCCTGGAGACCCAGCGCATCTATCGCGTGCAGGATCTGCAACAGCTGGTGCCGAGCACCAACGTCGCCTATGTGCACGCCCGCCAGTCGAGCATTTCCATTCGCGGCCTGGGCAACAACCCGGCCAGTGATGGCCTGGAAGGCAGCGTCGGCGTGTATCTGGACAACGTCTACCTGGGGCGCCCGGGCATGGCGGTGTTCGACCTGCTCGATGTCGAGCAGCTGGAGGTGCTGCGCGGGCCGCAAGGCACGCTGTTCGGCAAGAACACCACTGCCGGGGTGCTCAACATCACCACCCGCAAGCCGACCTTCCACCAGGAAGGCAGCGTGCAGTCGTCGTTGGGCGAGGATGGCTACTGGCAGACCCAGGGCAGCTTCTCCGGCCCCCTGACCGACACCCTCGCCGGGCGCATCAGCGCCTACCACACCGAGGACGACGGCTATGTGAAGAACATCTACAACGGCCACGACCTCAATGGCGGCAAGCGCCAGGGCTTTCGTACCCAGTTGCTGTTCAAGCCCAGCGAAACCTTCAACCTGCGCTGGATCGGCGAGTACAACGAAGAAGACTCCGACAACGGCATCCTCAGCCTCTACAGCACCGGCCCGACCATCAATGGCGTGAACCGCTACGAAAGCCTGGCCGCCCAGGCCGGCGCCACCCTGGTGTCGGGCAAGGACCGCAAGGTCAACTTCGATGCCGACCAGATGGTCAAGGTGTTCCAGGGCGGCACTTCGGTAGAGGCCAACTGGACCCTGCCCAACGACTTCACCCTCACCTCGATCAGCGCCTACCGTTGGTGGGACTTCACCCCGCGCAACGACGACGGCCTCAACGTGCCGGTGTTCTACAGTGCCGGGGTTTCGGTGCGGGACAAGCAGTACTCGCAGGAGCTTCGGCTGGCCTCACCCACCGGCGGCTTCTTCGACTACGTACTGGGCGCGTACTACTTCAAGCAGGACCTGGACAATAAATCATTCACTTACTACGGGCCGCAGGCTGATATCTGGAACCTGACCCCGGCCGGCGCCCTGGCCAACGTGAACACCATCGGCAATGGCCACATCGACACCGACAGCTACGCCCTGTTCGCCCAGGGCACCTGGCACCTGACCGAGCGCCTGGACTTCACCGCCGGGGTACGCGGCACCTACGAGGAGAAAAGCGCCTGGGTGACCCGCGATGCGCCGTCCGGCGGCGCGGCCGTCACCGGTGCGGCCGCGGCCGCCCGCCAGGGCCGGGTGGGCGCGTACGACTCAGGTGACCTTAACCAATACAGCTTCGCCCCCTCCGGGCTGCTCAGCCTGAGCTACCGATTCACCGATGACCTGTTGGGTTATGCCAGCCTGTCCCACGGCGAGAAGTCCGGGGGTGTCAACCTGACTGTCGGTGCCGCCCCACGCTTGGGCACCGATTCGCTGTTGGTGGGTACCGAGCGGGCCAACAACGCCGAACTCGGGCTCAAGAGCACCCTGTTCGACAACCGCCTGCAGCTGAACACCAACCTGTTCTGGACTGAAGTGCACGGCTACCAGGCCAACGTCTACGACGAAGCCAACCGTGTGCAGTACCTGGCCAACGCCGGCAGCGTGCGTTCTCGCGGCCTGGAGTTCGAAGCCACGGCCCTGCCGATCCGAGGTCTGACGCTGAACTTCAACGGCTCATGGAACGACGTGCGCTACACCGACTACAAGGACGCGCCGTGCCCGCCCGAGGTAAGCCTGGCCAACCCCGCCGCCACCTGCGACCTGTCCGGCCACCAGGTGGTCGGCGCCTCCAAGTACATCGCCAACCTCAACGGCCAGTACAAGTGGCAGCTCAGCGAACGCATCGAGCCCTACGTCACCGCCAGCTACGCGTTCCGCTCCAAGGCCGTCGGCACCATCGACGATTCCGACTACGGCCAGATCCCCAGCTACGCCATCGTCAACCTGTCCACCGGCGTGCGCCTGGACCAGGGCGACGGCGTGCTCGACCTGTCGCTGTGGGTGAAGAACGCCGGCGACAAGACCTACTTCACCAGCCTGTGGAACTCCGCCAACGGCGGCTATGCCGGCGTGCTGGGCACCCCGCGCACCGTGGGCGCCACCGCCCGTTACGACTTCTGAGCACAAGGAGCTTTGCCATGAATGCCAAGACCCAACCGCATGACCTGCCCGAAGGCGCCTGCCTCACCGCCAAGGTGCCCGACCGCGACCAAGCCCTGCTCGGCGACGTGGTGGTCAACCCGTACCGGCTGGCGCCGCTGACCGCGATCATCCGTGATGGCGGGCGTACCTTGAGTGCCGCCCATGTGCGGGTGCTGGGCCGCGGCGAGCGCGGTGTCGATATCGTCTACGACGTGTCCGACCGCTCGCTGTGGACCTACGGCGGCATCCCGGTGTTCGGCCTGTACCCCGACCACGTCAACCAGGTCGAGGTGAGTTACAAGCTTGATGGCGAACGCATCCGCGAACGTTACGAAATCTACGCCCCGGCGGTGCGCCTGCCGGTGGTGGCCAAGCAGACTGCCGCGCTGCCCGAGGTAGAGCCGGTCAAGGTCGCCCCCGGTTTCGAAAAGCGCCTGTACCTGTTCAATCACCTGCTGGCCGAGATCCCGGGTGGGCGCGCCTTCAAGTGGAACGGCCTGGGCGGCGCCGCCGAGTGGGACTCGGTGGGCAACAACTGGATCGCCGACAGCAACGGTGACGTGCGCTGGTACCTGGATATCGAGCAGATCCATGATTCCAACCATCGCGACGGCCTGGGCGGCACCATGGGCTTCCACCAGACCCGCGACGGCAAGCTGATCTGGGGCCAGGGCCAGACCTACTCCAAGTACGACCTGCTGGGGCGCAAGGTGTGGCAGCGCAACCTGCCGGACAAGTTCGCCGACTTCTCCCACGAGATCCGCGAGACGGTGAACGGCAGCTACCTGCTGCGGGTCGGCACCAGCGACTACCGTCGCCCGGACGGCAAGCGCGTGCGCTCGATCCGCGACCATATCATCGAGGTCAACGAGGCTGGCGACGTGCTGGATTTCTGGGACCTGAACCAGATCCTCGATCCGTACCGCGGCGAGCTGCTGGAAACCCTAGGCAAGGCCGCGATCCAGCTGCCGGACGGTGTAAAGAAACAGGATGAGCGGCTGGCCAACGAATTGGCTGAAGGCGACCTGCCGTTCGGCGACGTTCCCGGTGTCGGTACCGGGCGCAACTGGGCCCATGTCAATGCCATCGACTACGACGCCGATGACGACAGCATCATCGTTTCAGCACGGCACCAGGGCGTGGTGAAGATCGGCCGCGACAAGCAGGTGAAGTGGATCCTCGCCGCGCCGCAAGGTTGGCCGGCACGTTTGCAGGACAAAGTGCTCAAACCGGTGGGCGAGGGCTTCGAGTGGTCCTGGACCCAGCACACCGCCTGGCTGACCGGGCACGGCACGCTGACTGTGTTCGACAACGGCTGGGGCCGCGACTTCGGCCCGACTAGGCTGACTGGCAACTACAGCCGGGCGGTGGAGTACCGCATCGACGAGGCCAAGGGCACGGTCGAGCAGGTATGGCAGTACGGCAAGGAGCGCGGTGACGAGTGGTACAGCCCGATCACCTCGGTGGTGGCGTACCAGGCGCAGACCGATACCCAGTTCATCTACTCGGCTTCGGTGAGTTTCCTGACACCGGAGAAGCTGACGACCAGCGTGCTCAATGAAGTGCGTCGCGGCACCCAGGAGGTGGTGGTGGAGCTGAAAGTGCACAGTCGCCAGCCGGGCAGCGTGGGCTACCGGGCGCTGGTGATCGATCTCGACAAGGCGTTCTGACCCTTCCTTCTGACCGATGGTCTAACCTCTTACGGCCCAATCGCGGGGCAAGCCCGCTCCCACAGGAACCCTGCGCTCCTTGTGGGAGCGGGCTTGCCCCGCGATTGGGCCGTTTGCCAGGGGGGTGTTCAACCATTCGTTCTTTTTTTCGAACAGCCTATTGTCCAACACCCCAACCCCCGCTTAGCATTCCGTTTGAGATTTCAAACGCTCGGCACCCAGGCGTCGAACACCCTGGTGCACGAATTTGTGACGGCCGCCCCCTTCTCGGGGCGCCTTTTCAACAATCAATAATTCGCAGTAAAGGGAAGCCGACATGCAGCTCAAAGACGCTCAGTTGTTCCGCCAGCAAGCCTTCATCAACGGTGAATGGCTGGATGCGGATAGCGGTCAGACCATCAAGGTGACCAACCCGGCCACCGGTGAGGTGATCGGTACCGTGCCGAAGATGGGCGCCGCCGAGACCCGCCGCGCCATCGAGGCCGCCGACAAGGCCCTGCCGGCCTGGCGCGCACTGACTGCCAAAGAGCGTGCCGGCAAGCTGCGTCGCTGGTTCGAGCTGATGATCGAGCACCAGGACGACCTGGCCCGTCTGATGACCACCGAGCAGGGCAAGCCACTGGCCGAGGCCAAGGGCGAGATCGCCTATGCCGCCTCGTTCATCGAGTGGTTCGCCGAGGAAGCCAAGCGCGTGTACGGCGACGTCATCCCAGGCCACCAGCCGGACAAACGCTTGATCGTCATCAAGCAGCCGATCGGTGTCACCGCCGCCATCACCCCGTGGAACTTCCCGGCCGCGATGATCACCCGTAAAGCCGGCCCGGCCCTGGCCGCCGGTTGCACCATGGTGCTCAAGCCCGCTTCGCAGACCCCGTACTCCGCCCTGGCCCTGGTCGAGCTGGCCACCCGTGCCGGCATCCCGGCTGGCGTGCTGAGCGTGATCACCGGCAGCGCCGGCGAGGTTGGCTCCGAGCTGACCGGCAACTCGCTGGTGCGCAAGCTGTCCTTCACCGGCTCGACCGAGATCGGCCGCCAGCTGATGGAAGAATGCGCCAAGGACATCAAGAAGGTTTCCCTGGAACTGGGCGGCAACGCGCCTTTCATCGTGTTCGACGACGCCGACCTGGACAAGGCGGTCGAGGGCGCGATCATCTCCAAGTACCGTAACAACGGCCAGACCTGCGTCTGCGCCAACCGCATCTACGTGCAGGACGGCGTCTACGACGCGTTTGCCGAGAAGCTGAAGGCCGCGGTGGCCAAGCTGAAGATCGGCAACGGCCTGGAAGAAGGCACCACCACTGGCCCGCTGATCGACGGCAAGGCTGTCGCCAAGGTCCAGGAGCACATCGAGGACGCCGTCGCCAAGGGCGCCAAGGTACTGTCCGGCGGCAAGATCATCGAAGGCAACTTCTTCGAGCCGACCATCCTGGTCGACGTACCGAAGACCGCTGCCGTCGCCAAGGAAGAGACATTCGGCCCGCTGGCGCCGCTGTTCCGCTTCAAGGACGAGGCCGAAGTCATCGCCATGTCCAACGACACCGAGTTCGGCCTGGCCTCGTACTTCTACGCCCGCGACATGAGCCGCGTGTTCCGCGTCGCCGAGGCCCTGGAATACGGCATGGTGGGTATCAACACCGGCCTGATCTCCAACGAAGTGGCGCCGTTCGGCGGCATCAAGGCTTCGGGCCTGGGCCGTGAAGGTTCCAAGTACGGTATCGAGGACTACCTCGAGATCAAATACCTGTGCATCAGCGTCTGATCGCCAGGTAAACGCTTTTACCTCTGCCAGCGGGGCGCGAGAGCGACGTCTCGCTGGCCTTTTTGACATAGCGGTACCTGGTGGCCAGGACATGTGTGGCAGTCGATCAACGAATACTGTGCACGCCTGCATCCAGCCACCCCCGAATAAAAGCGCCGCAGAACCGGCGCAATTGAGGGCACTATGAGCAAGACCAACGAATCCCTGATGCAACGCCGTGTCGCCGCCGTCCCACGTGGCGTTGGCCAGATTCACCCGATCTTCGTCGATACCGCGAAGAACTCGACAGTGATCGACGTCGAAGGCCGCGAACTGATCGACTTCGCCGGCGGCATCGCGGTGTTGAACACCGGCCACCTGCATCCAAAAGTGGTCGCGGCCGTGCAAGAGCAACTGACCAAGGTCAGCCACACCTGCTTCCAGGTGCTGGCCTACGAGCCCTACGTCGAGCTGTGCGAGAAGATCAACAAGCTGGTCCCAGGCAACTTCGACAAGAAGACCCTGCTGGTCACCACCGGCTCCGAAGCCGTTGAAAACGCCGTGAAGATCGCCCGTGCCGCCACCGGCCGTGCCGGCGTGATCGCCTTCACCGGCGGCTACCACGGCCGCACCATGATGACCCTGGGCCTGACCGGCAAGGTCGTGCCGTACTCCGCTGGCATGGGCCTGATGCCAGGCGGCATCTTCCGCGCCCTGTTCCCGAGCGAACTGCACGGCATCAGCGTCGATGACGCCATTGCCTCGGTCGAGCGCATCTTCAAGAACGACGCCGAGCCACGCGACATCGCCGCGATCATCCTCGAGCCAGTACAAGGCGAAGGCGGTTTCCTGCCGGCGCCGAAAGAGCTGATGAAGCGCCTGCGCGCCCTGTGCGACCAGCACGGCATCCTGCTGATCGCCGACGAAGTACAGACCGGCGCTGGCCGCACCGGCACCTTCTTCGCCATGGAGCAGATGGGCGTCGCGCCTGACCTGACCACCTTCGCCAAGTCGATCGCCGGCGGCTTCCCGCTGGCCGGTGTGTGCGGCAAGGCCGAGTACATGGACGCCATCGCCCCGGGCGGCCTGGGCGGCACCTATGCCGGCTCGCCGATCGCCTGCGCCGCGGCCCTGGCCGTAATCGAAGTGTTCGAGGAAGAGAAACTGCTGGATCGCAGCAAGGCTGTCGGCGAGCGCCTGACCGCCGGCCTGCGTGAAATCCAGAAGAAGCACCCGATCATCGGCGATATCCGTGGTCTGGGCTCGATGATCGCGGTGGAAGTCTTTGAGAAAGGCACCCACACCCCGAACGCCGCCGCTGTTGCCCAGGTGGTCGCCAAGGCGCGCGACAAAGGCCTGATCCTGCTGTCCTGCGGCACTTACGGCAACGTCCTGCGGATTCTGGTTCCGCTGACCGCCGAAGACGCGCTGCTGGACAAAGGCCTGGCCATCATCGAAGAGTGCTTCGCCGAACTGGCCTGAAGAATGTGACATGCTTTAGAAAAAAACCCGCCTCGGCGGGTTTTTTTTGTGCCGTTCGCCGGTATCAGGCGCTAAGGTTGTACGAGGATTCCGTGGAAGCTGCGATGGATCGCGCGTCATAGCCTGGAGAATAGCCCATGAGCGCTGTCGACCCCGTCCCCCCCTGCGTGCTGATTGCCGAAGGCGATCCCTGGGTGCGCGACATGCTCAGCGAAATGCTGCTTAGCGTGCGCTGCGATGCCCGCCTGCAGGTTTGTGCCGATGGTTCCGAGGCGCTGAGTGCGCTGGCGGCCAAACCCGACCTGATCATCGCTGCCCGTGAACTCTCAGGGTTCGACGGCCTCGATCTGCTGCGCAAGGTGCGCGCCAAGGGCGACAAGCCCGGTTTGCCGTTCATCCTCATGAGTGACCGCACCGACAGCGCCAGTGTGCGCGAGGCGCTGCCGTTGCACCCGACCGCCTACCTGAGCAAGCCGCTTGACCTGGACAACCTGCGCAAGCGCCTGGAGAACCTGCTGCTGGCAGTAGGTGAGCAGATCGCCTGCCCGGTACCGCCGTTGCAGCCCGGCGCGCGACTGCCGGCCTACCTGGAACAGCGCCGGGCCACCGCCGACGGCGGCCCGCTGTTTGCCGATGTGCAGGTGGCGGTCAAGCGAGCCCTCAACCCCCATGGCCTCAACCTCAAGGTGCTCGAGGAAGAGGTGCGCAACGACCCACAGATCACCGGCGTGCTCATCGCCGCCGCCAACAGTGCCGCCCTGCACCGTGAAGCGCCGGTACAGACCCTGCTGCAGGCGCTGAACAAGCTCGGCAGCACCCAGAGCATGAACCTCATCCTCGGCCTCACGCTCAAGCGCAGCGCCCGTTTGACCGACCCCCTGCTGGCGCGGCACGCCACCCATTACTGGAACCTGTCGCTGCACACCGCCGAGTACGGCCGCACATTGGCGCGCATGCTCGAGGTGGACGAAGCGCGTTGTTACTGCGCGGGGCTGCTGCACTGCCTGGGTGACCTGGCGGTGCTGCGCACCTTGCAGGAGTGGCGCCTGGCCGGTGGCGAGCTGGACGAGGACCAGGTGGAGCTGTCGCTCAACGAGTTCGGCGCGCCGTTCGGCTCGGCACTGCGCACCCGCTGGCGTCTGCCGTTGGACCTGCGCGAGCTGATCGCCGCGGTGTACCAGCTGGGCGGCGGCGTCTACTCCCGGGAGATCCTGGCGATGAACCTGGCCGGGCAGCTGTCGCGGCTCAAGCCCAGCGAAGGGCTGGAGAAGGTCGCCAGCAGCAAGACGGCGCGCTTGCTAAAACTTGGATTGCCGGAGCTGTCGCGGCTGCGCAAGGTGGACCCTGAGGCGCTGGCGCGGGAGGAGGCCGAGCGTCTGGCGGCGGAAGCGGCCGAGAGCAAGCTGCAGGTTGCTCCCATCGCTGCCCTGACTATTGATGCTGATCCGGCGGGGGGTGAGGAGCAGGCCTGAGACGTAGCGGGCTGATCGATTACGAGTGGAGTGCCGCAGCCGCGAAGTGATCCGTTTCAGCCTTTAACGATCTGGTTCTTGCCCTGGCGCTTGGCACGGTACATGGCGGCGTCCGCCCGGGCGAACAGGCTGTCGAGCGTTTCATCCTCATCCTGCAACCCGGTCAGCCCTTGGCTTACGGTAACCCCGTAGGTGTGCTCGCCATGGCTGAAGCTCAACCGCTGGATCTCCCGCTGCAGACGCTCGGCAATTTGCTCGGCCACTTGTGCGGTGCAGCCGGGGAACACGGCCGCAAACTCCTCGCCACCGATTCGTCCGAACTGATCGCCACGGCGCAGCACGGCCTTGCCGCTGTCGGCGATGCGCTGTAGCACTTGGTCGCCTTCCTGGTGGCCGTAGGTGTCGTTGATATGCTTGAAATCGTCGATGTCCAGCAGCAGGAAGGCCATCGGCGCGCCGTCCTCGCGTGCGCTGTCGAAGGCCTGCTGGGCGCACTCGAAGAAGTGCCGGCGGTTGCTGCTCTGGGTCAGCACATCGGTGGTGGCCAGGCGTTGCAGCTCGCCTTCGAGCTGTTTTTTTTCGGTGATGTCCTCGGCGATGCCGACGATGATCACCCGCTGGTCGCCCTCGCGCTGCTGGTTGATGTAGCACTTGTCGCTGAGCCAGCGCACCTCGCCGGCGGCATTGAGGATGCGGTATTCGCGGTCCTCGACGGTGCCCTTGACCAGCACCTGGGCAAGGCTGCGTTCGGCGTACTCCAGGTCGTCCGGGTAGATGGCGTCGCGCCATTCGTTGTAGTCGGCCAGTACCAGGCTGGCCGGGCGGCCAAAGATGCGCTCGTAGGCGGGGCTGACGTAGAGCACCTGACGGGTTTCCCAGTCGAAGGCCCAGAGCACGGCGTTGACGCTGTCGAGCAGCGAGCTGTACAGCTGCTCGCGTTCGCTTAGGCGAGCCACTTCGCCTTGGGCATGGAGCAGGGCCAGCAGGGTCTGGGCGGCTTCTGGGCGGGGAGTGCCGGCAGGTGTGGGTGGGAGGTCTTTGGCCATGAGCACGGAACGTTTCTCGACGATGGGCGTGCGGCCACGGTCCGGCCCGCCACGCGGGCGATATGCCGGATTTGAGTCGATTTGCGGGGGGGAAGTTCCGGTCGGCACGCCCCGTTGCGGGGCATGCCGATCAACGGTGCTCAGGCGCCATTGGGGCGGAGCGAGTAGGTCTTGAGCTGGGCGGCGAAGTCACGCAGCGAGTGGATGCCACTGGCCTCGGCCTCGTGTACCCAATCCTTCATCGCGGCGAGCATATCGTGGCCGTTGGCGCTGGTGCGCGCCCAGATCTGCTGCAGCGCCAGGCGCTTTTCGTAGATGGTCTTGAGAGCCTGGCTGTGGGCCAGCATCGACTCGATGCGCACGTGGTGGCGGTCCTGCAGCAGGCTGGTTTCCCGCGAGAGCAGGCGCTTGGCACGGCGGAAACGGTGGCGCAGCGAGGCGTCGACCTTGTCCAGCTCTTGCTTGACCAGCGGGCCGATCACCAGCTTGCGGTACTGGGCCATGATCTGGAAGCGGTTGTTGAGGATGGCCATGGCGGTGTCCATGTCCAGCGACGCCTTGCCCTCCACGCGATGGGCGATGGGCGCGACACGCTGGACCTTGGCCAGGCGCAGCAGGCTCAGCAGACGGATCCACATCCAGCCCATGTCGAATTCCCAGCGCCGCACCGACAGCTTCGCCGAGTTGGGGTAGGTGTGGTGGTTGTTGTGCAGCTCCTCCCCACCAATGATGATGCCCCACGGCACCAGGTTGGTGGCGGCGTCGCGGCACTCGAAGTTGCGGTAGCCCACGGCATGGCCCAGGCCGTTGACCACGCCGGCGGCCCAGAACGGGATCCACATCATCTGGATCGCCCAGATGGTGATGCCGATGGTGCCGAACAGCAGCAGGTCGATGACCGCCATCAGGGCGATGCCGCCGAGCTTGAAGCGGGTGTAGAGGTTGCGCTCGATCCAGTCGTCCGGGCAGTTCTTGCCGTAGATGCGCAGCGTTTCCTCGTTACGCGCCTCTTCACGGTACAGCTCGGCACCCTTGCGCAGCACGGTGCCCAGGCCCTTGTGCACGGGGCTGTGCGGGTCGTCCGGGGTTTCGCACTTGGCGTGGTGCTTGCGGTGGATGGCGGTCCATTCGCGGGTGTTCTGCGCGGTGGTGAGCCACAGCCAGAAACGGAAGAAATGCTTGAGCCCCGCGTTCAGCTCCAGGGCGCGGTGCGCCGAGTAGCGGTGCAGGTAGATGGTGACGCTGACGATGGTCAGGTGGGTCATCAGCAGGGTGACGGCGACCAGTTGCCAGGCCGACA
Organism: Pseudomonas mosselii; assembly: GCF_019823065.1. Lineage (NCBI taxonomy): Bacteria > Pseudomonadati > Pseudomonadota > Gammaproteobacteria > Pseudomonadales > Pseudomonadaceae > Pseudomonas > Pseudomonas mosselii. Next base: position 270,345 of record NZ_CP081966.1, read on the forward strand.
AGTCGAGTAGACCGTAGTACCACATAACGGGAAAGACCCTCGAAAACTAAGGGGAACAGCGCTCGCATTATCCCTGGGCGGGGAAATAAAACCAGTCACCCTTTTAGATAGGAGGTCACAGGGTGTTTCAGCCCTTATAATGCCCCTTCATTTTTCATGGGCTCATCCACCCGACATGTCTGTTTCCGTTCGCGACGCCTTGCGCATGGCCGGGCTCTACGTGGTGCTTTCGATCCTCTGGCTGGTGCTGTCCGAGCTGGTCCTGCAGGGCATGACCGACGACCCGCTGGCGCTGATCGTGGGCCGGCAGATCAACGTGGTGGTCTGGGTGCTGCTCAGTGCCTTGCTGATCTTTGTCTCCCGTGCCCGCCTGCTGAACTTCATCGGCATCGGCGCCCGCTTGCGCAGTGAAGACCGCGAGCGCCTGCGCATGGCTGCGGCGGTGTTCGACAGCACCCTGGAGGGTGTGCTGGTGACCGACCGCAATGGCCTGATCGTGCACGTCAACCGGGCCTTCATGCGCATCACCGGCTACCAGCAGGACGAAGTCATCGGCCAGCGCCCGAGCAAGTTCAAGTCCGGTCGGCATGGCGCGCTGTTCTACCAGCAGATCTACGCCGCCCTGGCGGAGCAGGGCGAGTGGAGCGGGGAGATCTGGAACCGCCGTAAAAGCGGGGAGATCTACCCGCAATGGCAGACGATCTGCGCCATTCGCGATGACAGTGGCGCGCTCAGCCATTACGTCGCGGTCTTCAGCGACATCAGCGCGATCAAGCACACCGAGGAAGAACTGGCCTATCTCGTCCATCACGACCCGCTGACCGGCCTGCCCAACCGTCTGCTATTCAACGACCGCGCCATGCAGGCCATGGCCGCGGCCCAGGCCAACAAGCGCGGCTGTGCCCTGCTGCTGCTCGACCTCGACCATTTCCAGAGCATCAACGATGGCCTTGGCCACACCATCGGCGACCAACTGCTCAAGCTGGTCGGCGAGCGCCTGCGGGAGGTGCTGGGCAGCGGCGTGACCCTGGCCCGGCTGGGCGGCGACGAGTTCGGCGTGCTGGCCGAGAACTGCCAGCAGGTCGGCCAGGCCGGCAAGCTGGCGCAATCGATCATCGAGCGATTGAAGGAACCGTTCTGCTTCGAAGGCAATCGCCTGTTTATCAGTGTCAGCATCGGCATCAGCCTGTTCCCCAGCGACGCGCTGAGTGCCGAGCAGTTGTTGCGCAACGCCGACTCGGCGCTGTTCAAGGCCAAGAGCAACGGCCGAGCCTGCTATGCGCTGTACACCGAGGAGCTCACCGCCCATGCCCAGCAGCGGGTCGAAACCGCCGGCGAGTTGCGCCGAGCGCTGGAGCAGCAGGAGCTGCGGGTGTTCTTCCAACCGGTGCATGACCTGTTCACCGCGCGGATGATAGGCGTCGAGGCACTGGTGCGCTGGCAGCATCCGCAGCGTGGTCTGGTCCCACCCGGTGAGTTCATCCCTATCGCCGAACGCACCGGGCTGATCGCCGAGATCGACGCCTGGATGTTGCACCAGGCCTGCCGGCAGATGGTGCAGTGGCAGACCGAGGGACGGCAGTTGGCATTCGTTGCGGTGAACATTTCCAGCCGCCTGTTCAGCCAACGCGACCTGTACCGGCAGGTGGCCGATGCATTGCACGACACCGGGCTGGACCCAGCGCTGCTCGAGCTCGAAGTGACCGAGAGCGCGGTGATGGAAGACCCCGAGGTTGCCCTGGAGCAGCTTTACCGCCTGCGCGAGCTGGGCGTGACACTGGCCATCGACGACTTCGGCACGGGGTACTCGTCATTGCTGCGGCTCAAGCGAATGCCCGTGCAGAAGCTCAAGATCGACCAGGGCTTCGTCGCGGGCCTGCCCCATGACGAGGACGACATCGCCATCGTGCGGGTGATCATCGCCCTGGCGCGGAGCATGGGCATGCAGGTGCACGCCGAGGGGGTAGAGCAGGCGGAGCAGGCGCGGTTCCTGCTGGAGCAGCAATGCCAGCTGGGGCAGGGGTACTGGTTCGGGCGGCCGGTGCCGGCGGCGGAGCTGCACTGGGGCTGAGATCGTATCGCGGGGCAAACCCGCTCCCACGGTTGGTCGTGGGCGCGGGCTTGCCCCGCGATGGGCTCAACGTTTGTTCAACCCTTTGGCCAGACGGTCCCCGCCCAGCTGGATCAGCGCCACCAATGCCACAAGCATCACGATCACGGTCAGCATGATCTGGCTGTCGAAGCGTTGGTATCCATACCTGTAGGCAATATCCCCCAGGCCACCGGCGCCGATCGCTCCGGCCATGGCCGACGAGTTGATCAGCGTCACCAGGGTGATGGTGAAGCCGCCGACGATGCCCGGCAGGGCCTCGGGCAACAGCACGTGCCAGACGATGTGCCAGCGCCGGCAGCCCATGGCCTGGGCGGCTTCGATCAGGCCGTGGTCGACCTCGCGCAGGCTGACCTCGGCGATCCGCGCGAAGAACGGCGTGGCGGCGATGGTCAGCGGCACCACGGCCGCCCACACGCCATAGGTGGTGCCGACCACCAGGCGGGTGAAGGGGATCAGCGCGACCATCAGGATCAGGAACGGAATCGAGCGGAACAGGTTGACGATGGCGCCCAGCACCCGGTTCAGCGCCGGGGCCTCGAAGATCCCGCCCTTGTCGCTGGTGACCAGCAGCACCGCCATCGGCACCCCGACCAGCAGCGCGACCAGCGAGGACACGCCGACCATCAGCAGGGTGTCGAACAGGCCTTGCAGCAGGCGATCAATCCACATGGCCGAGTACCTCCACATTCGCGGCCCAGCGGCGGGCGCGTTCGAGCAATTGATGGGTGTCCAGCGGCGAGCCGCGCACGGACAGGATCAACTGCCCCAGGGCCTGCTCGCCGATGGTCTCGACGCCGCCCTGGAGCAGCCGCACGCGTCCGCCCAGGTCGTTGAACAGGGCGCTCAGTTCCGGCTCGCCGAGCAGGTCGAGCTTGAGCACCACGGCCGCGTCGCGGCTGACCGGCTGGGCGCGCAGGCTGGCCTGCAAGGCTGCCGGCAGCTTGGTCTGCAGCGGTGCGAGCAGGGTGCGGGTGACGTCGTGGCGTGGCGCGCCGAACACCTGCCAGACCTCGCCCTGCTCGACGATCTCACCCCGTTCGAGCACCACCACGTGCTGGCAGATGTCGCGGATCACCGCCATCTCGTGGGTGATCAGCACCACGGTCAGGCCCAGGCGCCGGTTGATGTCGCGCAGCAGTTCGAGGATCGAGGCGGTGGTTTCCGGGTCCAGCGCCGAGGTGGCCTCGTCGCACAGCAGGATCTCGGGGTCATGCACCAGCGCCCGGGCGATGCCGACGCGCTGCTTCTGCCCGCCGGACAATTGCGCCGGATAGACATGATGCTTTTCCTCCAGGCCGACCAGTGCCAGCAGCTCGCGCACCTTGCGCTGGCGCTCGGCCTTGTCCACCCCGGCCACCTTCAGCGGCAGCTCGACGTTCTGCCATACGGTCTTGGCCGACATCAGGTTGAAGTGCTGGAAGATCATGCCGATGCGCCGGCGCAGCGCCACCAGACGATCCTCGTCGAACGGCGCGATATCCACCTGGTCGATCAGCACCCGGCCCTGGCTGGGCTGTTCAAGGCGATTGATGGTGCGCAGCAGCGAGGACTTGCCGGCGCCACTGCGGCCGATGATGCCGAAGATCTCGCCCCGGCGAATGTTCAGGTCGATGTCTTGCAGCGCCGGCTGGCCCTGGCCCGGATAGGTCTTGCCCAGGCCGATGAAGCGGATGTGCGCCTGGTTCACCTCCGGGCGCAGGGCGGTTTCCTCGGCCTTGAACGGTTCGGCGGGCGGGACGGGCGCCCTGAGGGCGCTGGCCTGGGCCATGTCAGCCTTCCCAGCCGGCCTGGTAGAGCTTGCCATGGGCCTTGTCCAGGGCGGCGCGCACGACCGGCGAGTGTTGGTAGATATCGACGAACTTGGCCAGGCGCGGGTCGTTCTTCTCCTGCGGGCGGATGACGAACTGGATCACGTACTCCTTGTTCTCCAGGCCGTCGAACAGCAGCGCCGAGGTGGCGTCGAAGCTGTTGGCCAGGCGGATGTAGGCCGGGTAGCCCTGGACCAGGTCGGCGTCGTCATAGGCGCGTACCAGTTGCACGGCTTCGACCTGGAGAATCCGGATCTTCTTCGGGTTGGCGACGATGTCGTCCTCGGTGGCCTTGTAGCCCACGCCCGGCTTGAGGGTGATCAGCCCGGCCTTGGCCAGCAATTGCAGGCCACGGCCACTGTTGATCGGGTCGTTGGCGATGGCCACGCTGGCGCCTTCGGGCAGCTCGGTGAAGCTTTTGTACTTTTTCGAGTACAGGCCAACGTTGTTGATGATCCCCGGCGCGTACGGGACCAGGTCGAAGCCGGCGGCGGCCTTGGCGTTTTCCAGGAACGGGATGTGCTGGAAGTAGTTCACGTCGATATCGCCGCTGTTGAGGCTGACATTGGGCGCGATCCAGTCGCTGAACTCGATCAGCTTCACTTCCAGGCCCTGTTTCTGGGCCTCTTCCACCGCTGCCTCCAGGGGGATGGCGAAGGCGGCGGTGGTGCCGATCTTCAGCGGTTCGGCGGCCAAGGCGGCGGCGGACAGGCCGAGGCCCAGGGCAATGGCCGCGATGGGCCGGAACAGTTTCTCAAGCATGGTGCAGGGCTCCAGTCGGGGCAGGGTCGGGGGTGTTGCGGTAGCGGGCGCCGGGGTGTCCGGCGGGCAGATGCGGCTTGCTGCTGGCGAACAGCTTCTCGCGCAGGGTGCCCTCGGCGTAGGCGGTCTTGTAGCGACCGCGGTGTTGCAGGGCGGGGACCACCAGTTCGATGAAGTCCTCGTAGCTTTCCGGGGTGACGGTGCGGGTCAGGTTGAAACCGTCCAGGCCGGTCTCGTCGATCCAGGCGATCAGTTGCTCGGCCACCTGCTCGGCGTCGCCGACCAGGGTCACGTAGCGACCGCCCAGGGCGTGCTGCTCGAGCAGGCGGCGGCGGGTCCAGGCGCTTTCCTGCAACTGGCGGGTGGCGGACTGGATGGCGTTGCCCTTGGCGAAGCCGATGGGCTCGTCCAGTTCGTAGCGCGAGAAGTCGATACCGGTGGAGCTGGCGAAGTGCGCGACCCCGGCCTCGGCGCTGGCGTAGCGCAGGTACTCGGCGTGCTTGGCCTGCGCCTGCGCCTCGGTCGGCGCGACGATCACGGTGATGCCCATGAACACCTTGACCGCCTGCGGATCGCGCCCGGCCGCCTTGGCCGCGGCGCGCACCTTGTCGACCTGGGCGCGGGTGGCGGCCTTGTCCTGGCCGCTGATGAACACGCACTCGGCGTGGTTGCCAGCGAAGGCCAGCCCGCGCGGCGAGCTGCCGGCCTGGAACAGCACCGGCGTGCGCTGCGGCGAGGGTTCGCACAGGTGGTAGCCCTCGACCTTGTAGAACTCGCCGTGGTGCTCGACCTTGCGCACCCTGTCAGGGCGGGCATAGACCCGCTGCTCGCGGTCGGCGACCACGGCATCGTCGGCCCAGCTGCCTTCGAGCAGCTTGTACAGCACCTGCAGGTACTCGTCGGCCTGATCGTAGCGGCGGTCGTGCTCGGGTTGCTGCTCCAGGCCCATGGCCCGGGCGGCGCTGTCGAGGTAGCCGGTGACGATGTTCCAGCCGACCCGGCCATTGCTCAGGTGGTCGAGGGTGGAAAGGCGTCGGGCGAACAGGTAGGGCGCCTCGTAGGTCAGGTTGGCGGTGAGGCCGAAGCCCAGGTGCCTGGTCACCGCCGCCATGGCCGAGACCAGCAGCAGCGGGTCGTTGACCGGCAGCTGGATCGACTCCTTGAGCGTCACGTCCAGCGACTGGCCATAGACATCGTAGGTGCCGACGATATCGGCAATGAACAGCCCGTCGAACAGTCCCCGCTCCAGCAGGCGAGCCAGGTCGGTCCAGTAGTCGAGGGTCTTGTACTGGGTCGAAGTGTCCCGTGGGTGGGTCCACAAACCGTGGTTGATGTGCCCGATGCAGTTCATGTTGAAGGCATTGAGCAGGATCTGCTTCGCCATCAGATGGTCCCCCGGCGCGGCGGCTTCTCGTCGTTGAGGTAGTAGTTGCCGATGGCGTGGTACTTCCAGCGCACCGGGTCATGCAGGGTGTGCACCCGGGCGTTGCGCCAGTGGCGGTCGAGGTTGTGCTCGGCCAGGGTGGCCTGGCTGCCGGCCAGCTCGAACAGCGTGGTGCCGGCGGCCAGGGAGATCTCGGTGCTGATCGCCCGGGCCTCGGCCACGGCGATGGAGGCGGCGGCCAGGGTCTCGGCGTTGCTGTCGGCCTGGGCGATGTCGAGGATTTCGCCGGCGCGCTCGAGCAGCGCCTCGGTGGCGTGCAGGCGGATTGCCAGGTGGCCGAAGCTCTTCAGGGTCAGCGGGTCGTCGCTGGCCTTGTCGAGGCCGGAGTCGATCCATGGTCGGCTGCGGGTGCGCACGAAGTGCAGGGCATCCTCGTAGGCGGCGCGGGCGATGCCGGTGTCGATGGCGGCATGGAGGATCTGCGCCAGCGGGCCGACCGTGGTCGGGCGTTCGAAGGCGCTCTGGAACGGCACCACGTCCTCGGCGCGGACCGCCACGTGGTTGAACACCACCGAGCCGCTGCCGGTGGTGCGCTGGCCGAAGCCGCTCCAGTCGTCGATCACCTCGATGCCCTGGCTGTCGGCGGGCACGAAGGCCAGGTGCGATACATCCTGGTCGTCGATCACCAGGGTCGGGATGCGCTGGGCGTAGATCGCGCCGGTGCAGTAGAACTTGCGGCCGTCGATACGGAAATGGTCGCCATCGCGGCTCAGGCGGGTGGTGCGCTCGTGGGCGTTCTTGGTGCCGAGCTCGGCCAGGGCGTTGCCGAAACGGCGGCCGGCGAGCACTTCGGCGTAGAGACGTCGCTGTTGTTCGGGGCTGCCATTCACCCGCAGCACTTCCAGGGCGTAGAAGTGGTTCTGCGGGATCTGCCCGAGCGAGGCGTCGGCCTGGGCGATGCGGGCGATGACCTTGGCCAGGGTGACATTGGACACCCCGGCGCCGCCGAAGGCCTTGGGCACGCTGATGCCCCAAAGGCCGGACTGCACGAAACGTTCGAGTTCGGCATGGGGCAAGCGGCGCTCGCGGTCGCGCAGGGCGCTGTCCTGGCGCAGGTGTTGGGCGAGTTCGTCGGCGACGGCCAGGGCCTGGGCGTCGGTGGTGATGATGGATGCAGTCATTTTGCTCTCCGGGCACTTGGAGCCGCCGTGCGGCTCTTTCGCCGGCAAGCCGGCTCCCACAGTGAGCGTTCACTGACGTCCTTGTGGGAGCCGGCTTGCCGGCGAAAGGGCTGCACCGCAGCCCCTGGGCCTTGAATCAGATCCAGGAATGGCGGGCAGGCAGGGTGCCGTTGAGGTGGTAGGCGCCGACGGCGTGGTACTTCCAGCGCACCGGGTCGTGCAGGGTGTGGACCCGGGCGTTGCGCCAATGCCGGTCGAGGTTGAACTCGGCCAGGCTGGCGCGGCTGCCGGCCAGCTCGAACAGCTTCTCGCTGGCCTGCAGCGAGATCTCGGTGGTGAGCACCTTTGCTTCGGCCACGGCAATCGAGGCACGGGCCGCGGCGGCGGCATCGATCACGCCGGCGTTCACTTCGTCGAGCACCTTGGCGGCCTTGCGCAGCAGGGCCTCGGCGGCGTGCAGCTCGAGCTTCAGGCGACCGATGTCGGCGATCACATAGGGGTCGTCGCTGTTGCGTTCGACCTTGGCTTCGATCCACGGCCGGGACTTCTCCCGAACGAACTGGATCGTGTCCTCGATGGCCGCTTCGGCGATGCCGGCGTCGATGGCTGCCTGGATCAGCTGCGAGGCGGCGCCCTGGATGCTGGGCTCCTCACGCAGGCGCCAGTTGTCCACCACCAAGTCGGCGTCCACCGGTACCTGGTCGAGCAGCACGGTACCGCTGGCTGTGGTGCGCTGGCCGAAGCCGGACCAGTCGTCGACGATACGCAGCCCCGGACTGCCGCGACGGACGAACGCCAGGCGCTGGCGACCATCGTCGTCCAGCGCCTTGACCGCCACCCAATGGGCGTACAAGGCACCGGTGGAATAGAACTTCTCGCCGCTGATGCGATAGCCGTCGCCGTCACGGGTGAGGCGCGCCTTGAGCGTCAGGGTGTCCTTGGTCCCGCGCTCGGGGCCGGCATTGCCGATACGCCAGCCGTCGAGCACCGAGCGGAAGATCACTGCCTGCTGGGCCTGGGTGGCGGTCAGGCGGACCAGTTGCAGGATGCCGAACTGGTTCTGCGGAATCTGCCCCAGCGCCGGGTCGGCGGCACTGATCAGGCGGAACACTTCGGCGATGGTGGCGAAGGACACCTCGGGGCCGCCGAAGGCCTTGGGCACGCTGATGCTGCCCAGGCCGCTGCGGGTGAACTGTTCGATCTCGGCCCAAGGCAGCTTGCGCTGCTGGTCACGCTTGGCGGCCTGCTGGCGGGCCTCCTCGGCCAGCTCACGGGCAGCCTGCAGGGCCTCTTCGTCGTTGCGCAACACCGTGGCCGGCAGCAGCAGCGGCGAGCTGTCGAGATCGCTGTGGAATCGGGTAGTTGGTTGGCTGGACATCAGTACCGCTCCTTGGCTGCACTCAATGCCCTGGCGTTATGCACTGGGGTGATTGTGATCCTGACCATTCCTAACCTCACAAAGTTGAAAGCGTCGCCTCAGCTGATGGCGACAGACGTTTGCTGGTCCGGTGGTCCGGTCGATATACCCTATTCGTTTAGAAAAAGTTTATGAACTACCGTTTAGGAATATGAATAGAAGAACTGCAGGGTCGGCCCTGTCGCCGGCAAGCCGGCTCCCATGACCGCGGCGTAAAACTGTGGGAGCCGGCTTGCAGGCGATGAGACCTGAGCGGTCAGCGCGGGATCATCACCACCAGCTTGCCCACCGCCTGGCGCTGCGCCAGGCGTTCGATCGCCGCGCCACCCTCGGCCAGTGCAAAGGTCTGCGACACCAGCGGCTTCAACTTGCCTTCGGCGTGCCAGGCGAACAGCTGGCGGAAGTTGGCCGCGTTGTCTTCCGGCTGGCGCTGGGCGAAGGCGCCCCAGAACACACCGAGCACCGCCGCGCCCTTGAGCAGGGCCAGGTTTACCGGCAGTTGCGGGATCGTGCCGCTGGCAAAGCCCACCACCAGCAACCGCCCGTTCCACGCCAGCCCGCGTACGGCCTGGTCGAACAGCGCGCCGCCGACCGGGTCGTAGATCACATCCACGCCCTGGCCGCCGGTCAGGCGCTTGATCTCGTCCTTGAGGCTGGCCTGGCTGTAGTCGATCAGTTCGTCGGCCCCGGCGGCCTGGGCGATCGCCAGTTTCTCGGCGCTGCTGGCCGCGGCGATCACCCGCGCGCCCAGGGCCTTGCCGATCTCCACCGCCGCCAGCCCCACGCCGCCCGAGGCGCCGAGCACCAGCAGGGTTTCGCCGGCCTTGAGCTGGCCGCGTTGGGTCAGCGCGTGCATCGAGGTACCGTAGGTCATGCCGAACGCGGCGGCGGTGGTGAAGTCCATGCCCGCCGGGATCGGCAGCACGTTGTAGAACGGCACCGCCACCTGCTCGGCGAAGGCGCCCCAGCCGGTCAGGGCCATGACCCGGTCGCCGACCTTGAACGCGCCGGCCTTATCGCCGACCGCGGCCACCACGCCGGCCGCCTCGCCACCCGGGGCGAACGGCAGCGGCGGCTGGAACTGGTACTTGCCCTCGATGATCAGGGTGTCGGGGAAGTTGACCCCTGCGGCGTGCACGTCGAGGAGGATCTCGTTCTTCTTGGGCGTGGGGCTGGCGACCTCTTCCAGGACCAGGTCCCGCGCCGGGCCCAGGGCTTTGCACAACAAGGCTTTCATCAGGGCTATTCCTTTGCGTGTGGTGGCCGATAAGTGTAGGAGGGCCGTCCCGAGGGTCAACGAGCATGGCCGGCCCTGATGAGCCGGCATAAGCCCGGGCTTGGGTTTGGCCGGCGCGCTGGGTAAGCTGGCGCCAACTGTATTGAGGAGCGAATTCGTGAAAGCGTGGATCTTGATGGTGCTGGCCTTGATGCTGCCAGTGGCGGCGATGGCCGAGGAAAAGGAAGGCGAGCCCAAGGTCGCCTACATCAGCCTCAGCCCGCCCTTCGTCGGCAACTACGCCCTCGACGGCGGCCCCAAGCTGCGCGTGTACAAGGCCGATGTCGCCCTGCGCGTGACCGGCGATGCCGCCGCCGCTGCGGTTAAGCACCACGAGCCACTGATCCGCAACCAGCTGGTGGCGCTGTTCACCCAGCAGGGCGTGGACAACATGAGCAACGTCGAGGCCAAGGAAAAACTGCGCCAGGAAGCCCTGAAGCAGGTGCAGCAGGTGATGGAATCCGAAGAGGGCAAGCCGATCGTCGAGGACCTGCTGTTCAACAACCTGATCGTGCAGTGATCAGGCGGCGAGGCTGCGGCGAAAGCGCGCCAAAGCCACGCCGAAGAATACCAGGCCGATCGCGGCCAGGGCCGCCACATCCGGCCACACCACGCTCAGCCCGGCGTCGCGGAACAGGATCGCCGCGCCGAGGCTGACGAAGTGGGTCGAGGGCGAGCCCTGCATGACCCACTGCAGCCACTGCGGCATGCTGTCCAGCGGCGTGCTGCCCCCCGACAGCAGCAGCATCGGGATGATCACCGGAATCGCCAGCAGGCCGAACTGCGGCGTCGAGCGCGCCAGGGTGGCGAGGAAGATGCCCAGTGCCGTGCTGGCGAACAGATACAGCGCGGTCACCCCCAAAAACAGCCCCATCGAGCCCGCCAGCGGCACGCCCAGGGCGCCCTTGACCACCACTTCCAGCGAAATCCAGGTACAGGCCACCACCACCAGGGCGTTGCTGGCGATCTTCGCCAGCATGATCTCGAGCGCCGTCAACGGCAGCACCAGCAGGTGGTCGAGGGTGCCGTGCTCGCGTTCGCGCAGCAACGCGGTGCCGGTGAGGATGATGGCCAGGATGGTGATGTTGTTGACGATCTGGATCACCGCCAGGAACCAGCCGCCTTCGAGGTTGGGGTTGAACAGTGCCTTCGGGTTGAGCAGGGCCGGGCTGCTGGTGCTGCGCCCTGTGTATTCAAGCAGCTCGCGTTCGAAGATCCGGCCGATGTAGCCGGCCCCCATGAAGGCCTGGCTCATGGCCGTGGCATCGACGTTGACCTGCAGCTCTGGTGAGCGCCCGGCCAGCAGGTCGGCCTGGAAGTTCACCGGCACATTGATCACGAAGGTGTATTGCCCGCTGTCCATGGCCTGGTCCAGCCGATTTGCCGGTAGTGCTACGGCGGGCTGGAATTCGGGCGGCTGCAGCGACTCGGCGAGCTTGCGCGAGACGGCGCTGTGATCTTCATCGACCACCGCGACACTGGCGTTGTGCACGCCGATCACGGAGCCGGCGGCGGGCATGTAGATCGCCACGCTGAAGGCGTACAGCAGGAACAGCAGCAACACGCTGTCGTGGCGCAGGCTGGTGAGTTCCTTCAGGCCCAGGCGCAGGGTGTGGGAGAGGCGGCTCATCTCAGGCCTCCTGTTTTTTCAGCATGGCCAGGCTCAGCCCGGTGAAGGCGGCGAAGAAGCCCAGCAGTGCCAGGCACTGCGGCCACAGCTCGCGCAGGCCCAAGGCCTTGGTGAAGGTGCCGACGGCGATGTCGAGGAAGTAGCCGGCCGGGAACAACTGGCCCATCAGCGCCGCCGCGCCGTCCAGCGACGAGCGTGGCACGATCAGGCCGGAGAACTGGATGGTAGGCAGGCTGGTGATGATCATGGTGCCGAGGATCGCCGCGATCTGCGTGCGGGTGAATGCCGAGATCAGCAGGCCCAGGCTGGTGGTCGCCAGCAGGTAGGCCAGGCCGCCGCAGGCCAGGGCCAGCGGGCTGCCCTTGAGCGGCACGCCGAACAGCCAGCGGTTCATCGCCACCAGCAGCGCCAGGTTGACCAGGCTCACCACAAGGTAGGGCGCCTGCTTGCCGAGCAGGAACTCCAAGCGCGTCAGCGGGGTGGCGTAGAAGTTGGTGATCGAACCCAGTTCCTTTTCCCGCACGATGCCCAGCGCGGTGAGCATGGCCGGGATGAAGGCCAGGATCAGCGCCATGACGCCGGGGCCGATGGCGTTCACGCTGACCACGTCCTGGTTGTAGCGAAAGCGTGTCTCCAGGCGTACCGGCTGCTGGCGCGCCACCGGGTGCGGGCCGAGGGCGGCCAGCTGCTCCAGGTTGGCCTGGTGCACGGCCTCGACGTAGTTGCGGCTGGTCTCGGCGCGGAACGGCATGCCGCCATCGAGCCACGCGGCCACCACCGGCTGGCGCCCGGCATGCAGGTCGCGACCAAAGCCCGGCGGGATCTCCAGGCCCAGCTTGATCTCCGAGCGTTGCAGGCGCTGGTGCAACTGGCGGGCATCGCGGATCGGCGCCTGTTCGGCGAAATAGCGCGAGCCCCGGAAGGCCTCGAGGTAGGCGCGGCTCTGCGGGCTCTGGTCCTGGTCGTACACGGCGAAGGCGAGGTTCTCCACATCCAGCGAAATGCCATAGCCGAAGATCACCATCATGAACAACGCCCCTGCCAGGGCGAAGGCCAGACGCACCTTGTCGCGCAGCAGCTCTTTGCCTTCGCGGCTGGCTACGGCCAGCAGGCGACGCAGACTGAAGGCCTGGCGCAGGGCGGGCGCTGGGGCAGCGGCCTGATCCAGCGTGGTGTCGGCTTGTGTCTGGGGGGGCGCCTCCTGGGCCTGTTCGAGACAACGCACGAACGCGTCTTCCAGGGTGTCGCCACCGAACCTGACTTGCAGGGCCCGCGGGGTGTCGCAGGCCAGCACCCGGCCGGCGTGCATCAGCGAGATGCGGTCGCAGCGCAGGGCTTCGTTCATGAAATGGGTGGACAGGAAGATGGTCACGCCCTGCTCGCGGGACAACTCCACCAGCAGGCGCCAGAAGTCGTCGCGGGCCGCCGGGTCGACACCCGAGGTCGGCTCGTCGAGGATCAGCACTTCCGGGCGGTGCAATACCGCCACGGCCAGCGACAGGCGCTGGCGCAGGCCCAGGGGCAGGGCGCCGGACGGCTGGTCGGCGATGGCGCCTAAGTCGAAGCGTTCGATGAGCTCGGCGATGCGCGGCGCGCTGTCGGCCTTGGCCAGGTCGAACAGGCGAGCGTGCAGTTCGAGGTTCTGCCGGGCGCTCAACTCGCCATACAGCGAATAGCTCTGGGACATGAAGCCGACCCGCTTGCGCGTGGCCAGGTCGCCAGCATCCACCGGGCGGCCAAGCAGACTGGCGCTGCCCTCGCTGGCCGGCATCAGGCCGGTGAGCACCTTCATGGTGGTGGTCTTGCCGCAGCCGTTGGAGCCGAGGAAACCGAAGATCTCGCCGCGGCCGATGGCGAAGCTGACCTTGTTCACCGCGGTGAAGTCGCCGAAACGCAGGGTCAGGTCGTGGGCCTCGATGGCAATCGGCCCGCCGTCGGCCTGGCGTGGCGGGATGCGCAAGGGCTCGGGCTGTGGTCGTCCGGCGCCCTGGAAGTGGGTGAAGGCGTCGTCCAGCTTGCCGCTGGGCGTAATCGCCGCCAGTTCGCGGCTGAGGCCGGCGGCCAGCAGGCGGCCAGCGTCGAGCATCAGGCAATGCTCGAACTGCTCGGCCTCCTCCATGTAGGCGGTGGCCACCAGCAGGGTCAGTTGCGGGCGTTGGGCGCGCACCTGCTCGACCAGCTCCCAGAAGCGCCGCCGTGACAGTGGATCGACGCCGGTGGTCGGCTCGTCGAGGATAAGCAGGTCCGGTTCGTGGATCAGCGCGCAGCACAACCCCAGTTTCTGCTTCATGCCGCCCGAGAGCTTGCCGGCCGGGCGTTCGGCGAAGCGCTCCAGGTCGGTGGCGCGCAGCAGGCTGGTCATGCGCTGCTCGCATTCGGCGCGGCCCAGGCCGAACAGAGTGGCGAAGAAACGGATGTTTTCGCGGATCGACAACTCCGGGTACAGGTTGTTGCCCAGGCCCTGGGGCATGAAGGCGACCTTGGGATACAGCGCGGTGCGGTGGCGGCGTTGGCGGATCGAGCCGCCGAGTACCTGCAACTCGCCCTGTTGCAGGCGCTTGACCCCGGCGATCAGCCCGAGCAGGGTCGACTTGCCGGCGCCATCCGGGCCGATCAGGCCGCAGCGGGTCCCGGCCGGCAGGCTGAACGCGAGGCTGTGCAGGGCCTGCAGGTCGCCATAGCGGTGGCTGACCCCTTCGGCCCGCAGGGCGATCGCCGCGTTCATTGCAGGTTGGCCGGCCAGCCCACGTCGGCGGTGCGCACGTACCCCGCGCCGGGCATGCCCGGCTTGGCCTGGGGCACGGCGCTCGGTTCGGTCAGGCGCAGCTTGACCCGGAACACCAGTTTTTGCCGCTCATCGCGGGTCTCGACCTGCTTCGGGGTGAACTGCGCCTTGGCCGCGACGAACGCCACCTTGGCCGGCAGGGCCTTGTCCGGCAGGGCGTCGAGCACGATCCGCGCCTGGTCGCCGACGGTCAACCGGCCGGTGGTGGCGGCGGGCAGGTAGAGGTTCATGTACTGGTCGCTGGGGTCGATCAGCATCAGCACCCGGCCGCCTGCGCCGAGTACTTCGCCGGGCTCGGCCAGACGCAGTTGGATGATGCCGTCGATGGGCGCGCGCAGGCTGCTGTCGTCGATTTCGCTGGTGAGCTGGGCGACCTGGGCCTCGGCGGCGCCGATGGCGGCCTTGATCGCCGCCAGCTGGGCCCGGGCCGCGACCAAGGCCGCGGTGGCGGTGTCGTAGCGGGCCTGCTGCTGGTCGAGCAACTGCTGGCTGGCGAACTTGCGCTGGTAGATCTCGCGAATCCGCTTAAGCTCCTGGCTGGCCAGCAACAGCTCGCTCTGGCGCAACTGCACGCTGGCTTGTGCAGCGGCGTAGTTCTCCCGGGCGCGCAGCACTTCGGCCTCGGCCTGGCTGCGCTGGGCTTCCATCGTGCGGGTGTCGATGCGCGCCAGCAACTGGCCGCGGGTGACCTTGTCGCCTTCGTCGACCAGCACCTCGGCCAGGCGTCCGGGGATCTTGCTGGCGATCTGCACCTCGGTGGACTCGAGGCGCCCGTTGCCCATGCTCAGGCCTTCGGGCAGGCGGTCGTGAAGGGACTTCCAGTAGCCCAGCCCGCCTGCCGCCAGCAACAGCAATACCAAGGCGGAGGCGAAGATTCTGGGGGCTTTTCGATTCATCGGTCTGCATCCTGCGGCTGGCACGCCTTATCCTGGCGCGACGCGCTTCCTTGCGCGTTGATATTGGTCAAACCCCTGACAATAGCCGCACAATCAGCTCAGCGCGAGAATCGCGGCCCATTGCTCGGCGCTCACCGGCATCACCGACAGGCGGCTGCCTTTGTGCACCAGGGGCAGTTCCTCGAGCGCCGCCTGCTGCTTGAGCAGGCCCAGGCCGAGTACCTGGCGGAACGTCCGCACATGCTCGACATCCACTGCGCTCCATGGGTTTTTCTCGGCGCTGGCCTTGGCGTCGTGGTAGTGGCTGCGCGGATCCAGGGCGGTCGGGTCCGGGTAGGCGGCGGTGCTGATTCGGGCGATACCGGCGATACCCGGTTGCGGGCAACTGGAGTGGTAGAAGAAGAACTCGTCGCCTACGCTCATGGCCCGCAGGAAGTTGCGCGCCTGGTAGTTGCGCACCCCGTCCCAGCGGGCGCTGCCCAGGCGTGCCAGGGCTTCGATGGAAAGCTCGTCGGGCTCGGATTTCATCAGCCAGTAGGCCATGGAGGCTGCTCCTGAAAAAGTTTGAAATAACTCGTTGCATGAAACCGACAGTCGGTTGGCGTCAACGTTTGCCTGGCGGCTCATGTTGTCGGAAAATGCGCCGATTTTAAGCTATACGCTCCGGCAGCCATCAAGAAAGCCGCCGAGCCTGGACAGTTGTTCTTGGGGGGCAATCAATGAAACAACGTAAACCGGACCTGCTCTGGATCTTGGCGTTCATCTTCGGGCTGGGCGTGGTCACCACCGGTTACGCGCAAGGTTTGTGGGAACGCAAGCTAGATGCCGCCTATCAGCAGGCGCCTGTCGATCCGGCGCAGCAACAGCACCGCTGATTCCCCTTCGCGCGCCTCACTTGGGCGCCAGGTACCAGCCACGGTCCGAGACCGTGCCTTGCAACGGTACATCCCAGCTCGCCTGGTTGAGTCGCTCCACTTTCTGGCATTCGTGCGCCAGCCCCAGCAGCAGTGGTTTTTTCCACGCCTTGCGCCGGCCCTGGTAGGCCAGGCTGCGGTCATAGAAGCCTCCGCCCATGCCCAGGCGTCCCCCCACCTCGTCGAAACCGACCAGCGGCAGCAGGATCAGGTCCAGCGCCCAGATCGGCCGTTGCCGCTTGCGTTCGATCACCGGCTCCAGGATGCGAAACCGGTTCGGGCGCAGTGCCTCGCCGGCCTCGAAGCGCTGGAACACCATGCGCGTGCGCGGCCAGGCGTGCAGCACCGGCAGGTAGACGCGCTTGCCGCGCTTGTGCGCCTCGCGCAGCAGCAGGCGCGGGTCGATCTCGCCGTCGTTGGGCAGGTACAGGGCGATATGCCGGGCGCGGCGGAACAGCGGATCCTGCGCCAGTTGGCGATACAGGCCTTCGGCGGCCTGGCGTTGCTGTGCGGGTGTGAGGGCGCGGCGAGCGTTGCGCAGGAGACGGCGAAGCTGGGGGCGGGTAAGCGGCGCGGTGTCGGTCATGGCACGGGCGATCCCAGAAGAAACGAAAAGCCCGCCGTTGGAGGCGGGCAGTTCTGAATGCAGGCTCCCCGACAAGACCGCTATCGGTGTAGCCCTTGAACCCGAAAGTTCAAGGTGGAGATTGCAGGGGGCGTTAAGGCTTTCCGTCGGGCGGACATGCACACCTGCCCCAGCGTGCAACCCCCGTGGTTGTGCGTATCGGCTCAGGGACATAACCGACTGGCGCATCCCCCAGGGAGTGGCGCCAGTATACCAATCTCAGTCGTTTTTGCTAACCGGATCGTCGGACAGGGCCTGGTCGACCCGCTCCAGCAGGTCGCGCACCTGCTCGCGGGTGGTGCCACCGCTGGTCACTTCGGGGCGTTCCTGGCGGTGCAGCAGCTCGTGGGTGATATTCAGCGCGGCCATCACGGCGATGCGGTCGGCACCGATCACCTTGCCGCTGCTGCGGATCTCGCGCATCTTGCCGTCCAGGTAACGGGCGGCGCCGACCAGGTTGTTGCGCTCCTCGGGCGGGCAGATGATCGAGTATTCCTTGTCGAGGATCTGGACGGTGACGCTATTGCTTGAACTCATGAGTCTTGCTCCAGGGCCTTGAGGCGCAGGATCATCGATTCGATCTTGCGTTTGGCGATCTCGTTCTTTTCGATCAGGTGGGCGCGCTCCTCGCGCCAGGTTCGTTCCTGAGCTACTAAGAGTGCATTTTGCCGCTTTAGTTGCTCGACCCGTTCGATCAGCAACTCGAACCGGCCCATCAGCGCTTGCAGGTCGTTCTCTTGCATGGATTGCACTCGATTCCTTGACTCGCCTGACGATCATGCCTGCCCCAAGGGCGCGACGGCCAGTGCCGATGGTCTTGGCGCGCCTGCCGGTGCTAGGATACAAGGTCTCCATTCTAGTCATTGCGCCGTCTGGCGCCTAGCTGCCCATGCCCAATACCCAATCGCCCTACATCGCCTTCGCCATGTTGCTTTCGAGCAATGGCCACCCTGTCACTCCCGCCGAGCTGCATGGCCTGCTGATCGGCCGCAGCTGCGCCGGCGCCGGCTTCGATGCCGATGCCTGGCTGGCCGACGCCGCCCAACTGCTCGAGACCGAGCCCGGTGACTCGGTGCGCAACGCCCTGGTCGGCCTGCAAGAGATGGTCAAGGCCGAGCTGACCGGCGAGGACGTCGCCATCGTCCTGCTGCTGCCTTCCGACGACGCCGCGCTGGCCGACCGTGCCACCGCGCTGGGGCAGTGGTGCCAGGGCTTCATCACCGGTTTCGGCCTGAACGCCGGCGGCAAGGACCTGTCCACCGATGCCAAGGAAGTGCTCCAGGACCTGGTGGCCATTTCCCAGGTCCAGGAAGCGCTGGAAGAGTCCGAGGACGGCGAGAGCGACTACATGGAAGTCATGGAGTACCTGCGCGTCGCCCCGCTGCTGCTGTACACGGAGCTGGCCAAGCCGCAAGCGCCCGCGCCAAAGCCATCGCTGCACTGATCTGAACGGGGTCGTTTGCCCATGAGCCACATACCCAAGGCGGAGTACGCCCGTCGGCGCAAGGCGCTGATGGCGCAGATGGTCCCCAACAGTATCGCCATCCTGCCGGCGGCCGCGGTTGCCATCCGCAACCGCGATGTCGAGCATGTCTACCGCCAGGACAGCGATTTCCAGTACCTGAGCGGCTTTCCTGAACCCGAGGCGGTGATCGCCCTGATTCCGGGACGCGAGCATGGCGAGTACGTATTGTTCTGCCGCGAGCGCAATCCCGAACGCGAGCAATGGGACGGCCTGCGCGCCGGCCAGGAAGGCGCGGTGCGCGATTTCGGCGCCGACGACGCCTTCCCCATCAGCGATATCGACGAGATCCTGCCGGGCCTGATCGAAGGGCGCGAGCGGGTCTACAGCAACATGGGCAGCAACCCCGAGTTCGACCGCCGGCTGATGGAGTGGATCAACGTGATCCGTTCCAAGGCCCGCCTCGGCGCCCAGCCGCCGAACGAGTTCGTTGCCCTGGATCATCTGCTGCACGACATGCGCCTGTATAAATCGGCGGCGGAAGTGAAGGTCATGCGCGAGGCCGCGGCGATTTCCGCCCGGGCCCACGTACGCGCCATGCAGGCCTGCCGCCCCGGACTGCACGAGTACAGCCTGGAAGCCGAACTGGACTACGAGTTCCGCAAGGGCGGGGCGAAGATGCCGGCCTACGGCTCGATCGTCGCCGCCGGGCGCAATGGCTGCATCCTGCACTACCAGCAGAACGACGCGCCGCTCAAGGACGGCGACCTGGTCCTGATCGACGCCGGTTGCGAGATCGATTGCTACGCCAGCGACATCACCCGCACCTTCCCGGTCAGCGGGCGGTTCTCGCCGGAACAGAAAGCCATCTATGAGCTGGTGCTCGCGGCCCAGGCCGCGGCGTTCGCCGAGATCGCCCCGGGCAAGCACTGGAACCACGCCCACGAGGCGACCGTGCGGGTGATTACCGAAGGGTTGGTGGCGCTGGGGCTGCTCAAGGGCGAGGTGCAGGCATTGATCGACAGCGAGGCCTACCGCGCCTTCTACATGCACCGCGCCGGACACTGGCTGGGCATGGATGTGCACGACGTGGGCGAATACAAGGTCGGTGGCCAGTGGCGCGTGCTCGAGCCGGGCATGGCGCTGACCGTCGAGCCTGGCATTTACATCGCTGCCGACAACCAGGCGGTGGCGAAGAAATGGCGCGGCATCGGGGTAAGGATCGAGGACGACGTGGTGGTGACCAGACAAGGCTGTGAAATCCTGACTTCAGGCGTGCCACGCACGGTCGCCGAGATCGAGGCGCTGATGCGAGACGCCCGCAAGGACGCCGCATGAACCGAGTCAACCTGGCGATCATCGGTGGCGGCCTGGTCGGCGCGAGCCTGGCCCTGACGCTGCAGGGCGCGGCCAAGGCCCGTGGCTGGAAGATCCTGCTGATCGAGCCGTTCGCGCCCGGCGACAGTTTCCAGCCCAGCTATGACGCACGTTCCTCGGCGCTGTCCTACGGCACCCGGCAGATCTACGAGCGCCTGGGGTTGTGGCAGACCATCAGCCGCCGCGCCGAGCCGATCCGACAGATCCAGGTGTCCGACCGCGGCCGCTTCGGCGCCACCCGCCTGGACGCCCTGGAAGAAGGCGTGCCGGCTCTCGGCTACGTGGTGGAGAACGCCTGGCTTGGCCAGTGCCTGTGGCAGGCCATCGACGACGAAGTGATCAGCTGGCGTTGCCCGGCGCAGGTGCAGGCGATGCAGGCTATTGCCGGCGGCTATCGCTTGCAGCTGGATGACGACACGTCGCTGGAATGCGACCTGGCAGTGCTGGCCGACGGTGGTCGTTCGGGCCTGCGCGAGCAACTGGGCATCCATGTGCGCAACACGCCCTATGACCAGAGCGCGCTGATCGCCAACATCACCCCGGGCGAAGCCCACGCCGGCCAGGCGTTCGAGCGCTTCACCGAACAAGGGCCGATGGCCTTGCTGCCGCTGGCGGACAACCGCTGCGCGCTGGTCTGGACCCGCCAGGGGATGGACGCCAGGCGGTTGGCCGAGCTCGACGAGCGCAGCTTCCTGCGCGAGCTGCAGGAGGCCTTCGGTTACCGCCTCGGCGCCTTGCGCCAGGTCGGTGCCCGCCATCTCTATCCGCTGTCGCTGGTCGAGGCCGAGGAGCAGGTACGCCCGCACCTGGTGGTGCTGGGCAACGCCGCCCACAGCCTGCACCCGATCGCCGGCCAGGGCTTCAACCTGTCGCTGCGCGACGTGCAGTCGCTGGCGGACGCCCTGCTGGCCGGCCCGGCGTTGCCGGGCGACCTGGCCACGCTGCAGGCATACCACCAGCGCCAGCGCCTCGACCAGGCCCTGACCATCGGCTTCTCCGACCAGGTCACCCGCCTGTTCGGCAGCAGCCAGCCATTGCTGGCTGCCGGGCGCAACCTCGGCCTGCTCGGCCTGGACCTGCTGCCGCCGGCGAAAAGCTGGTTCGCCCGCCAGGCCATGGGCCTGGGCACGCGCCCCGACCCGCGAGGTCGCCCATGAGCGCGGCGCGCAGGCTCGCACGGCGGGCGCGGATGCTGCGCTGGCTGCTGAACTTCTACCCGCCCTACCTGGGCGCCGGCATCCATATCCAGCAAATCAGCCCGGACATGCGCAGCGTCAAGGTGCGCATGAAGCTGACGCGGTGGAATCGCAACTACGTCGGCACCCAGTTCGGCGGCAGCCTGTACGCGATGGTCGACCCGTTCTACATGCTGCTGCTGATCGAGCAACTGGGGCGCGAGTACATCGTCTGGGACAAGGCCGCCAGCATCGATTTCATCTCGCCGGGCAAGGGCCCGGTGTATGCCGAGTTCCACGTCGACGACGCGCTGCTGGACGAGATCCGCCAGCAGACCGCCAGCGGCAAGAAGTACCTGCCCCGGCTGCAGGTGGAGATCCGTGACGGTGCCGGCGAGCTGGTGGCGCGGGTCGACAAAACCCTATACGTGCGGCTCAAGCCGCAAGCGAGGCAGGCGTAAGGCATGGAAATGCGCGCAGATCTGTTGATTGTCGGTGCCGGTATGGTCGGCAGTGCCCTGGCCTTGGCCTTGCGCCACAGTGGCCTGGAGGTGCTCCTGCTCGACGGCGGGCCGATGACGGTCAAGCCGTTTGACGGCGAGGCACCTTTCGAGCCGCGGGTCAGCGCCCTGTCGGCGGCCAGCCAGCGCATTCTCGAGCGCCTCGGGGCCTGGGACGGCATCGCCCGTCGCCGTGTCTCGCCGTATTCGGACATGCACGTCTGGGACGGTAGCGGCACTGGCGAGATCCATTTCTCCGCGGCCAGCGTGCATGCCGAGGTGCTGGGTCACATCGTCGAGAACCGCGTGGTCCAGGACGGCCTGCTGGAGCGCCTGCACGACAGCGATGTCGGGCTGCTGGCCAACGCCCGCCTGGAGCAGCTGCGCCGCTCCGGCGATGAGTGGCTGCTGACCCTGGCCGATGGCCGCAAGCTGCGCGCGCCGCTGGTGATCGCAGCCGATGGCGCCAACTCGGCGGTACGCCGCCTGGCCGGCTGCGCGACCCGTGAATGGGATTACCTGCACCACGCCATCGTCACCAGCGTGCGCTGCAGCGAGGCGCACCGGGCCACGGCCTGGCAGCGTTTCACCGACGAAGGCCCGCTGGCATTCCTGCCGCTCAGCCGCGATGGTCGCCAGGACTGGTGCTCGATCGTCTGGTCGACCACCCCGGAGCAGGCCGAGCAGGCCATGGCGATGGACGACGCGAGCTTCCGCCAGGCACTGGAACGGGCGTTCGAGGGGCGTCTGGGCGATGTGCTGGAGGCGGATCCGCGGGTCTGCGTGCCGCTGCGCCAGCGCCATGCCAAGCGCTACGTGGAGGAGGGGCTGGCGCTGATCGGCGATGCCGCCCACACCATTCACCCGTTGGCCGGGCAGGGGGTCAACCTGGGCTTTCTCGATGCCGCGGTGCTGGCCGAGGAACTGGTCCGCGCCTGCGAGCGTGGCGAGCGCCTGGCCGATGTGAAGGTGCTGAGCCGTTTCGAGCGGCGACGCATGCCGCACAACCTGGCGTTGATGGCGGTGATGGAAGGCTTCGAGCGGTTGTTCCAGGCCAATCCGCTGCCCTTGCGCTGGTTGCGCAACAGCGGCTTGAAGCTGGTTGAGCAGATGCCCGAGGCCAAGGCGCTGTTCGTGCGCCAGGCGCTGGGGTTGTCCGGAGATCTGCCGGCGCTGGCCAGGGCCTGATATCGCTGGGCCGCTGACATTGTGGGAGCCGGCTTGCCGGCGAAAGGACTGCGCAGCGGCCCTTTGCAACATCCGGTAACGGCTAAGCAGATGAGCAGGAAAATGGGATTCACTACCATTTACACCTCTCAACCCAGCGAGGAGTCCCCCGATGTTGCCCCGCAAGCCCCTAATGGCCGCCCTGGCCCTTACTCTCTTCGGCGGCACCGCCCAGGCGGCCGATGAGGTGGTGGTGTACTCCTCGCGCATCGACGAGCTGATCAAACCGGTGTTCGACGCCTATACCGCCAAGACCGGCGTCAAGATCAAGTTCATCACCGACAAGGAAGCTCCGTTGATGCAGCGCATCAAGGCCGAGGGCGAGAACGGCGTGGCCGACCTGCTGCTCACCGTCGATGCCGGCAACCTCTGGCAGGCCGAACAGATGGGCATCCTGCAGCCGATCAAGTCGGCGGTCATCGACCAGAATATCCCGCCGCAGTACCGTGCCTCGTCCCATGACTGGACTGGCCTGAGCCTGCGCGCGCGGACCATCGCCTACTCCACCGACCGGGTCAAACCGGCGGAGCTGACCACCTACGAGGCTCTGGCCGACAAGCACTGGGAGGGCCGCCTGTGCCTGCGCACGGCGAAGAAGGTCTACAACCAGTCGCTGACCGCCACGCTGATCGAAAACCACGGCGAGGCCGAGACCGAGAAGCTGATCAAGGGCTGGGTCAACAACCTGTCCACCGATGTGTTCTCCGACGACACCGCGGTGCTCCAGGCCATTGCCGCCGGCCAGTGCGACGTGGGCATCGTCAACACCTACTACTACGGGCGCCTGCACAAGGAGAAGCCCGACCTGCCGGTTAAGCTGTTCTGGCCCAACCAGGCTGATCGCGGCGTGCACGTCAACCTGTCGGGCATCGGCCTGACCAAGCACGCACCGCATCCGGAAGCGGCGAAGAAACTGGTGGAGTGGATGACCGGCGAAGAGGCGCAGAAGCTGTTCGCCGACATCAACCAGGAGTTCCCGGCCAATTCGAAGGTCAAGCCTTCTGCGGAAGTCGCGGCCTGGGGCAGCTTCAAGGCCGACAGCATTCCGGTGGAAGTCGCCGGCAAGCGCCAGGCCGAAGCCATTCGTTTGATGGACCGGGCTGGCTGGAACTGAGCCTGTCGCCTTATCCTTGAGAACCAATCGCGGGGCAAGCCCGCTCCCACGAACCATGCAGACGTGGGGGCGGGCTTGCCCCGCGATGCTATCGCCCAGTCATCGAGACCTTCGATTTGCCTCACACCCCCCAACGCCGCTGGTACCTGCCGGTCTCCCTGACCGCCGCCCTGGTCCTGCTCCCGCTGAGTGTCCTGCTGCTGTCCTGGCAATCGGTCGATATGCAGATCTGGTCGCACCTGCTCGACACCCAGATGGGCCGCCTGCTGGGTAACACCTTCACGCTGGTGGTCGGCGTTGGCGCTGGCGTGACCGTGCTGGGGGTGAGCCTGGCCTGGCTGACCAGCCTCTGTGAATTCCCCGGTCGGCGCTGGCTGGACTGGGCGTTGATGCTGCCGTTCGCGATTCCGGCCTATGTCCTGGCGTTTGTCTTCGTCGGCCTGCTGGACTTCGCAGGCCCCGTGCAGACGGCGCTGCGCGAGGTGTTCGGGCCCATGCGCCTGCCGCGGGTACGTTCCACCGGCGGGGTGATCACAGTATTGGTGCTGGTGTTCTATCCCTACGTTTACCTGCTGGCGCGCACCGCGTTCCTGGCCCAGGGCAAGGGCCTGATGGAGGCCGCGCGGGTGCTCGGGCTGTCGCCGTTGCAGGCGTTCTGGCGGGTGGCCCTGCCCATGGCGCGCCCGGCCATCGGCGCCGGCATCGCCCTGGCACTGATGGAGACCCTGGCCGACTTCGGCGCGGTGGCGGTGTTCAACTTCGACACCTTCACCACCGCCATCTACAAGACCTGGTACGGCTTCTTCAGCCTGTCCAGCGCGGCGCAGCTGGCCAGCCTGCTGCTGCTGGCGGTGATGCTGGTGCTGTATGGCGAGCGCCGTGCCCGGGGCGCCAGCCGCAGTGGCAACGAGCGACCACGGGGCCAGGCGCTGTATCACTTGCGGGGCATCAAGGCCCTGGCCGCCAGCGGCTGGTGCCTGTTGGTGTTCGCCTGCGCCTTCGTCATCCCGATGCTGCAGTTGCTGGCGTGGTTCTGGCAGCGGGGCCGGCATGATCTGGACGAGCGCTACCTCGGCCTGGTCATGCACACCCTGTATCTCGGCGCCATGGCGGCGCTGATCACGGTCAGCGTGGCCATGCTGATGGCCTTCGCCCGGCGCCAGGCACCGACCACGGCCATCCGCGCCGGGGTCGGCCTGGCCAATCTCGGCTATGCCTTGCCGGGTTCGGTGCTGGCGGTTTCGATCATGCTGGCGTTCAGCTACCTGGACAACCAGCTGGTGGTGCCGCTGTCGCAATGGTTGGGCGGGGCGGGCAAGCCATTGTTGCTGGGCAGCCTGTCGGCCCTGCTGCTGGCCTACCTGGTGCGGTTCATCGCCGTGGCCTATGGCCCGCTGGAAAGCAGCCTGGAGCGGATCCGCCCGTCGTTGCCGGAGGCGTCACGCAGCCTCGGGGTCGCCGGGCCGGGATTGTTTTTCAAGGTGTATCTGCCGCTGCTGGTGCCCGGTGCGCTCAGCGCCGCCCTGCTGGTGTTCGTCGACGTGTTGAAGGAGATGCCGGCGACCTTGCTGATGCGCCCGTTCGGCTGGGACACCCTGGCCGTGAGGGTGTTCGAGATGACCAGCGAGGGCGAATGGGCACGGGCCTCGCTGCCGGCCCTGACTCTGGTGCTGGTCGGTCTGCTGCCGGTGATCGGCCTGATCCGTCGCTCGGCCCATCGTCCGGGACACCCGCGCTGAGGGTGTCACGCCGCTTCCTTGCGGCTACAATGCGCGGCATTCGCAGCGACGGGTCCTACAAGAACAGGTGATGCCTGAACATCGCCGACCGCCGCCGCCTCGCCACGCCCGGAAGGAGAAACCCATGGGACAGCGTACGCCTCTGTATGACCTGCACCTGGCGCTCGGCGCCAAGACGGTCGATTTCGGCGGATGGGACATGCCCCTGCATTACGGCTCGCAAGTCGAGGAGCACCACCAGGTGCGCAGCGACTGCGGGGTCTTCGATGTCTCCCATATGACCGTCATCGATATCGAAGGTTGCGCCGCCACGCCCTGGCTGCAACACCTGCTGGCCAATGACGTGACGCGTCTGGAAAGCCCCGGCAAGGCCCTCTACAGCCCTTTGCTCAACGCCGATGGCGGGGTGATCGACGACCTGATCGCCTACCGCACCGAGGACGGCTATCGCCTGGTGGCCAACGCCGCCACCCGCGACAAGGTACTGGCCTGGCTGCAAGCGCAGAGCGAAGGATTCAAGGTTGGCTTCAAAGTTCGCCCCGAACTGGCCATCCTCGCCATCCAGGGCCCCCATGCCCGGGAAAAGGTCGCCGCCCTGCTCAGCGCCTCGCGTGCCGCGCTGATTCGCGAACTGCGCCCCTTCGAAGGCCTCGCCGACGGTGACTGGTTCATCGCCCGCACCGGTTACACCGGCGAGGACGGCCTGGAGATCATCCTTCCCGGCGAGCAGGCCCCGGCGTTCTTCAACGACCTGGTCGGCGCCGGTATCGCCCCGAGCGGCCTGGGCGCGCGTGACACCCTGCGCCTGGAGGCCGGCATGAACCTGTACGGCCAGGACATCGACGAAGCCCATACCCCGCTGACCTCCAACCTGGGCTGGAGCGTCGCCTGGGAGCCGGCAAGCCGCGAGTTCATCGGCCGTGCCGGCCTGCTGGCGGAAATCGAGCAGGGCGTGAAGGAAAAACTGGTCGGCCTGGTGCTCGAGGAGCGCGGAGTACTGCGTGCCCACCAGGTGGTCCGTGTATCCGGGATTGGCGAAGGAGAGATCACCAGTGGTAGTTTCTCGCCTACGCTGAGCAAATCCATTGCCTTGGCCCGCGTGCCCATGGCCACCGGCGACCGTGCCGAAGTGGAGATCCGCGGCAAGTGGTACCCGGTGCGGGTGGTCAAGCCGACCTTCGTGCGCCATGGCAAGATCCTGATCTGAACACTCAAATGGCGGGCCGACCGCTGACCCAATCGAGGAAGACAAGACATGAGCAATATCCCCGCCGACCTGCGTTTTGCCGAAAGCCATGAATGGGCCCGCCTGGAAGCCGATGGCACAGTGACCGTGGGTATCAGCGACCACGCCCAGGAAGCCCTGGGTGACGTGGTGTTCGTCGAGCTGGCCGAAGTCGGCAAGGTGTTCGCTGCTGGCGACGCCGCTGGCGTGGTCGAGTCGGTCAAGGCTGCGTCGGACATCTACGCACCGGTAAGCGGCGAGGTGATCGCGGTCAACGAAGAACTGGCCGATAGCCCGGAGCTGCTCAACGAAGAACCCTACGAGTCGTGGATCTTCAAGCTCAAGCCAAGCAACCCGGCTGAGCTGGGCAAGCTGCTGGATGCCGCTGGTTACGCAGCCCTGATCGGCGAGTGACAGGACTGGCCTCATCGTGGGGGAGGGCTTGCCCCGCGATGAGGCCTGCACGGCCAATGCAATAATCCCCGCACATCCGGCAATCCTTCCTAGACTTGTAAGTCTCCCATGAGAACTGGTCCAGGAAGAGATCGTCGCCATGTCCCAGTCGCCATCCCTGCATCAACTGCAAGAGCCCAACCCCTTCCTGCGCCGCCACCTGGGGCCCGATGCCCAGGAGCAGCAGGCCATGCTCGATGCCCTCGGCGTCGCCAGCCGCAGCGAGCTGATCGAGCAGACGGTGCCGCCGGGCATCCGCTTCAACCGCCCGCTGGACCTGCCGCCGGCTCTCGATGAGCAGGCCGCGCTGGCCAGGCTGGTGGGCCATGCCGCGCAGAACCAGCTGTGGACAAGCCTGATCGGCATGGGCTATCACGCGACCATCACCCCCACCGTCATTCTGCGCAACGTGCTGGAGAATCCCGGCTGGTACACCGCCTACACGCCCTATCAGCCGGAGATCGCCCAGGGGCGCCTGGAGGCGCTGCTGAACTACCAGCAGATGGTCATCGACCTCACCGGCCTGGCCCTGGCCAATGCCTCGTTGCTCGACGAGGCCACCGCCGCCGCCGAGGCCATGGCCATGGCCAGGCGCGTGGCGCGCAGCAAGAGCAACGCCTTCTTCGCCGACGAGCACTGCCACCCGCAGACCCTGTCGGTGCTCAAGACCCGGGCCGAGGGCTTCGGTTTCGATCTGATCATCGATTCTGTGGATAACCTGGCCAAGCACAAGGTGTTCGGGGCGTTGCTGCAGTACCCGGACACCCATGGCGAGGTGCGCGACCTGCGCCCGCTGATCGACCAGTTGCACGCCCAGCAGGCCCTGGCCTGCGTCGCCGCCGATATCCTCAGCCTGGTGGTGCTCACGCCGCCGGGCGAACTGGGAGCCGACGTGGTGCTCGGCTCGACCCAGCGCTTTGGCGTGCCGATGGGCTACGGTGGGCCGCATGCGGCCTATTTCGCCTGCCGCGACGACTACAAGCGGGCCATGCCCGGGCGCATCATCGGGGTGTCCCGCGATGCCCGCGGCAACACCGCGCTGCGCATGGCCCTGCAGACTCGCGAGCAGCACATTCGCCGGGAGAAGGCCAATTCCAATATCTGCACAGCCCAGGTGCTGCTGGCCAACATCGCCGGCTTCTACGCCGTCTACCACGGCCCCGAGGGCCTGCAGCGCATCGCTCAGCGGGTGCACCGGCTGACCTTCATCCTTGCCGCCGGCCTCGAGGCGAAGGGCATCAAGCGCCTCAATCAGCACTTTTTCGACACTCTGACCCTGGATGTCGGCGGTACCCAGGCGGCGATCATCGAGAGCGCCGAGGCCGCCCGCATCAACCTGCGCATCCTCGGGCGCGGGCACCTGGGCGTGAGCCTGGACGAAACCTGCAACGAAGCCACGGTGCTCAAGCTGCTGGATATCTTCCTCGGCGTCGACCATGGCCTGGACATCGCCACGCTCGACCAGCAGGCGCTGCTCGAAGGCATCCCTGGGGCGCTGATGCGCCGTACGCCAATCCTCGGGCATCCGGTGTTCAACCTGCACCACAGCGAAACCGAGATGCTGCGCTACCTCAAGCAGCTGGAGAACAAGGACCTGGCGCTGAACCAGTCGATGATTCCGCTGGGCTCGTGCACCATGAAGCTCAATGCCAGCAGCGAGATGATCCCCATCACCTGGCCGGAGTTCGCCCTGCCGCATCCCTTCGCCCCGGCCGCCCAGGTGCAAGGCTACAAGGCGATGATCGACGAGCTGGAAAGCTGGTTGTGCGCGATCACCGGCTTTGACGCCATCTGTATGCAGCCCAACTCCGGTGCCCAGGGCGAATATGCCGGGCTCATGGCCATCACCCGTTACCACCGCAGCCGCCACCAGCCCGGGCGCACCTTGTGCCTGATTCCGTCCTCGGCCCATGGCACCAACCCGGCATCGGCGCAGATGGCCGGCATGGAGGTGGTGATCGTGGAGTGCGACGAAGACGGCAACGTCGATCTCGACGACCTCAAGGCCAAGGCCCGGGCCGCCGGCGAGCGGCTGTCATGCCTGATGGTGACCTACCCCTCCACCCACGGCGTGTACGAGGAGGGGATCCGCGAGATCTGCGAGGTGGTGCACCAGCATGGCGGGCAGGTGTACATGGACGGCGCCAACCTCAATGCCCAGGTCGGGCTGGCGCGACCGGCGGACATCGGTGCCGACGTCTCGCACATGAACCTGCACAAGACCTTCTGCATCCCCCATGGCGGTGGTGGCCCGGGCATGGGGCCGATCGGCATTCGCGCCCACCTCAAGCCGTTCGTCGCCAGCCACCCGGTGGTGCCGGTGCCGGGGTTGGAGCCGACCAACAGCGCGGTGAGCGCGGCGCCCTGGGGCAGTGCCAGCATCCTGCCGATCAGCTGGATGTACATCGCCATGATGGGGCCGCAACTGGCCGATGCCAGCGAGGTGGCGATCCTGTCCGCCAACTACCTGGCCAGCCAACTGCGCGATGCCTTCCCGGTGCTCTACCGTGGGCGCAACCAGCGGGTGGCCCATGAGTGCATCTTCGACCTGCGGCCACTCAAGGCGCTGACCGGCATCACCGAGGAAGATGTG